>NZ_JAHLZY020000001.1:0-309653 GCF_018967865.2 Hymenobacter siberiensis
AAAAATCCTCTTGGTTGCTGGTGAAAGCATCCAAGAGGATTTCCTGTTGTAAGGTTGGCGGCGACCGACTCTCCCACCGGTGAAGGCAGTACCATAGGCGCACCGGGGCTTAACGACTCTGTTCGGAATGGGAAGAGGTGAACACCCGGGCTAAAGCCACCATTGCTGGCGGGGAGTGTGCGTGTTCTATTACCCTGCTTGCGCAGGAACACACTCCTCAATAACTCGACATAAGGGGACAAAAACGAAACGTATTGTGCGCGCTCGACGCCATCCTTGCGGATGAAAAGAAGCCCTCGGCCACTTAGTACGGCTCAGCTATTCTATTTCTAGTTTTTCACCTGCCGCCTATCAACGTCGTCATCTCCGACGGGCCTTCCATTGGGAAATCTCATCTCCAGGTGAGTTTCGCACTTAGATGCTTTCAGCGCTTATCTCGTCCCAGCGTAGCTACCCGGCGCTGCACCTGGCGGTACAACCGGCGCACCAGCGGCTGGTCCATCCCGGTCCTCTCGTACTAAGGACAGGTCCTGTCAAATTTCCAACGCCCACCACAGATAGGGACCGAACTGTCTCACGACGTTCTGAACCCAGCTCGCGTGCCACTTTAATCGGCGAACAGCCGAACCCTTGGGACCTTCTCCAGCCCCAGGACGTGACGAGCCGACATCGAGGTGCCAAACCTCCCCGTCGATATGAGCTCTTGGGGGAGATCAGCCTGTTATCCCCGGCGTACCTTTTATCCTTTGAGCGATGGCCCTTCCATGCGGAACCACCGGATCACTATATCCGTCTTTCGACCCTGCTCGGCTAGTCGGCCTCACAGTCAAGCCCACTTATGCTATTGCGCTCTGCGTACGGTTACCAAGCGTACTGAGTGGACCTTTGAAAGCCTCCGATACTCTTTTGGAGGCGACCACCCCAGTCAAACTACCCAGCAGCCACTGTCTCCCGGTATTCCGGGATTAGGCATCAGGCACGGCAAGGGCGGTATTTCAACGTTGGCTCCCCGAGAACTAGCGTCCCCGGCTCAGCGCCTCCCGCCTATGCTACACATGCCGAACCCAACACCAATGGCAACCTATAGTAAAGGTGCACGGGGTCTTTCCGTCCCGTGGCGGGTACTCGGCATCTTCACCGAGACTACAATTTCACCGAGCTCACGGCTGAGACAGCGCCCAGATCGTTACACCATTCGTGCAGGTCGGAACTTACCCGACAAGGAATTTCGCTACCTTAGGACCGTTATAGTTACGGCCGCCGTTTACCGGGGCTTCGATTCAAACCTTCGCCTTGCGACTAAGTTCCCCTCTTAACCTTCCGGCACCGGGCAGGTGTCAGACCTTATACGTCCGCTTGCGCGTTAGCAAAGTCATGTGTTTTTGTTAAACAGTCGCCTGGGCCTTTTCACTGCGGCTTCTCGTCTTGCAACGAGGAAGCGACCCTTCTCCCGAAGTTACAGGTCCATTTTGCCGAGTTCCTGGCCGTGATTCACTCGAGCGCCTCAGGATACTCTCCTTGACTACCTGTGTCGGTTTGCGGTACGGGTAATAATAGCATTAAAACGCTTAGCAGGTTTTCTTGGCAGTCCGATTAGGCACACTATCCGCGTGACCCGAAGGTCGTACGGTACTATCAGCTTTCGGCTAGGTCCGCGTACTTAACTACGGTCCCAATACCTACGGCCTTCAACGGGCACTTCCGTCCGCCCGCGGTGCTTTCACTTCTGCGTCACTGCATCACTTGCTACCATTAGTACAGGAATATTAACCTGCTGTCCATCGAGTGCACCTTTCGGCTTCCCCTTAGGTCCCGACTAACCCAATTCCGATTAGCGTTGAATTGGAAACCTTAGTCTATCGGCGTGCGGGTTTCTCACCCGCATTATCGTTACTCATGCCTACATATGCTTTTCTCCACGCTCCAACATGCCTGACGACACGCCTTCACCGCAAGGAGAATGCTCCCTACCACGTGATGGTCTTGCACATCACATCCAAAGCTTCGGTACTAGATTTGATGCCCGCGTATTATCGACGCCCGCTCGCTCGACCAGTGAGCTGTTACGCACTCTTTAAAGGAATGGCTGCTTCCAAGCCAACCTCCTGGCTGTCAAAGCAAGTGGACCTCCTTTGTTCAACTTAATCTAGATTTAGGGACCTTAGCTGTTGGTCTGGGTTCTTTCCCTCTCGGCCGGGGACCTTAGCACCCCAGGCCTCACTGCCGTGTATAGCCATTGGCATTCGGAGTTCATCAGGATTCGGTAGGCTCTGACACCCCCTAGTCCTATTGGTAGCTCTACCTCCAATGACCTCAACCACGACGCTGTACCTCAATACATTTCGGGAGTACGAGCTATTTCTCAGTTTGATTGGCCTTTCACCCCTACCCTCAAGTCATCCAAATCCTTTTCAACGGAAACTGGTTCGGTCCTCCAGTGCGTGTTACCGCACCTTCAACCTGCTCAAGGGTAGCTCACAAAGTTTCGCGTCTACCCCCCCCGACTGCACGCCCTATTCAGACTCGCTTTCGCTGCGGCTCCGCGCCTTAAAGCGCTTAACCTTGCCGGGGAGGAGTAACTCGTAGGCTCATTATGCAAAAGGCACGCTATCAGGACACTAAATCCCTCTAACTGCTTGTAAGCACACGGTTTCAGGTTCTTTTCACTCCGGTATTCCCGGTTCTTTTCACCTTTCCCTCACGGTACTAGTTCACTATCGGTGTCTCAGGAGTATGTAGCCTTAGCGGATGGTGCCGCTCGATTCAGACGGGGTTTCTCCGGCCCCGCCCTACTCAGGATCCCACTACCGTGAATCAGAATTGTCGCTTACCGGACTCTCACCGTCTATGGTGCCGTTTCCCAACGGCTTCAGCTAACTCGATTCAATCAGATGTCGTGGTCCTACAACCCCGGATTGGCCGTAACCAACCCGGTTTGGGCTCCTCCCCGTTCGCTCGCCACTACTTGGGGAATCATTGTTATTTTCTTTTCCTGCAGGTACTTAGATGTTTCAGTTCCCTGCGTTTGCCGCCGCCAGTCAAGCTGGTCAGCTCTCACATCTTCCATGTGAGGGGTTGCCCCATTCGGAAATCTGAGGATTATCGGGTATGTGCCCCTACCCCAGCTTATCGCAGCTTATCGCGTCCTTCGTCGCCTCTGAGACCCTAGGCATCCCCCGTGTGCTCTTTCTTACTTCTTTTTCGTAAACGCTGCTTCTATTACTAGAAGATGCTTTCCCCATTACTGAGGCAAGCGCGCTACGCTTCGTTTTTGTTACCCCTTACGTCAAAGAACGTGTACTACTCTGGTATTTAGTAGTGTCGAGATTGACCTCCTATTGAAGTCAATCGGTATTACTGAATCCTGAGCTTTTCAGACCGTTTGGCAAAGCCAAGTGGGCCTGCGTGGACTCGAACCACGGACCTCTACATTATCAGTGTAGCGCTCTAACCACCTGAGCTACAAGCCCGTATTCGGATTCAAAATTGTTTGAATGATGGAAAAGACAATAATAAGTTGTAATTGTAAGCGTCTCACGCCACGAACTCACGAGTCGAATTGCTCCAGAAAGGAGGTGATCCAGCCGCACCTTCCGGTACGGCTACCTTGTTACGACTTAGCCCTAGTTACCTGTTCTACCCTAACTGGCTTCGTTGCGGAGCACCAGCTTCAGGTCTACCAAACTTCCATGGCTTGACGGGCGGTGTGTACAAGGCCCGGGAACGTATTCACCGCGTCATTGCTGATACGCGATTACTAGTGATTCCAGCTTCACGGAGTCGAGTTGCAGACTCCGATCCGAACTGAGAACGGCTTTTCGGGATTGGCGCACCATCGCTGGTTGGCAACCCGCTGTACCGTCCATTGTAGCACGTGTGTAGCCCTAGGCGTAAGGGCCATGATGACCTGACGTCGTCCCCGCCTTCCTCACTGCTTGCGCAGGCAGTCTGTCTAGAGTCCCCATCATTACATGCTGGCAACTAAACATAGGGGTTGCGCTCGTTGCGGGACTTAACCCAACACCTCACGGCACGAGCTGACGACGGCCATGCAGCACCTTGCTTTGTGTCCCGAAGGAAAGGCTCATCTCTGAGCCGGTCACGCGCATTCTAGCCTAGGTAAGGTTCCTCGCGTATCATCGAATTAAACCACATGCTCCACCACTTGTGCGGGCCCCCGTCAATTCTTTTGAGTTTCACTCTTGCGAGCGTACTCCCCAGGTGGGATACTTAACGCTTTCGCTAAGCCAGTGACCATCTATCGCCACCAGCGAGTATCCATCGTTTACGGCGTGGACTACCAGGGTATCTAATCCTGTTCGCTCCCCACGCTTTCGTGCCTCAGCGTCAGTTACAGTCTAGGCAGCTGCCTTCGCAATCGGTGTTCTGGATACTATCTATGCATTTCACCGCTACAGTATCCATTCCGCCACCCTCGTCTGTACTCAAGTCCTCCAGTTTCCAGGGCAGTTCCACTGTTGAGCAGTGGGCTTTCACCCCGGACTTAAAGAACCGCCTACGCACCCTTTAAACCCAATAAATCCGGACAACGCTTGCACCCTCCGTATTACCGCGGCTGCTGGCACGGAGTTAGCCGGTGCTTATTCATCAGGTACCGTCAGTAGAGGACGCATCCCCTTTTTTCTTCCCTGATAAAAGCAGTTTACGACTCAGAAAGCCTTCATCCTGCACGCGGCATGGCTGGGTCAGACTCTCGTCCATTGCCCAATATTCCCTACTGCTGCCTCCCGTAGGAGTCGGGCCCGTATCTCAGTGCCCGTGTGGGGGACCAGCCTCTCAGCTCCCCTAGCCATCGTCGCCTTGGTGAGCCGTTACCTCGCCAACTAGCTAATGGCACGCAACCCCATCTGAATCCAATAAATCTTTAACTGTTACTTGATGCCAAGCTGCAGTTTTATGCGGTATTAATCCGCCTTTCGGCGGGCTATCCCCCAGATTCAGGTAGGTTGGTTACGCGTTACGCACCCGTGCGCCACTATCTCTATTGCTAAAGACCGTTCGACTTGCATGTATTAGGCCTGCCGCTAGCGTTCATCCTGAGCCAAGATCAAACTCTCCATTGTAAAATGTTCTACACCAGTTCGAAAACTGGCTGATGTCGAGTGCTAATCCGACTCGTATTAACGAGTTCATGTATTCGTGTTACGCTTGTAATTGCTGCTCCCTGCATCGCTGCAAAAAGCCCTTACTATTTGTCTTTTCCAAACATTCAAAGAACGTGTATCAGCCCAGTTGGCGTGATAGTGTGGCGGTGTGAACTGCCTGTTTTTCTTTCTCTCAATTCCCTTTCCTGCGATTGGGAGTGCAAAGGTAAGAAGAAGTTTTTAACTGACAAGCAAAAGATGAAAAGTTTTTATTTTTCGTTTTCGCTTGCTTTGCGGCGAGTGGCACTCGGTTAGTGCGATTCGGGGTGCAAAGGTAAGAAACTTTTTTGATTTCCAACTTTATTTTTCAACTTTCGTTGTAATAAAAAGACTGGCTTCAAAGCCGTGAATCCGTTCGATTCGTGGCGGGGTGCAAAGGTAAGGGGGTTTTTTCAAGAACCAAGACCGGCGACAAATTTCTTTTTCGCTTGCTTTTCTGCCCGCCTCCGTTCGATTTGGGAGTGCAAAAGTACGCGAGATTCTTGAATAAGCAAGGCGAGGCGCCGAAATAGTTGAGATTATGGCAGCTTTTTGCTGGTTAAAAAGGGATGGCAACAGCTAGTGATTCGTGCAAAAGCGCCTTGTATGTATGCTGACGGTATATTTAGGGGTGAAATGGATTGCCAGCAGATAGGCATATGGGGTTCGGTAGTTTCGCTTTTTATGCGAATCTGGACGGAGTAATCGCTGGCAGGACGGCTGTGGTGTTGACCTGAATACGAGCAGCGCCGGCTGAGATGCTCGTATTCAGATTGGGGAAGCCCCAGCGGAAGGTCGAGCAATGGCTTTTCCCTGCCTTTCTTAACGTACTCCTTGCTACCGCACCACTTCAACCCAGCCGCGAAGCAACTGTTGAATGGAGGCTTGGCGCATTAGGGGGAGTAAGTACCTAGCAGTGACATCATGCCCCATACACTACGGTATTGCCTAGCAATGTAGAAGTGATGTCTTCACGGTTGTAGTCATCGAGGACTTGGTTTCCTGCCAAGCCGGCTGGCGGGAGTTGCTTGTTGAGGCCGTCGCCATCGGGGGGCACGATGCTGGGGATGAGGCGGTAGCTGCTTGATGATATATGCCGACTAGCCGACCGTATACCGCCGGCCAAGCTACGCGCCAGCCCATACAGGCCCTTGGCCTGCACCAATAGCATGGCAGCGGTTGACCCGTTTGACCAGCGGTAGGTGGTTCCGGGAGCGGCCACGGCAGAGATACGCAGCAATAAGGGGCTACATCGCAAATCGTAGCATCGGCCTTCAGGGAGAAGGGGCATTGGCTGCTTCGCATGCCCGGTTCGATGAGATTGACTGGTACAGTTGCCTGGAGCAGGTACCGACGCGCAATAGTTACCCGGCTGGGTAATGGTGATAGCGGGGGAAGTGGCAGCAGTGCTCCATATAGTAAGAGGTAACAAAGGCATTGCCGACGGCAAGATATGAGATGCTACCGGGGCACGGTAACCAATCATTGATACTAACTGCTGTTGGAGGCTACCGTGGGGGGCTACCGCGTAGAGCCACCGGGGAAGGGGGCAGCGACAGGATAGTGCTGTGCGTAACCGAAAGTGTGGCGGTAGTGGGCTCCGTATTCCGATGGAAGGCGGGGGCGGGGGCCGCAGCGGCCCGAAGTTGGGCTGGGTTGCTTCCCACCAGGCATACCTGTGCGGGTCGGGTATTCTGCAGTGAAGGGGGTATTACGGTGACCTGAGCGGATGCTAAGCATCCTATACTATGATGAGCCGCTAGCCAGGCCCCCCCTTTGCCTGGGAACGCGGCCTTAGTGACACTACTCTATAGTAGTAGCGATGGGAGCAAGAACTGTAAACTGCACGGAGGACCCATCACATCCTATTAGTGTATTCCTGAATGCGCGGGACCGACTGGAGAGCGGTAATACGATAGAGGTGGCTGAAGCACTTTTTTCACCGATGAAGTTGGCCGGGGTTCTACCAAAGATGCAGGCTATGTAAACATTGCTGCTTTGCATGGCCATTGCACCGCCATCAAGTCCAAACCTGCTATCCCGCTTGCTAATACCAAGGATGCGGTAGTGCTTGGGCCCGTAGGCTACCGGCACTGGACAGAACCCGCGGGTTGACAGGCGTGAGGTGACGAAGGCTGGGATTTCCGACTTTCAAAGCGAGAATTATAGTTCCGCTCTTCACTTCGTGATAAGCATCGTTTCTGTTGCGGGAACGCCGGCATTTTCAATCATTGCTGAGCAGGCCCCAGAACCGGTCAGCCTGTGCTGTACTGGGTTCCGTTTAAGACATAAACAAAAAACCCCTTCACAAGCTGTGAAGGGGTTTTTCTGTGGCAACAGTTGGAATCGAACCAACGACACCAGCATTTTCAGTGCTGTGCTCTACCAACTGAGCTATGTTGCCGTCTCCCCGCAGCGTCTTTAGGTTGCTTATGGGACCGCAAAGGTACGAATGCAATGCAATGACGCAAGAACCTGAGCAAAAAAAGTGTGAATAAGTGTACAGTTTTTGAAAAGTAGTAGGCATGCCGAGTATATTGCGTCCCCAAACGTTTCCACTTGCTTACCTTTACTGCATGTTGCAATCCATCCTCTTTCTACTGCTCCTGGTAGCGGCTTTTGGCTTTTTCGCGTGGCAGGTCCGGAAAATACGGGCCAACATTCTGGTTGGGCGCGAGCGCGACGTGAGTGGCAACGCGGCTGAGCGGTTTCAGAAAACCATACTGGTGGCCTTTGGTCAGCAGAAAATGTTTAAGCGCATGACGCCGGCTTTGCTGCACCTGGTGGTGTACGTGGGCTTTCTGGTCATCAATATTGAGGTGATTGAGATTGTCATTGATGGCCTATTTGGCAACATTTTCGGCTTTCATCGGGCACTGAAATTCCTCGGACCGGTGTATGATTTGCTGATGGCGACCAATGAAATCCTGGCGGCGCTGGTGATTGTGGCCGTGGCCGCATTCTGGTGGCGCCGCAATAGCAACCCGCCCCTCAAGCGCTTCACGGGGCCGGAGCTGCGGCTGTGGCCTAAGATGGACGCCAATATCATCCTGTATGTTGAGGTGGCGCTGATGCTGGCCCTGTTCTTTATGAACACCGCCGACCTGAAGCTGCACGCCATGCGCGGCGAAGACCTGCCCGGCACTTTCCCCGTGAGCAACCTGCTGGTGGGCCTGCTGCCCACCAACGAAGGCACGCTGCACGTACTGGAGCGCCTGGGCTGGTGGATTCACATCACCGGCATCCTGCTGTTCCTCAACTACCTACCCAGTTCCAAGCACTTCCACATCATCCTGGCATTTCCGAACGTGTGGTACTCGCGGCTGGTGCCGCAGGGGCAATTTTCGAACGTGGAGAGCATCACCAACGAGGTGAAGGCCATGATGGACCCTAGCTTTGTGGTGCCGCCCGCTCCTACCGCGCCCGATGGCTCGCCGCTGCCGCCCGCGCCCTTCGGTGCCAAAGACGTGGAAGACCTGCCCTGGACGAACCTGCTGAACGCCTACTCCTGCACCGAGTGCGGCCGCTGCACTTCGGTATGCCCCGCCAACCTGACGGGGAAGCTGCTCTCGCCGCGTAAAATCATTATGGACACGCGCGACCGGATGGAGGAAAAGTATAACTCGCCCCTCATCTTCCGCCCCAACGTGTACGGGGCCGAAGCCAAGCACGAGCCCGTGACCGACCTGATGGAAGCCACCCTGCTGCGCGGCAAGGTGACACCGGAGGAGCTCTGGGCCTGTACTACCTGCAACGCCTGCGTGGAAAGCTGCCCCGTGAACATCAACCCGCTCGACAGCATTATTGAAATGCGCCGCTTCCTGGTGCTGGAGGAATCGGCCGCACCTAACTCGCTGAACGTGATGTTCTCTAATATTGAGAACAACGGTGCGCCGTGGGCTTTCTCGCCTTCGGACCGGTTTAACTGGGCCGATGATTTGTTTGCGGCGGAGAAGGCAGGCGCTACTGCGGTAGCTTAGATTACTCAAAAGGCGGTCATGCTGAGCGAAGCCGAAGCATCTCGCGTGCCACTACTAATCCTATTGTTGTTACGTCATTGGTTACCACTGCACGCGAGATGCTTCGGCTTCGCTCAGCATGACGTTCTTCTTCAAGCATTCCCTACTATGACTCCTGAAGCACCAATCAAAAAGCAAATCAATGTTCCCGTTATGGCCGATTTGGCGGCCCGCAATGAGTCGCCCGAAATCCTGTTCTGGGTGGGCTGCGCCGGCGCGTTTGATGACCGGTACAAGCGTGTGACCCGCGCCTTCGTGCGCATTCTGGAGCATGTGGGCACCAAGTACGCCGTGCTGGGCCTGGAAGAAAGCTGCACCGGCGACCCCGCCAAGCGGGCCGGCAATGAATTCCTGTTTCAGATGCAGGCTATGCAGAACATCACGACGCTGAACGGCTACGGCATTAAGAAAATCGTGACGGCCTGCCCGCATTGCTTCAACACCATTAAGAACGAGTACCCGGCGCTGGGCGGCGACTACGAGGTTATTCATCATAGCACCTACCTGCAGCAGCTCATCAACGAAGGCAAGGTGGGCGTGACCGGGGGTGAGAGCTTCAAGGGCCGCCGCATTACTTTCCACGACAGCTGCTACCTGGGCCGAGCCAACAACATTTACGAAGCCCCGCGCGACGTGCTGGCCGCCCTCGACGCCGACTTGGTGGAGATGAAGCGCAGCCGCGCCAACGGCCTGTGCTGCGGCGCGGGCGGCGCCCAGATGTGGAAAGAAGCTGAGCCCGGCAAAAAGGAAATCAACATCGAGCGCACCGAGGAAGCCCTGGCCACCCTCAGCGGCAAGGCCGAGGCACTGGCCAACCTCGGCGGCGTGGAAACCGAAACCAGCGCCCCCGGCCCGCATGATTTGCAGGGTAGCATCATTGCCGTATCGTGCCCCTTCTGCATGACCATGATGAGCGACGGCGTGAAGAACAAGGAGCAGGAAAGCAAGGTGCAGGTGTTCGACCTAGCCGAGCTGGTAGCTTCGGCTGAAGGCATCAACGCCTAAATTTTACGGGTGCACATTCGGTTTCGGGGGTAAGCGAGGGCAAGAAAATACGCTTGCCTTCGTTTACCCCCATACCTTTGAAAGACTGGGCTGCCCACCTTCGGGGAGCAGCCTGGTCATGCTCACTGCCTTAAAACCGACCTTCTATGTATGTTGCGTTCGACCAGCTTCCGCCCGAAGCCCGGGTATGGATTTACCAGGCCAGCCGCCCGCTCAGCGGGACGGAGATTGTGGGCATGATGCCTGGCCTAGCCCGTTTCGCCGAAGAATGGACCAGCCACGGCCGCACCCTGCTGGCCTCGGGCGAATTCCTGCACCAGCAGTTTCTGGTGATTGGGCTGGATGAAGGCGTGGCCGGCGCAAGCGGCTGTTCCATCGACGCTTCGGTGCGCTTTGTGGCCCAGCTTGAGCAGTACCTGGGCGTGGAGCTGCTGGAAAAATCCCGGATGGCTTTTTTGCAGGCCGGCACGGTGCAGCTGCTGAAGCGCGGGGAATTGAAGGAGGCCGTGGCGGCTGGGACAGTAGGGCCGGACACGTTTTATTTTGATAATACGCTAGGGACTAAGGGTGAATTGGATACCCACTGGCCCCGTCCAGCCAGCGAAACCTGGCTGGCCCGCTACTTTGGGCAGGAAGAAAAAAACGGACTGCTTACGTGAATCCTTTTCAAACGTAGTATTATTGCTAACCCAAAAATATCTAATCGGGAATATTCCTGATTCCTCCCTCCCCTCACCCTCCCCACACCACCACCCCACTTCACCTATGAGGAAACTATTATTCGTCTGCACCGCGGCTGGCTCCGTCGCGCTTTTGAGCGGCTGTGCCACTACCGGTGGTATGAGCAAGGGTGACAAGCAGTTCGCCCGCGGCCAGTATGAACTGGCTATTCCCTTGTATAAGGCCGATGTGGCCAAAGGTAAGGGTGCCGCCATTTCCAACTTCCGCATCGGCGAGGCTTATCGCCTCTCGAACCGGGTTGAGGAAAGCGAGCCTTTCTACAAAGCTGCTATCGATGGCGGAGTAAAGAACGCCGACGCTGGCTTCCGCTACGCTGAAGCGCTGAAAGCTAACGGCAAATACGACGAGGCCGCGGCGCAGTTTGCGAGCTACGGCAGCAACGGCGGCAACCGCACCCTGGCCGCCCGCGCCGAAACGGAAAGCAAGAACGCCGCCGCCAGCAAGGCCGTGGCCGCTATTAAAAACAAGTATGAGGTGATGCCCGTGGACGCGCTGAACTCGGCCGGCTCCGACTTTGGCGGCACGATGATGGCCGGTACCGGCGACTTCGTGTTTGCTTCCGGCCGCGATGGCAAGAAATACCTCGGTAACGGTGAGAACTTTAACGACCTCTATGCCATCAAGTTTGATAACGCGGCGGCCATGACCGGCGGCACGGTGCGCAAGCTCGAAGGTCCTTTCAACACCGAGAACAAGCACGAAGCCAGCGCCACCTACACCCCAGATGGCAAGACGATGGTGTTTGCCCGCTCGAACGACGGTAGCAAGAAAGGCTACCTGAGCGTTGACCTGTGGATTTCCTACCTCAAGGCCGGGGCCTGGAGCGAGCCGGTGCTGGCCAACATCAACGACCGGACGGCCGATGACTTTGCCCCGGCTTTCGGGCCGGACGGTACCACGCTGTACTTCGCCTCGGGCCGCAAGGGCGGGCAGGGCGGCAACGACCTCTACAAAGCCACCCTGGGCCCGAACGGCCGCTTCTCGCCGGCGGAGAACCTTGGCGAAACCATTAACACGGCCGGCAACGACAACTTCCCCGGCGTGGCCCCGGATGGTACGCTGTACTTCGCTTCGGACGGACGCCCCGGCCTGGGCAAGCTCGACCTCTTTATGGTGAAAAACGGCCAGCCCGTGAACCTGGGGGCCGATGTGAACAGCACCGCCGATGATTTCGCCCCGGTACCAATGGCCGGCGACATGGGCCTGTTCAGCTCGAACCGCGCCGGTGGCAAGGGTTCGGATGACGAGTACATGTTCAAGAAGAAGGCCCTCAAGCTGGTGACCTTCTACGCCGACGGTACCGTGCTGGAGCGCGACGACAAAGCCAAAACCACGCTGCCCCTGGCCGGTGCTACTGTGACGGTGACCAGCTCCAACGGCCAGCGCCTGAGCGCCGTGAGCGGCCCGGACGGCAAATTCAACCTGAAGCTGGACTCCGTGACCAGCTACAACATGCTGGCTGAGCGCGCCGGCGACTTCTCGGCCCGCACGGCCCTGAGCACCGTGGGCCGCAAGCCCAGCCAGGATGCCCTGCCCAACCTGACCAACGACATTCAGCTACCGGTGACCCTGACGCTGAACAAAATCGTTCTGGCCAAGGCTATTGAAGTCAAAGATATTCTCTACGACTACAACAAGTACGACATCCGGCCGGATGCTGCCATCCGCCTCGATACGCTGGTGCAGACCTTGATGGATAACCCCAAAATTTCCATCGAGTTGAGCTCGCACACCGACCAGCGCGGCAAGGACGCTTATAACATGAAGCTTTCGCAGCAGCGCGCCCAGGCCGCCGTTGACTACATCGTGAGCAAGGGCATCGATAAGGCCCGCATCACGGCCAAGGGCTACGGCGAAACCCGCCCCCTTGTGCTGAAGCCGACGACGGAAGAAGAGTACCAGCGCAACCGCCGCACCGAGTTCAAAGTGACTCGGATAGCGAAGTAGCCTGAGTAGTTAATTTTGATTTGAGAAGCCCTCGTAGCCAACGCTGCGGGGGCTTTTTGCTGCGCCACGAAATGGGTAGGGCGCGGGGCTAGCTCCCGCACCCTACAATACCCACCGCCTTACCGAAACGTGGCACAGGTTTTGGAAATAGATGAGCAGCGGCCGGAGTTTCCGGCCGAAACCTTCTCCTTTACTGCAATGAAAAAGGCGCTACTTCTGGCACTGGCGAGCTTATTTGCCGCCGTATCTCCCGCGCTGGCTTACCCGCCCGTACCGGCAAATGTCAACTTTTCGTCGGAGCGCGGGGTACCGTTTGGGTTGGTGCTTGATGGGCGGCCCCTCACGCGGGGCCTGGCCCGGCAGGTGCACGTCGACCAACTGATGCCCGGCCAGCACTGGGCCGATTTCAGCGTGCCCACGGCGTATGGCGGGGCCGTGCGCTTCCGCAGCCGCGTGTGGCTGGAGCCCGGCCTCGAAACCACATTTGTGCTGGTGACGCGGCCGGGCCGGCCGCTATATCTGCAGCAGGTAAATGCCGTAGCGCTATACGCGCCCGGCTATGGCGGCAACGGCTACTACAGTGGCGGTGGTGGGCACTACAACAGCCCCGCGCCCTACGGCCAGGGCTACGGCAGCAACGAACCGTACGACGACTACAACGATGGCGACAGCTACAGCTACAACACTACTCCGGCCCCCAACGGCGGCTACGGCAATAATCCCAACGCGCCCAGCAACGGCGGCTACAACACTACTCCGGCCCCCAACGGCGGCTACGGCAATAATCCCAACTTGCCTAACAACGGCGGCTACAACAACGGCCCCACGCCCGGCAACTACCCCGGCACTGCTACGAGCAGCTACCGCAGCCTGGCCCCGCAGGACGTGGATGCCTTGGTGAAAAACGTGCAGGGGCGCATTGCCGAAGCCAGCAAGCTGAGCGCGGCCAAAGAAGGCCTGGCCCAGCGCAGCCTGCGGAGCGATGACCTGAGCCGCCTGCTGCGCAGCATCAACGCCGAGGCCTGCCGCATAGATTTAGCCACGTTTGCCTACACGCACATCAGCGACCCCCAGAATTTCAACCGCGTATATGATGCCTTTGAAACGGAAAGCGGTGCCAAGGCGGTAGAGCAGGCCGTGAATAATACTTCGCAACGCTAGGAGCCGTTTCCAACGGCGCGGGCTGTCTGCAGTTACACACAAAAGGGCCGCTGTCATCACGACAGCGGCCCTTTTTCATTCCGATTTTCCGCGTACCGAGCGGCACAGCTGCTTAGCGCAGGCGGTCGGCGCTGCGCACCAGCTGCTCGTCGCGGCGAATGAAGCGGTTGGCCAGCAGGTTGAGCAGCAGGGCCAGCGTGGGCAGGTAGAAAGCGAGCAGCACCTGGCCTTCGAGCTTGATGTTGAGTAGCTGCTCGCCCTTGGTCTGGAAGTAGAACTCGGCGCCGAGGGTGGCGGTGATGAGCAGCAGGTTGATGGAGCCCAGCATGAGCTGGCGCATGCGGGTGCGGAACTGGAAAATCTCATAGAACGCCAGCGCGGCCGAGGCAGCAGCCAGGGTGCCAATAAGCCAGACCGGGCCGATACCGGCTGGTACGGTAAGGCCATGGGCATCGAACCCAAAGGCCGTGAGGGTTAATTCCTGATGAGTGAGGCCGTCGACTTTGTGCCACAGGGGCAGCGCCAGCAGGCTGAGCATGGCCAGGGCCAGCAAGAGCAAAAACACGCTTTGGATTCTTTGTATCATCTTTGTTGTAGTGTTGAACAGGTCCGAACCAGTGCCCGGGCCGCAAATTTAATTCCATTCGGCGCTTGCGCCGCCATTATTACCTTACGAATGCCAACTGCTTATATCGTGGACGCGGTGCGTACCCCGATTGGAAAATTTGGGGGTGCGCTCAGCAGCGTTCGCCCCGACGACCTGGCCGCCCATGTGCTCCGCGAGCTCATGCGCCGCAACCCAACCGTTGATAAGGCCGCCATTGAGGACGTCATCATCGGCGCCGCCAACCAAGCCGGGGAGGACAACCGCAACGTGGCCCGCATGGCCGCGCTGCTGGCCGGCCTGCCCGTTACGGTGCCCGGCAATACCGTGAACCGCCTGTGCGCCTCGGGCCTGCAGAGCATTATGGACGCGGCCCGCGCCATTAAGTGCGGCGAGGGCGACGTGTACTTGGCCGGCGGGGCTGAGAGCATGACCCGCGCCCCGTTTGTGATGGCCAAGTCGGAATCGGCGTTCGGACGCGAGCTCACGGCCCACGACACCACGTTGGGCTGGCGCTTCATCAACCCCCGCCTCACGCAGCTGCACTACCCCTTTGCCATGGGCCAGACGGCCGAGAACGTGGCCAAGCAGTACAACGTGACCCGCGAGGAGCAGGATTTCTTCGCCTTCGAGAGCCAGCGCAAGTACGCCCGCGCCCTGGAGAAAGGCCGGTTCCGCAAGGAGATTGTGCCGGTGTTTATTCCGCGTCCGAAGGGCGATACGGCTCTTTTTGATGCCGATGAGCAGCCGCGCTTCTCGCCCCTCGAAAAGCTGGCCACCCTCAAGCCCGCCTTCCAGCCCGAGGGCGGCACCGTGACGGCCGGCAATTCGGCCGGCATCAACGACGGCGCGGCGGCCGTGCTCATGGTGAGCGACGACGCGCTGAAAAAATATAACCTGAAGCCCCTGGCGCGGGTGGTAGCCTCGGCCGTGGCCGGCGTAGACCCTTCGGTGATGGGCCTCGGGCCGATTCCGGCGACCCAGAAGGTATTGCAGCGCGCCGGCCTCACGCTGGCCGACATCGACCTGATTGAGCTCAACGAAGCCTTTGCCGCCCAGAGCATTGCCTGCGTGCGCGAATTGGGCATGGACATGGCCAAGGTGAACGTGAATGGCGGCAGCATTGCCATGGGCCACCCGCTGGGCAGCTCGGGCGCACGCATCACGGCCACGCTGCTGCACGAAATGCACCGCCGCGGCGAAGGCATGCGCTACGGCCTGGCCGTGATGTGCGTGGGCGTAGGCCAGGGCGCCGCCGTGATTTACGAGAAGCTGTAACGCTGTAGAAACCCTTATAGGGGCGGGGCTTGTCCCCGCCCGTTATTGCACGACCGTTTTTAGAACGGCGTACACGGCGGGCGGGGACAAGCTCCGCCCCTACCCTTTTGCGCAGCCGTACTTTTACGCATCATGCGCTATTTCCTGCACCTTGCCTACGACGGCACTTCCTACTGCGGCTGGCAGATTCAGCCCGGCATGCCCACCGTGCAGGCCGAAATTGACCGCTGCCTGACCCAGATACTGCGCCGGCCCACTTACTGCCTGGGCAGCGGCCGCACCGATTCGGGCGTGCACGCCAGCCACCAAGTAGCGCACTTCGATGCCGACCTGCACGAAACCCTGCCGCTCGATGTGCTGCTCTACCGCCTGCGCCGGGCCCTGCCGCCCGACATCGGCGTGCTACGCCTGCACCCCGTACCGGCCAATGCGCACGCCCGCTTCTCGGCGGAGGAGCGCAACTACGAGTACTTCGTGGTGACCCAGCCCAACCCCTTCCGGCGCGACCAGGCCCTGTACGTGGACCGCCCGCTAGACATTGCCGCCATGAATGAGGCCGCCGGCTATATGGTGGGGCAGTTCGATTTCACGTCCTTTTCGAAAGTGAAGGGCGGCGAAAACCACTACGTGTGCTACTGCACGGCCGCCGGCTGGCACCCGGCACCCGGCGGCTGGGTGTTCCGCATTCGGGCCAACCGCTTTGTGCGGGGCATGGTGCGGCTGGTGGTGGGCACCCTGCTCGACGTGGGCCGGGGCAAGCTCACGCCGCGCCAGTTTCAGGAGCTGCTGTGGGCGCAGAAGCGGGTAGATGCCGGCAGCGCCGCGCCAGCCAAAGGACTTTTCCTGAGCCGGGTGGAGTATGAGGACGGTGTGGTGCCGGCGGCGGAAATCAGCGCGTAGCCGTAGCCAGGGCCGGGGGTACTTGCGGTCCAGCACTTTGAGGTAGCGCATGGCGGCTTCAGAGAAGCGCGGCAGCGGGGTTTTATCCTTCTTCGCCGCTTTCTGGTAGAAGTACACGAAGGCGAAGGGGGCGTCGGACTGCGCAATCAGCTGCTTGCCGTAGCCGTTGCGCACGATGGCCGACGACATGAAGAAGCCCGGCAGATGCCCCGGTGGAACCGTCGGACAGCCGCCGGTACCACCGGCCCGATGCCGATGCCCCGCCCCGCGCCCGCGATTGCAGGGCGGAATCCAGGCGCTGGATAAACGTGGGGGCCGGCGTGAGCCCCCAGTCGCGGATGCCGCGCGGGTCACCGGGCTGAGCCATTTTCAGGGGCTTATCAATCTGGTCGGCAATGCCTTCGTGCTGCATGCTGGCCATTATTTCCAGCAGCCCCTCATCGTCGGGGGCAATGGGGCCGAAATCGCGGCTGGACTGGAGCTGGTGGTATATTTCGTGGCCTTCCATCAGGCCGCGCTTCACCTCATTGGCATCGAGCACGGCGCGCAGGCTGTAGAATATTCCCTCTGCCTGGGAGGTAGCATCATTGCCCAGGGCCTCGTAGTAGATATTGAGGTTGGATACCCGTTTGCGGGCCGCCGGGGGCAGCTGCTGGTAGGCGTACTGGTACATCAGGTCGAGGGCAGAGGTGTTTTGGGCGAGGCTGGCCACGTAGCGGCGGCAATCGGGCTCGCGCTCCTTATAGTCGTTCACCATCAGGTAGTACCACACCTTGGCTTGCAGCTTGGCCTGGCGCAGCGAGTCGTAGCGCGGCATGTACACCACTTCGATGGCCCGGCGGTAGCGCATCAAATCGGCGGCGGAGTAGATGCCGCGCACGTAAATCTTATTGCCCGGAATCTCCAGGAATTCCTGCTACGCCTGGTCGATGAGGGGGCGGTTTTACCGCAGCCCGTCGGTTATTTCCCAGTACCGAGTCACGGCGTCGGTGTTGATGGTTTGGGCGCGGGCGGCGAAGGCAGCCAGCAGCAAGCCCAAACAAAAGCCTATGCGGCGTAGCAACAGCAGCATAAAAAGGATGGAAAGGATGTGAAGCAGGCCCTAAAGATGGGGATGCCGTTCGAAAAAGCAAACCGCCACTTACCAACCCGCCGCGAACTCCGCTCGCCACTGCTTGTTCTTACCGACCTTTGCCCCCACTTATGGACCCCACCACTTCCGCCCCCAAAACCGGCCAGGTCTTCGACTGGGCCGTGCTGCGCCGCCTGCTCGGCTACGTGCGCCCCTATCGGCGCGTCTTCATCGGCCTCATTGTGCTCACCGTAGCCACAGCCGTGCTGGGTACGCTGCGGCCCTTCCTCATTCAGCGCATGGTCGATGTGAGCATCGAGCAGGGCGATATGAAGAGCCTGAACTTCATGTTTATGCTGCTGCTGGTGCTGCTGGTGGCCCACGCCGGCGTGAGCTACCTACAGACGTACTACGGCGGCTGGCTGGGCCAGTACATCGTGCGCGATATCCGCACCGACCTCTATCAGCACCTGCTCAGTCTCAAGCTTAAGTTTTTTGACCAGACGCCCATTGGTGTGCTCGTAACCCGCAACATTTCCGACGTGGAAACCCTGTCCGACGTATTCAGCGAGGGTCTGGCGGCCATGGTGGGCGACATTCTGCAGCTGCTTTTCATCATGGCCTTCATGTTTTACATCGACTGGCGGCTCACGCTCATCAGCCTGTCGGTGATTCCGCCGCTGCTGTTCAGCACGTACGTGTTCAAGGAGAAAATCAAGGGCTCGTTTCAGGATGTGCGCACGGCCGTGGCCAAGCTCAACTCCTTCGTGCAGGAGCACCTCACGGGCATGAACGTGGTCCAGATTTTCAACAACGAGGAGCGCGAGTTCCGCAAGTTCGAAGCCATCAACAAGGAGCACACCGATGCCAACATCCGCTCGGTGCTCTACTACAGCATCTACTTTCCGGTGGCCGAGGTGCTGGGCGCTATCGGAGTGGGCCTGCTGGTGTGGTACGCCGCCCAGGGCCAGATTGAGGGCTCGATTTCGAAGGGTGCCCTCATCGCCTTCATTATGTACAACGCACTGTTTTTCCGCCCCATCCGGCAGATTGCCGACCGGTTCAACACCCTGCAGCTGGGCCTGGTGAGCACCGAGCGCCTGCTCAAGCTGCTCGACAACCAGGACATCATCGCCACCACCGGCACCTACGCCCCCGCCGAGCTGCGGGGCGATGTGGAGTTCAAGCACGTCAAATTCGCTTACAACGAGCCCGACTGGGTGCTCAAGGACATCAGCTTCCACGTCAAGCCCGGCCAGACCATTGCCTTCGTGGGAGCCACCGGCGCGGGCAAAACCAGTATTATTAACCTGCTCAGCCGCTTCTACGATATTCAGGAAGGTAACATACTGATTGATGGCCGCGACCTGCGCGACTACGACCTGAGCCTGCTGCGCCGCCAGATTGGCGTGGTCCTCCAGGATGTGTTCCTCTTTGCCGGCAGCATCCGCGACAACATCACCCTCGGCAACCAGACCATCACCGACCAGCAAATCTGGGAAGCGGCCGACCTCGTGGGGGCCCGCCGCTTCATTGAGCGCCTGCCCAACGGCCTCGGCTATCCCGTGATGGAGCGCGGCGCCACGCTCTCGGTGGGCCAGCGCCAGCTCATCAGCTTCGTGCGGGCCATGGTGTACCAGCCCCACATCATCGTGCTCGACGAAGCCACATCCTCCGTCGATTCCGAAACCGAGGAATTGATTCAGGAAGCCATCGAAAAGCTGATGCAGGGCCGCACCTCGCTCGTCATCGCCCACCGCCTGAGCACGATTCAGAAAGCCGATAAAATCATCGTCCTCGACAAGGGCGAAATCAAGGAAACCGGCACCCACGAAGAGCTCCTGCGCATTGAGGGCGGCTACTACGCCCAGCTCTACCGCATGCAGTACGTGGTGGCTAGCAGTGACTGAGTAAGTGAGCAGATGAGTAAGTGAGTAAAGTGGCCCGGCACCGCTTTACTTACTCATCTACTCACTTACCCATTTACCCATTTACTCACTTACTCATGCGCTACCTCTTCCTCGCCATCATCCTGCTCACGCTCATCGCGGCCAGCACCTACGCCTACCTCGGCGGCACCCGCGAGCCTAAAATCACCCTCGAAACCACCGCTGTGCCGCTGTATCTGGCCGGCCAGCCCTTCCACGGCAAGGTTACCGGCGATTCCTTCGGCAACCTGTTCCGCCAGGCCAAGGATGCCCAGATACGCCTGCACGGCGACCTCGCCAACCTTTACCTCAACGACCCCGAAACGGCCCACGACACCATTCAGGCCTTCATCGGCCTGGCCCTGCCCGATACCACCCAAGCCCTGCCCGCCGGCTTCCGCTACCGCGTGGTGCCGGCCGGGCAGCGTATCCTAGCCGCCCGCCTCACGGGCGTGAGCTACCTGCTGGCCCCCAACAAGCTCTACCCCGCCGCTTTCGAGGCCGTGAAAAAACAGAAGCTGACGCAGCGCGGCGACTTCTACCTGGAGCGTTTCGGGGCCAACGAGGAGTCGGAAGTGTGGGTGGGCGTGAAGTAGCAGCAGGCATCGGCACCACGGGCCACAAAAAAGCCTTCCGGCCAATGGGCCGGAAGGCTTTTTGCTGTTGCAAACACCTCCGTTTAGCGGCCGAAGTAGTAAGTGCCACCGAACTGCAGCTGGCTCAGGCCGAAACTCGCGCCAAAATCGGTGGTAACTGGCTCCCCGCTAGTAGGTGTTTCCTTTAGCCGGCTGTAGGCCAAGCTGCCTACGGTGGCACTAATACCCAGCTTCGGAACAGGGAAGTAAATAGTGCCCGGCGTCAGACTGGCATAATACCCCTTCTGCTTTGTTTCACCAGAATTCATGTTTCCAGCCGGCCCATAAATGTAGGTGGTGCGATTGTACTGATAGCCGCCTCCGAGGGTACCTACCAGCCCAAACTGGTCAGTCAGCATTTTGCAGTACTGCACATAGGCACCGCTCCGGAAAGTTGTATTAGGGGCAAGGTCCGAGAGATTATTCGAAAAGGTGCTGTTATAAGTGTTTTTAGTGGCCGTATAGCCCAGGCTCAGGCCCACAGCCAGATTGTCGGCCACGAAATAGCCCACCGAGGGCGCAATCTGGAATTGGCTATTCACCGATTCGCTGCTTAAGTTGGAGCCCGTCACCTAAGCATTGGTGGTATGCCGGTAGTATCCCACGCTGCCCCCGAGCGACACGGTGCCAGCCGGAATAGCAGTTTGGGCGTGCGCTGCCGTGGCGGTGCCACCCAGCAAGGCAAGCAGTAGAAGGTTGTTTTTCATGGAAAAGAAGGAGGAAAAAGTGGGGATAAAATGATGGAAAGCGCCGAAACGCGCTTAAGCTGCATTCCGGTATGTATATGAGCAAAAAAAGGCCCTCTCCAGCAATGGAGAGGGCCTTTTCATTCTCGGGTCGGGGTGGCAGGATTCGAACCTACGGCCTCGTCGTCCCGAACGACGCGCGCTACCGGGCTGCGCTACACCCCGAAAGCAGGCCGATGGGGCGGCCTGTTTCTATTTCCAATATTAAGCGGCCGAAAAAAGCCTCCGAACCCGAGAGTTCGAAGGCTTTATAAGAGCGGCTGCTCTTCCGTCGGAGTGGCAGGATTCGAACCTACGACCTCCAGCACCCCATGCTGGCGCGATACCAGGCTACGCTACACCCCGTTTGGTATTGGAGCGACAAAGGTAAGATTATTTTTGATTCATGTGCAAGCTCTGCGAAAATAAAGTTTTGCCCACAGTGGCCTGTAGCCGGTTTTTGGAGCGGTTTTGGCCCAAGCGGTTTCATAATTGCTTAGCTTTACGCAAGCCAATTTACCCCATCTTGTTCTTATCCTACTTATGAAAAAGTTATTACTACTTGTGTTGGCCAGCACGTTGGCTTCGGCGGCGGCGCAGGCCCAGGCCCCGACATTCGCCAGCCCGGCTACGGCCGTTGCTGCCCCCGCCAAAGAAGAAGCAATTTTGCCCAGCGGCGTAATAGCAGCCCCTCCGGCAGCTCCCGCTGCCTCAGCGCCGACAGCCGAGGGCACGGGCCGCATCGCGCTGGCCCCCGAAACCCCGCCCGCTAACCCCAACGCCATTAAGGTGAAAGCCGATGCCGTAGCCGGCCATCTCACCGTGAAAACCGACAATCCCGGCCCCACCCGCGTGGAAGTGACCGATACGGGCGGCCGCCCCGTCATCACCCACACCATGATGAATGGCCAGACCCCGGCCGTGCTCAACGTGAGCCAGCTGCCGGCCGGGGCCTACATCGTGCGCTGCACGGCGTATGAGAAAACCGGCATGCGCCGCGTCATGATTGGGCAGTAGCCCAAGCCTACTCTACCCTACTATTTTTAGTAGTTGATTTCGAGCAAGTTGTCTCGTAGTGCAGTTTAGCAGCGTTTCAACCAGGCGGGCCAACGGGTCATCGGGCCGGGTTAGCGGACGGGTGAGTTGGCGGAGGAGGTTGAGGCCGTGACGAGCCAGGCTGGCGGCCCGGTAGCCGTGCTTCTTGCGGGCAATGAGGTGGCGGCCGCCGTGGGCGGCTGCGCCCACGCCCAGGCAGAAGGCGTAGGCCAGGCTGACGAGGGCCACGAGTTTGCGCAGCTTTTGCAAGCAGCGCAAGTGGGTGGCTTCCAGGTTGAAACCCCGGCCTTTCAGGTTTTGGAAGCACTGCTCAATCGTCCACCGCTTGGCGTAGCGTTGCTCGAGGTGGTTCAGACCGGCCGTGGCAAACAGGTAGACGAACTCGCCCGCCGCCACGGCCTTGACCCAGGCCTGTCCCCAGACCCCGTCGACCTGTACGTGGGCAAAGCGGCGCACCTGCCCCGGCACCAGGCCCAGGTCGGCCACGGCCTGCCGGCGGCCGTCGGCGTGGGTCAGGCAGTGGTGCTTGGGCACGCGCATGACAAAATTCAGTCCGTTGTCTTTGAGCCACTTGAACCACGCATGGCCGACAAATTCCCGGTCGCCCACGACCAGGCCGATGCGGTCTTTCCCCAGCAAAGCCACGCACTTTTCGAGCACCGCGATGCGGTCGGCGGCGTTGGAGTTGCCGCTGCGGTTGTCGAGCAGCTGCCAGTAGAGCGGCACGTGGACCTCGCCCGTGCCGACGGTGACGAGCAGCACGTTGACCTGGCACTGGCCGAAGTCCCACTCCGTGCGGTCCAGGCACAAACGCAGCTTGCCCTGCGCAGGCAACAAACTAAGCAAAAGCCTGGCCACCAGCATGTAATTGAGGTCGACTTCGCGGAAAAAGTCCTGAATGCGCGTTTCGGTCGAGGCGGGCTTAGCGGCGTCGTTGAGGTGCTGGGCCACTTCGCCAAATTGCACGTTGCGGCTCTTTATCAGGCCAATAATGAACTGGCCCACAAACTTTTGGCGAGATAAGTGGCCCACAAACGGGGCCTGTTGCAAAAGCGTCGTAATTTTGGCAGCGAAGTGTTGCTTCACGGGGCAGAACGGGTTTTTGGTGGTTGGAACCCCAAAGGTCGGGCTGCCCCCTTTTTATGCCCTAAAATTTAGTAGGGTAGAGTAGCCCAAGCCCACACCCTCGCCAGCCAATAAACCAAACGGCCGCCCTGCTCAGCAAGGCGGCCGTTTGGTTTATTGGCTGGCATTTCTTTTAGCCCAACGGCTCCAGCAGGTCCCACTTGTTACCGTACAGGTCTTCGAATACGGCTACGTGGCCGTACACCTCGCTGCGCGGGGTTTCGAGAAAGTGCAGGCCGCGGGCCTGCAGCACCGGGTGGTCGCGCCAGAAGTCGTCGGTGTGCAGAAACAGCCAGACGCGGCCGGCCCCCTGCCGGCCCACGGCTTGTTTTTCTTCGTCGGTTTTGGCTTCGGCCAGCAGCAGGCTGCAGCCGGCGGGGCCGGGCGGCGCTATCACTACCCAGCGCTTGCCGTCGCCCATATCGAGGTCGGAGGCGAGCATGAAGCCCAGCACGATGGTGTAGAAGGCAATGGCTTCGTCGTATTCACGAACGAGCAGGGTGACGTGGGCGATGTGTTGGTTCATAAGCAGTAGCGCGGACTTTTAGTCCGCGAGTGAGATGGTTGGATTCGCGGACTAAAAGTCCGCGCTACATCGCTACGCTTCTTCGGTTTGGAGCTGTCGGTCGTAGAGGGCGCGGTAGAGGCCGGTGGTGTCAGCCATGAGGGCATCATGGGTGCCGTGCTGCACGATGATGCCATCGTCGAGCACCAGGATTTCATTGGCCAGCTTCACCGACGAAACGCGGTGCGAGATAATGAGGCTGGTGCGCGCCGCCATAATGCGCTGGAGGCTGCCGAGGATGGCATTTTCCGTCTTAGTATCGACGGCGGAAAGCGAGTCATCCAGAATCAGAATTTTGGGCTCCTTTACCAAGGCGCGGGCCATGCTCACGCGCTGCTTCTGGCCGCCCGAGAGCGTGATGCCCCGCTCGCCCACTTTGGTATCGAAGCCCTCGGGGAAGGCGCGGATATTCTCGTACACGTCAGCATCCTTCGCGGCTTGCAGCATGCGGGCCTCGTTGGGCTCATCGAGGCCGAAGTTGATGTTGTTGCGGATGCTGTCGGAGAACAGGAACACGTCCTGTGGCACGTAGCCAATCTGGCCGCGCAGGGCGCGCAGCGAGTAGTCGCGCACATCGGTACCATCAATTTTGATGTTGCCAGCCGACACGTCGTAGAGGCGGCAGAGCAGCGCGGCCACGGTGGTTTTGCCCGAGCCGGTATTGCCAATAACGGCCAGCGTCTGGCCCGGCTTCACGCGGAAGCTGACGTTTTTCAGGGCCTGGATGCCGGTATCGGGGTAGGTGAAGGACACGTTTTCGAACACGATATCGCCTTCCAATTCTCGCTGCACGTTCTGGCGCGAGATGATGTCGGTTTTCTGGTCCAGAAACTCGTTGATGCGGGCCTGCGAGGCCTCGGCCCGCTGCACCAGCGACGACGTCCAGCCCAGCGCCGTAACCGGCCAGGTGAGCAGGTTCACGTAAATCAGGAACTCGGCGATGGTGCCCGTGGTGATGGTGCCGCGAATAACCTCCTGCCCGCCTACCCACACCGTGATGAGCGTGCTCAGGCCAATGAGAAACAGGATGAGCGGAAAAAACAGCGAGTTCACGAAGTTCAGGCTCAGCGACTTTTCCTTGTACTCGTTGCTGGCGGCGGAGAATTGCGCGTGCGAATCCTGCTCGCGCACAAAGGATTTCAATACCCGAATTCCCGAGAAAGCCTCCTGCACGAAGGTAGTCATGCCCGACAGCGCCCGCTGGATTTCGTCGGACTTGCGCTCAATCAGGTTGTTAACATAGAAGATGCTGACTGACAGTACCGGCAGCGGCAGCAGCGTGTAGAGCGTCAGCTTCACGTTCACCATGAGCATGAGCGGCACGATGAGCAGGAACAGCAGCACCAGCTGCAGGAAATACATAATGGCCGGCCCGAGATACATGCGCACCCGGCTCACGTCCTCACTGATGCGCGACATCAAATCGCCGGTGCTGTGGCGGCGGTAGAAGCTGAGCGGTAGCGACTGGTAGTGCTGGTAAATCTGGTTCTTCTGGTCGTTCTCAATGTGGCGCGACATCACGATGAGCGTCTGGCGCATGAAGAACAGGAAGATGCCCCGCAGCAGGGCCAGCACAATGATGAGCACCCCGTAGAACAGCACATTACGCCCAAAAAGCTGGTACACGCTGCTCTGGGCCTGCGTACCGGCGTAGAGATGGTAGAGGTCGATGCCCTCGTTCACCAAATCGAAGGCGTAGCGCACCAGCTGAGCCGGAAAAATGGCCAGCAAGGTACTCAGTGCTACGAACAGCAGCCCGGCGAGGAAATGCCACTTGTAGCGAAAGATGAAGGGGTTAACGGCGTTGAGAGCGCGCACGGGCAAGGATTGAAAGGGGCCGGTTCAGGAAAATAGCGGTACTTTTGCGGCTTGAAACGTAAAGTCAATGGTCAATCCGAACGTCATGCTGAGCTTGTCGAAGCATCTCTACCGCAATAGTAATTATTTACTTACGCGATAGAGATGCTTCGACAAGCTCAGCATGACGTTCGGGTTTTTCCGTATAGCTAGAACGCAACAAAGTTACGCCGTACTGTTCTCACCCATCCATCCCACAATTCCCACCAACCTTCAATTCATTTCCCATGATTGAAACCCAGATTGTCGCCCCCGAGTCGATTTTCGGCCAGATTGCCGAGCATCAGCACGAGCAAATCGTGTATTGCCACGACCACGAGACTGGCCTCAAGGCCATTATCGGCATTCACAATACCGTGCTCGGGCCTGCCCTCGGCGGCACGCGCATGTGGCACTACGCTTCCGATGCCGAAGCCTTGAACGATGTGCTGCGCCTCTCGCGCGGCATGACCTACAAGGCCGCCATCTCGGGCCTGAACCTGGGCGGCGGCAAGGCCGTCATCATCGGCGACGCCGCCACGCTGAAGACCGAAGCCCTGCTGCGCAAGTTTGGCCGCTTCGTGAAGAACCTGAACGGCAAGTACATCACGGCCGAGGATGTGAACATGACCACCAAGGACATGGAGTACATCCGCATGGAAACCAAGCACGTCGCCGGCCTGCCCGAGAGCATGGGCGGCAGCGGCGACCCCTCGCCGGTGACGGCCTACGGCGTGTACATGGGCATGAAAGCCGCCGCCAAAAAGGCATTTGGCTCCGAGAGCCTGGCTGGTAAGCGCATCGGCGTGCAGGGCACGGGCCACGTGGGCACCTACCTGCTGGAGCACCTGCAGAAAGAGGGCGCCAAGCTCATCGTAACCGATTACTACGAAGACCGCGCCCTGGACGCGGCCAACCGCTTCGGCGCTACCGCCGTGGGCCTCGATGCCATCTACGACCAGGAAATGGACATTTACTCGCCCTGCGCGCTGGGTGCCACCCTCAACGACGACACCATTCCGCGCCTGAAGGCTCGCGTGGTGGCCGGCTGCGCCAACAACCAACTCAAAAACGAAAACCAGCACGGCCCCGAGCTGGTGCGCCGCGGCATCGTGTATGCCCCCGACTTCCTCATCAACGCCGGCGGCCTCATCAACGTGTATTCCGAAGTAACCGGCGGCAGCCGCCAGGGTGCCCTCACCCAAACCGAAAAAATCTACGATTTCACCCTCCAGGTGTTGGCCAAGGCCGACGAAGAAGGCACGCACCCGCAAGCCGCCGCCATCCGGCAGGCTAAGGAGCGCATTGCCAACGTGGGCCGGGTGAAGTCGACATATTAAGAAGAACGTCATGCTGAGCGCAGCCGAAGCATCTCGCTCGCTTCGTTGCAATCATTATTGATTACTGCTGCACACGAGATGCTTCGGCTGCGCTCAACATGACGTTTTTTTTCCGACTACTGATTACCTAATACTGATTACCAGACCAATATGCTCAACCGCCGCCTCCTCCGTATCAAAGTCATGCAGTCGCTCTACTCCTACCACCAGGCGGTGGGAGCCGATTTGATGCTGGCACAGGACCGCATCGCGGCTGCTTTCGAGCCCGACCTGACGGCCAAAGAGGCCCCCGACCGCCGCCAGCTGGAAGGCCAGCGCAAGATGGGCGAAGCCCAGCTGCGCGACTGGTACCGCACCGGCACAATGCCCGAAAAGACGGACGATAAAGCCGTGGACAAGGCCGTGACCGATGCCATCAACTCCTTCCAGAACCAGGTGAAGAAGGACGGCGAGTTCTACGGCGGGCAGCTGCTGGTGGGTGCCGAAAGCATCCACGACCAGTACCTGCACCTGCTGAACCTGCCCGCCGCTTTGCTCGGCGTGATTGAGGAGGAGCAGAGCCGCGAGGGACGCCGCCGCCTCGGCCCCCGCGAGGATGCCCAGGATGCTACCCGCCTGCACCGTAACATGTCTATTGCCAAGCTGATGGCCAACGAGCAACTCCAGACTCAGACCATCCGGCGCAAGCTGGCCTGGGAGGGCAATGAGGAGCTCGAAGCCCTGCGCGCTGCCTGGGAGGAGATGAAGGCCGACGAAACCGTGCGGGCTTACCTCAACGGCAAGGACATCGACCAGCCCGAGATGGACTACGACACGGACCTTGAAATCCTGCGTCATATCTATAAGGACTTCGTGTTTAAAGGCGAAGCGCTACCGCGCCAGCTCGAATCCGACGACCTGAACTGGGAGGAAAACCGGCCCATCGTGCGCAACCTGGTGCTGAAGACGCTGAAAATGCTGCCCTTCGCCGCCGAGCCCACGCAGGAGCTCATGAACCTCTCGGCCAACTGGGCCGACGACCGCGAGTTTGCCGAAACCCTCTATAAGCAAACGCTCATCGAGGACGACAAGATGGAGAAGCTCATCGCCGGCTCGGTGCAGAACTGGGATGTGGAGCGCGTGGCGTTGCTCGATAAAATAATCCTGAAAATGGCGCTGACCGAGATGCAGCTGTTTCGCGGCATTCCAGTGAAAGTCACTATCAACGAGTACATTGAAATCAGCAAGCTCTACAGCACGCCCAAGAGCAAGCAATTTGTGAACGGCATTCTGGACAAGCTGGCGACGGATTTGGCCGCCAGCGGCGACATTCGTAAATCGGGCCGCGGCCTGCTGGATAACCAATAGCACAGCAATGCGGGTTTCAGCCGGCAGTGTCAACCCACAGGCCTGACCTGAACCACGTACTGAAGCCCGCACTACGCTACTTTTGCATCTACGGCCCCGCGTTTCTGCGTAGGCAATACTGAAAACACTCTCACCCCTCTTCCCTAACCCAACGACCATGGCCAGCAAAACCACCACCGGCATCCTGTGCTTCGCGGGCGGCGCCCTCACCGGCGCGGCCCTTGGCTTGCTCTATGCCCCCGAACCCGGCACCGAAACCCGCTCCTGGCTCAGCTACCAGCTCGAAAAGTACCGCTCGGTACTCGCCGACCTCACCGACAGCCTCGTAACCAGCCGCGAAGGCATTGGCCAGTCTACCGCTAAAAGCGAAGGTCAGCGCGTGATTTCCGATGCCAAATCGAAAGCCGAACAGCTGCTCGGCGATGTTGACCAGCTCATCAACCAGATTAACTCCCGCAAAGGCGCTTAATTTTTTTTACGGGTGCCTAAGTGATTGACGGAATGGGAGAATGAGTGACCGGCCGATGAAAATTCAGTCTTCACTCATTCACTCATTCCGTTCTTTGCTTTCTCATTCAGTCATTTATTACCAATTACGATGCACCTAGTAACCCTTATTCCCGGCGACGGCATAGGCCCCGAAATCACAAAAGCAGTAACCGCTATTTTTGCTGCCGCCCAGGTGCCCATCGAGTGGGAGGAGCAGAACGCCGGCCAGACCACGTTCGACCAGTCGGGCGAGCTGATTCCGAATTCTTTGCTCAAGTCACTGGAAAAGAATAAGGTGGCCCTCAAAGGCCCGATTACTACGCCCGTGGGCAAGGGCTTCCGTAGCATCAACGTGACGCTGCGCCAGAAGTACGACCTTTACCAGAACGTGCGACCCAGCAAAACCACGGCCGGCATTCATACCCGCTACGAGGGCATCGACCTCGTGCTGTTTCGCGAAAATACCGAGGGCCTGTACTCGGGCCTCGAAGTATGGGATGAGCGCCTCGGCATTGCCGATGCCATTGCCCGCGTCACGGTGGAAGGCTCGCGCAAAATCTGCCGCGCCGCCTTCGCCTACGCCGCCAAGCACGGCCGCAAAAAGGTGACGCTGGCCCACAAAGCCAACATCATTAAAATGGCCGGTACGCTGATGCTCAACGCCTGCAAAGAGGCCAGCAATGAGTTTCCACAAATTGTGTTCGAGGACAAAATCATCGACAACATGTGCATGCAGCTCGTGAACAAGCCCGAGCAGTTCGACGTGATTGTGACCACCAACCTATTCGGCGACCTGCTGTCCGACCTCTGCGCCGGCCTGGTGGGCGGCCTGGGCGTGGTAGCCGGCGCCAACATCGGCGACAACATGGCCATTTTTGAGGCGGTACACGGCTCGGCCCCCGACATTGCCGGCCAAGGCAAAGCCAACCCCACGGCCCTGCTCCGCTCGGCCATTATGATGCTGCACCACCTCGGCGAGCACGCCAAGGCGGAACAAATAGACAAAGCCTTGGAAGCCACCCTCATGAACCAGGAAGAGTGCACTGGTGACCTCGGCGGCAAAGCCAGCACCAGCCAGTTCGCCCAAAGCATTATCGACAAACTGTAATTTTTGGTTATCGTGCTTCATAGGCCCAGCATGACAACCAACTTTAGATTTTCTATGAAACAGTACCTGATTCTGGCCGCCGCCTTATCCTTGGCAGCCTGCAACCGCGACAAAGCCCCCGAAGCGGGCACTGCTGGCATCAACGCCGCCGCAACCGTGGAAACCGACGCGGCTAACCCCACCGTGGACAACCCCAACGTGGTGAGCGACAACGAAACGCCCAACCCCAACGCCCCGGTGATGAAATTTGCCGAAGCCGAGTTTGACTTCGGCGACATTCAGCCCGATTCCAAAGTTCACCACACGTTTACCTTTACCAACACCGGCAAGTCGCCGCTGCTGATTGAAGATGCTACCGCTTCCTGCGGCTGCACCACGCCCAGCTGGACCAAGGAGCCCGTGGCTCCCGGGGCCGAAGGCAAGATGGAAGTGCAGTTTGATAGCCGGGGCAAGCAGGGCATCATCAGCAAGCAGGTAGCGATACGGGCCAACACCCAGCCCGGCATCACCACCCTGCTCATCAAAGGCAACGTACTCACTCCCAAGGCTAATTAGCCATCCACGCTTTTCATTCAAACGCCATGTTTCTGACTTTTTTACTGAAAGCGGCCGGTGGGGCCGACTACGCCCAGCCGCTGTTTCTGCTGATTGCCGCTGGCGTCTTCTATTTTTTTATGATTCGGCCGCAACAGAAGCGGGCCACCGATGCCAAAACCTTCCGCCAGTCGCTGGCTAAGGGTTCGCGCATTGTCACTATCGGTGGCCTGCACGGGCTGGTGGTGGAGCTCACCGACGACACCGTGGTGGTGGAGGTGGACCGAGGCACCAAGCTGCGCTTCGACCGCTCGGCCATTGCCCGCGAAGTAGGCAACAAAGCCAACACCGGCACTGGAGCCGACACCATCGGGGCCGCTTAACTCATGGACGGGCCGCTGAATCGGGCAGGCTGGCTGCTGCGCTGGTTCGTGCGGCCCTTTGCGGGCCAGGAGCCCAGCTTTTACCGGGCCATCACGGCCTGCCTGCTCGCGGCGGGCCTGTTCTGGCAAATGAATGCCCTGAACAAAACCTACACCACCCGCCTGAACTACCCACTGGCCTGGCACTACGACTCGGTGCACTACGTGCCAATGCGGTCCTTACCGACGGCACTACCCGTCACGGTTACGGGCCAGGGCTGGCGACTGCTGCGGGCCAACCTGGGCTGGGGCACCCACCCCGCCGACCTGCGCCCCGTGCCACTGCCCGGCACCCGCTACCTGCCCGCCACCGCCTGGCGCCGGGGCCTGCAAAACGCGCTGGAAGGCGTGCAGATAACCGAGTGGGCCGGCGATACCCTGCGCCTCACCTTCGACCGCTATGCCAGCCGCCGGCTGCCGCTGGCCCTGCCTCCCGACTCGGCCAGGCGCTACAGGGCCAGCTTCACGCCCGCCATGGTTACGTTTCGGGGGCCGGCCAGCCTAGTGCAGGCGCTGCCCAACCCCTACCCCATTGCACCGCCCCAGGCTTCGGCCCCAGGCAAGGCGGAGGAAGTAGAGGTTGAGGCCATTGTGGTTACGCCGGCCCGCATCCGAGCGTCTGTGCCCACGGTGCAGCTACGCCAGACGCGGCGATAGTTTCAGCTGCTTGTTCACATAAATCTCAGTTTTCCTCATGCTACGCATCGGCATCACCGGCGGAATCGGCTCGGGCAAAAGCATTGTCAGCCGCTTGTTTCATGCGCTGGGCGTGCCCATCTACGATGCCGATACGCGCGCCCGCTGGGTGATGGAAAACGATGCGCAACTACGGGCGCAGCTCATCGCCGCCTTCGGCCCTGCTACGTATGATGCCGCCGGCCGCCTCAACCGGCCCGTGCTGGCCGGCACCGTGTTCAACAACCCGGGGCTGCTGGCCCAGCTCAATGGCTTGGTGCATCCGCACGTAGGCACCGATTTTGAGCGATGGGCCGTAGCACAGGCACGGGCCGGCCACGCCTACGTGCTAAAAGAAGCCGCACTGCTGTTTGAGGCCGGCTCCTACAAGCAGCTCGACCGCGTCATCACCGTATTTGCGCCGCTGGCGGTGCGGGCGGCCCGCGTACTGCGCCGCGACCCGCACCGCTCGGCCGCCGATGTGCAGGCCATCATGGCCAAGCAGCTTAGCGAGGAGGAGAAAATGGCACGGGCCGACTACGTGCTCACCAACGACGATGTGCTGCCCCTGCTGCCGCAGGTGCTGGCCCTGCACGCAGCCTTCGGGGTTCGGCCAGCCACCCTATAAATAAAGAAAGGCTACCTCTTGCGAGGCAGCCTTGTCCTTCGGACGCTGGTAGCTTAGATGCGGGCGGAGTAATCCTCCAGGGTATCAATCACTTTCAGGAGCTGGGGCACCGCCAGCGAATAATAAATCTTCGTGCCGACTTTGCTGGACTTCAACACGCCCCGGTCTTTGAGGGTGATGAGGTGCTGCGAGGCAATGGCTTGGGGCAAGTCGAGGGCCTGGTAAATATCGGTCACCGACATTTGGCTGTCTTTGCCCTTTGTCTTCCCTAGTAGGTCCACAATGGCAAGCCGCTTAGGATGAGATAGAACCTTGAGCATAGCCGCGGCGCGGTCCAACTGTTGCGCTTCTACACGCGAATGCAATGGTTTCATGAAATCGATAAAAAGTGAAGGGAGAAGTGGAAGAGTAGAATAAGTGCAATACAGTAGTACTACATATGTAGTTCCGAACCATTACGCAAAATAGGGATAAAGGGGTTTGTTATTCCTAAAATACTATAATATTTATTCATTTTTATTTCTTGCTGAAATGCTATTTCCGACGTCCACCCACTTCGGGGGCGGGCGCTACCTTTGCGGGTCTGCTTATTGGCAGATTCTTTCACTATTCCCACCCTATGCTTGACCTCCTCACCAAGTTTGAAAACAAGCGCCCCGAAATCGTCTTCGAATGGAAAGACGCCGAAACCGAAGCCGAAGGCTGGGTCGTTATCAACTCCTTGCGGGGCGGAGCCGCCGGCGGTGGCACCCGCATGCGCAAGGGCCTGGATAAGCGCGAAGTAGAAAGCCTGGCCAAAACGATGGAGGTCAAGTTCACGGTATCCGGGCCGGCCATTGGCGGGGCCAAGTCAGGCATCAACTTCGACCCGCAGGACCCCCGCAAGCGCGGCGTGCTGGAGCGCTGGTACCGCGCCGTGTTCCCGCTGCTAAAAAATTATTATGGCACCGGCGGCGACCTAAACGTGGATGAGATTCACGAAGTCATCGCCATTACCGAGGAATACGGCCTCTGGCACCCGCAGGAAGGCGTGGTGAACGGCCACTACCACGCCACCGAGCCCCAGAAAATTCAGAAGCTCGGCCAACTCCGCCAAGGCGTTATCAAGGTGGTGGAAGATGCCACCTTCTCGCCCAATCTGGCCCGCAAGTACACCGTGGCCGACCTCATCACCGGCTACGGCGTGGCCGAGGGCGTGCGTCACTACTACCGCCTCTGGCCCGGCACCGAGCTGCGCGGGCAGCGTGCCATCATCCAGGGCTGGGGCAATGTGGGCGCGGCGGCGGCCTATTACCTGGCCGGCCAGGGCGTGCGCATTGTGGGCATTATCGACCGGGCCGGCGGGCTGCTGAACGCCGAGGGCTTCGGGCTGGAAGAAATCCGGGCGCTGCTGCTGGCCCGCCAGGGCAATGCGCTCACGACCGACAACTTGCTCTCCTTCGAGGAAGTGAACGAGAAAGTGTGGTCCATGGGGGCCGATATTTTTATTCCAGCCGCTTCGTCGCGCCTCGTGGCGCGTGGGCAGGTAGAGCAGCTACTGGCCGGCGGCCTCAAGGTGATTAGCTGCGGGGCCAACGTGCCGTTTGCCGACCCCGAGATTTTCTTCGGCCCCACCGGCGTCTTTGCCGACGAGCGCACGGCCGTTATCCCCGATTTTATTGCCAACTGCGGCATGGCCCGCGTGTTTGCTTACCTCATGGAAACCGGCGCCGAAATCACCGACCAAGCCATTTTTGCCGATACGTCGCGCATCATCGGCGCGGCCCTGGAGCGCACCCACGCCGAGAACGCACAGCCCACCGGCATTGCGCAGCGCTCGTTCGAAATGGCACTGCGCCAGCTGGTATAGGGTTATTTGGTGCTATCCAATTCGTCAGGCTGCGCTGCGCTGTGCCTGACGAATTGGATAGCACCAAATCCTTTCAACCCACAGCATTTTTATTTGATAACAATTCGATAACTTTGACGCCCTACTTTTGGTCGCCCCGCATCCGGGGCGATTTTGCTTTTGAAGGAATTCCCAATTGAATAATATGTCTACAATCAAAAAAGCTAAGACCAGCAAAACCAAACTCTCCGACGACATGCTGAATGCCGGCAGCGGCAAGACCATCACGCAACCCAACGTCAACGACGACAAGCTCACCTCCATCACGGAGATGCGCCAAACCACCAATGGCCAGACCGCCATGGCCATCGATGATGAGCAGCGCCTGCGCAAAGCCTTCGTGGACAAGGACTGGAACGAGATTAAAATCGCCGACTCCTGGCAGATTTTCAAGGTGATGGCCGAGTTCGTGGAGGGCTTCGAGAAGATGTCCAAAATTGGTCCTTGCGTGAGCATCTTCGGCTCGGCCCGCACCAAGCCCGACAACCCTTACTACCAGCTGGCCGAGGAAATTGCCTCGAAGCTGGTGCGTCACGGCTACGGCGTTATCACGGGCGGCGGCCCCGGCATCATGGAAGCCGGCAATAAGGGCGCCCGCGCCGAGGGCGGTAAGTCGGTGGGCCTCAATATTGAGTTGCCCTTCGAGCAAACCCACAACATCTACATCGACCAGGACAAGTGCATCGACTTCGACTACTTCTTTGTGCGGAAGGTGATGTTTGTGAAGTACGCGCAGGCCTTTGTGGGCATGCCCGGCGGTTTCGGCACCCTCGACGAACTGTTTGAGGCCATGACGCTAATTCAGACCAAAAAAATCAGCCGCTTCCCCATCGTACTGGTGGGCTCGGCCTACTGGAACGGCCTGTTTAAGTGGATTGAGGACGTGATGCTGCACGAGGAGCACAACATCTCGGCCGAGGACATGCAGCTGGTGCAGATTGTGGACGACGCGAGCGAAGCCGTGAAAATCATCGACGACTTCTACCACAAGTACCTGTTGTCGCCGAACTTCTAGGACCACGGATTTTTCGGATTTTAGCGGATTTCACGGATTTTGTAGTCGGTACTATTCGGTTTCGAAACCATTGCATTGGAAAGCCGCTTCTTCGGGAGCGGCTTTTTTTGTTACTAGCTTCGTTCGTTTGCCGCCGGTTTGGCGGGTTTTCTCTTATGTCATCAACTGCTGCCGCCACTAATTCAGAATTTGATTACCTCATTGTGGGCGGCGGCGCGGCGGGGCTTAGCCTGGCGTACCACATTGCGCAGGAACCCCGGCTGGCCGGCAAGAAAGTCCTGATTATTGAGCCCGATGCCAAGATGCAGAACGACCGCACCTGGTCGTTCTGGGCCGATGAGCCGGGGATGTTCGACGACATTGTGGCGCACGAGTGGCGCAAAATAGCTTTCCGTAGCCCCGGCTTCGAGCGCGTGATTGACCTGGGCCGCTACCGCTACAAAACCATCAACGGGCTGGATTACTACCGCTTCGTGCAGAAGGCGCTGGCTGATAATCCGCAATTCACGCGGGTGCACGGCAATGTCGAGCAGTTGGAAAACACACCGGCTGGCACACACGCCACCACGGCGAATGGCGATGCCTACACCGCCCGCTACGCCTTCGACAGCCGCCCGCCCAACTTAGCGCAGCTGCGGCAGCCCGAGAAGCATCGCTACCTGCTACAGCACTTCGTGGGCTGGGAAATCGAAACCGAATCCGACGTTTTCGACCCCGCCACGGTGGAGTTCATGGACTTTCGCGGCGCCCAGCAGCACGAGGCCCGGTTTATTTACGTGCTGCCTTTCTCACCACGCAAAGCCTTGGTTGAATACACGTTGTTTTCGGGAACCGTATTACCCAAAGCGGAGTATGAAGCGGCAATCCGCACGTATCTGAGCGAAACCCTCGGGCTGAAAACGTACCGCATTGTGGCTGAGGAAGTAGGAGCAATTCCGATGACCGACCACCCGCTACCGGCCCGCAACGGCGCGCACATCATCAATCTGGGCACGCGGGGCGGGCGGGCCAAGCCCAGCACCGGCTACGCCTTCAAGCGCATTCAGCAGCACTCGGCGCGGCTGATAGCGGCGCTGGCCACCACCGGCCACCCACCCACCAACGCCACCGGCGATAAATGGCAGTTCCAACTGTTCGACACGCTCTTGCTCGACATCATGCAGCGGCGGGGCGAAACGACCCGCGACATCTTCCGGCAGCTCTTCGAGCGCAACCCGGTGGAGCGCATCTTCCGCTTTCTGGATGAGCAAACTTCCTGGGCCGATAACCTGCGGGTGATGAATTCGGTATCGGCGGGGCCGTTTATGCGGTCCATCGGGCAGGTCCTGCGCGGCCGACCGGGAAAAAGGAGTTAGGAGTGCAGAGTTAATGGGTAGGGCCATTGCACCAAATGCACAGTTAGCGTTGCTATAGTTGAGCTAATACTCACAACGCATTGACCAATAACATGCTTTGAACAAGGCAAGTTGTGAGGAGGCTGTTGTAACTATTTGAGCAACCAGTAAATCATTTCACCGAATCCTGGCGCTGGAAAGGGCCTTCCGATTCAGCAATCGACACATGTTTTTTTAAGCTCAACCAGAAAACGCTAACTGTGCATTTGGTGCAATGACCCTAGTTAATGGGTACTACAAACTCTTAACTCTGCACTCCTAACTCTTAACTCCCAACGGCGCCTGCTCCAGCCATGCTCGGGCCTCGCGCACCGTAGCTTCGGACAGGGGGCGTAGCTGCGGCTCCGGCTCCGAAAGGTTCAGTAGATAGCCGGTGAGGGCGGGCAGGTTGTCGAGGTCGTGGGTGCTGCACAGCACGGTTTTGCCCTGCTGGGTGGCCCAGTCGTGCACGAGGCTGAACACCTGGCGACGGTAGTACACATCAAGCTGCTGGGTGGGCTCATCGAGCAAATACACTTGCGCATCCTGCAGGCTGAGCTGGGCCAGCCACACCAGTTGCTGCTCGCCACCGGAGAGCTGGGTAAAATCGCGGGCGCCCAGATGGGCCATGCCCACTCGGGCTAAGGCAGCATCGGCCAATACATAATCAGCTAGTGAATAGGCGCTTAGCAAGCCGTGGTGGCGGTAGCGGCCCATCACCACCAGCTCGCGCACGGCAATGGCAAAGTCGAGGCTGCCGCGCTGCGGCAGGTAGCCCAACAGGCCAGCCGTCGCGGCGCGGCGCAGGTCGCGCACTTCGTGGCCGTGCAGCCTGACGCTGCCCTCATAGGGTAGCTGGCCTGTGAGTACCCGGAAAAGCGTGGTTTTGCCGCTGCCATTGTGTCCCACCACGGCCACGAAAGCCGGCGCGGGCAGGCACAAAAAAAGGTTGCGGACCAACACCCTACCGGGGTAGCCCGCAACCAAGTGTTGAATGTTGATTGTTGAGGGTTGAGGGTTGAGTGACGAATTATTACTCGTCAACAAGTCAATGTCATTCATTCAACCCTCAACATTTAACATTCAACACTTCTAATATTCGTCCTCGTTGAACATGAAGTCCTCCTTGGTCGGGTAGTCGGGCCATACTTCCTCGATGTTTTCGTAGGGCTGGCCGTCGTCTTCCAAGGCTTGCAGGTTCTCAACTACCTCCATGGGCGCACCCGAGCGGATAGAAAAGTCAATCAGTTCGTCTTTGGTGGCGGGCCAGGGAGCATCTTCCAGGTAGGAAGCAAGTTCGAGTGTCCAATACATAATGAAGCGGATAAAAAAGGGTTGGCGAAGGTAACAGTTTCCCGTCAAGATACAAACGGCGGGGCCGTTGAAACCGACAACACAAAATGTCGGCCAAGGTTAACCTGCCGTCTGCGCCTGTTGGCTGAACAAGTCAATAAGGTCGTTTTTCGTGCGAATTTTGCGCTCAAACGACCGGATTTTGGTTTGCAGCATCTGCAGGAAAGCATCGTTGGCGGCGCTGGGGCTGAGGTTGTCGAGGTTGGCACGCAGCGTGTTAAGCTCCTCGTGGTCGTCCTTGAGCAGCTCGCGCAGGGTGCTGGCCCGGAACCGGGCGCGCTCGGCCGGAGCAGTGGGCATGGGGGCCCCATCGGCGCGCTTGCGCAGGTGATATTCGAGGGCGCTGAGCTCAAAAATCTTATCACAGGCCACCATAAAACGCTGCCAGATGCGGTCCGACTCCTCGCCACGCACGGTGCCCACCTGCTTCCACTCGGCTTGCAGGGACTTGGCCTGATGAATGGCTTCCTGCGGCGGGATGGCCATCAGGGCTTCGGCGCGCTCGGCCAGGGAGCGTTTGCGGGCCAGCAGTACTTCGGGCGTGGCGGGGGCACCGGGCGCACCAGCCGACTGCTGCACGGCAATGTGCACCTTGAGGCGCTCGAAGAAGTGGTTGTTGGCGGCCCGAAAGCGCGTCCAGAGCTCGGAAGCCTGTTTTTTAGGCAGGTTGCCGTTGACGTCGCGCCAGGCCTGCTGCAGCACTTTGAGCTGGCGCGAGGTGGTTTCGAACTGGTCGGAGTTTTTGAGGGCTTCGGCCTGTTGAATAAGGTCGCGGTAACGGGTTTGCACCCGGTTGGCCATGGCCTTCTTATCGGACTGAAAGGACTTGCGGCGGTCGAAAAACACTTGAATGGCCGTCTGGAAGCGGTGCTCCAGCTCGTCGGTCATGGCTTTGTCGATGGGGCCGGTCTTGAGCCAGCCCTGGCGCAGGTCCTTCACCTTCTCGCTGGCCGATATCCACTCCACGCTTTCGCTGAGGGCTTCGGCTTCGTGGATGAAGCTGATTTTGGTGGCCAGGTTTTTTTCGCGGTTGCGAACCACGGTCACGGCAATGGCATCCTCGGCCTCGGTGAGGCGGCGGTGCAGGCTGGCAAAATCGCCGAGGCCGTCGTGGGTCAGGAGCTGCTCTTTGAGGTGCAGCGCCTTCATCAAGAAAGAGCCTTTGTTGTCGCTGGCCTGCATTTTTTCCAGCAGCGAATCGACTTTGGCGCGCAGGGTTTCAAAACGTTGGCTGAAGTACCGCAGGGCGGCATCGTCCGAATCTTTGACTAAGCCAATCTGGCGGGCGGGCTGGCCCAGCACGGGGTGTAGCCATACGCCGTCGGCTTCCACATAGCCGTAGCGCTTGGCTTCGGCCAGTAGGTGGTCGGTTGGTTCCATAACAGATAGTAAGCTCGTGGGTAGGAGGGTGGGATACATGGGTAGGACGGGCAACAAAGAACGCAGGAGCTGCAGTTGAAACGCAGACTGGGAAGGGAATACAAGTTTACGGTAAAAACGTGATGAAAAGATGTACCATTCGTTAAACCCGGGCGAAACCGGCGCATTCGGCGGTATCGGCCAGACCAATCCAATTATGGATGTTACGCAGGGCTCTTCGTGCCGCTCGCAGTAATGTATTCTGGTGCTGGTTGATGAACGATTGCCAAATAGAAACTAGCAACCCGAAGGTCCGAGTGTGGGTTGCAAGCGGCGGCTGTCGTTCTTTGCAGCTGCATTTCTTTCATTAGCCCCACCCCCACCCCATGAGCGACCAGACCATTATTTTCAGCATGGCCGGCGTGAGTAAGATTTACCCGCCGCAGAAGCAAGTTCTTAAAAATATCTACCTCTCGTTTTTTTACGGGGCCAAAATCGGTGTGCTGGGCCTCAACGGCTCGGGCAAGTCGAGTTTGCTGAAAATTATTGCCGGCGTTGATAAGCAGTTTCAGGGCGAAGTGGTGTTCTCGCCGGGCTACTCGGTGGGCTACCTGGAGCAGGAGCCCCAGCTCGACCCCACCAAAACTGTGCGTGAGGTGGTGGAAGAAGGCGCCGCCGAAACCGTGGCCCTGCTGAAGGAATACGACGAAATCAACGACGCCTTCGGGGCCGAAGATGCCGACTTCGACAAGCTGCTTGACCGCCAGGGCAAAGTGCAGGAGCGCCTCGACCAACTCGACGCCTGGAACCTCGACACCAAGCTGGAGCGCGCCATGGATGCCCTGCGCACCCCGCCGCAGGAGGCCATTATCGGCAACCTCTCGGGCGGCGAGAAGCGCCGCGTGGCGCTGTGCCGCCTGCTGCTACAGGAGCCCGACGTGCTGCTGCTGGACGAACCCACCAACCACCTCGACGCCGAAAGCGTGCTATGGCTGGAGCAGCACCTGCAGCAATACAAAGGCACCGTGATTGCCGTGACCCACGACCGGTACTTCCTCGATAACGTGGCCGGCTGGATTCTGGAGCTGGACCGTGGCTCGGGCATTCCGTGGAAGGGCAACTACAGCAGCTGGCTGGAGCAGAAAACTGACCGCATGGCCAAGGAGGAAAACTCCGAGAGCAAGCGCGCCAAAACCCTGCAGCGCGAGCTGGAGTGGGTGCGGATGTCGCCCAAAGCCCGCCAGAGCAAGGGCAAAGCCCGCCTGGCCAACTACGACAAGCTGGCCAGCGAAGAAGCCAAAGACAAGGAGCAGAAGCTGGAGCTGTTCATTCCGGACGGCCCGCGTCTGGGCGCGCAGGTAATTGAGGCCGAAGGCATCACCAAATCGTTTGGCGACAAGCTGCTGTTCGAAAACCTGAGCTTCTCGCTGCCGCAGGGTGGCATCGTGGGCATCATCGGGCCGAACGGCGCGGGTAAAACCACGTTGTTCCGCCTCATTACGGACCAGCTGCAGCCGGATGCAGGCACGTTCGAAGTGGGTCCCACGGTGCTCACTGCCTACATCGACCAGCAACACGACACGCTGGACGGCACGAAGTCGGTGTTCGACACCATCACGGGCGGCACCGAAACCATGCTGCTGGCCGGCCGGCCGGTGAACTCCCGCGCCTACGTGAGCAAGTTCAACTTTGGCGGCGGCGACCAGGAGAAGAAAGTGGGCACGCTCTCGGGCGGCGAGAAAAACCGCGTGCACCTGGCCATGACGCTCAAGCAGGGCGCTAACTTATTGCTGCTCGATGAGCCGACCAACGACCTGGACGTAAACGCCATCCGGGCCCTGGAAGACGCGCTGGAGAACTTCGCCGGCTGCGCCGTTATCATCAGCCACGACCGGTGGTTCCTGGACCGGCTGGCCACCCACATCCTGGCTTTCGAGGGCGACTCGGAAGTGGTTTGGTTTGAGGGAAACTTCTCGGACTATGAGGAAGCCAAGCGCAAGCGCCTGGGCGACGTGGAGCCGAAGCGCGTGCGGTACAAGAAGCTGGGGTAGTAACCTGTGCATAAATAAAAGCCCGGGCCGCTGGAAAATTCCAGTAGCCCGGGCTTTTTATTTATCAAGTAGCGTAGCGCGAAAGAGTGGGCGCCCCTCGCTACTCACGCCACCCAACCCTCGCGCACGGCACGGGCGGCCAGGCCTACCAGCGTGCGGGTGCCGGCTTTTTGAAGCAGCATGCGGCGGTGGCTTTCCACAGTGCTCAGGCAGAGACAATTGGCAATTTCCTCGTTGCAATGGTCGGCCACTACCAGGCGCAATACCTCCAGCTCGCGCCGGCTGAAAGGGTCGGGCACAGCGCAGGCCCATGGGGAACGGCTGGTGCCAGCAGGGTCGCCTGGCGCATCCAGCCATTGCGCCAGTGCCCCAACCAAGGCGTGGGGCAGCACCTGGCGAGACAACTGCAGGGGCTGGCCGGTGGCAAAGCGGGCAGCTGGTGGTCCGTCAGCACCACCGAGCGCAGGCCGGGCCCGTTGCAGCCGGCCGAGCAGCTCGGGCAGGTTCCGGCCGGGCAACTGCTCATCCAGCACCAACAAGCTGAAGGCATAATGACCGACCAGCTCCACCAGCTGCGTGGCATCGGCGGTGAGGGTGAGCTGGAGCTGGGGCCATTGCTCCCGCAGGGTTGCTACCAGGCCATGCCGAAGTAGTGTGGGCGCGGCCGCCACCAGGGCCGTGGGGGTAGAAAGAATCATCGCATTGGCAGACACCATACAGTGAACCCACTGACCAATAAGCTGTCGGAGGCTAAGCCATGGTGCAGGCAACAGGAGGAAAGGGCTGACAAATTAGTAGTTTTGATTTTGGAAAGCAATAATATTTAATATTCAAATATTATATTTTAAAAAGGTCAATCAGCTTGTCCTATTCACCATTTCCTACCCATGGGCCGGCCATAAAAAGAGCCGCCACGCTGCAAACAGAATGGCGGCTCTTTTAGCAAAAATGCAACAGTATCTTACCGGCGGCGCATAAAAATGCTCACGTAATAAAGCAGCGTGGCCAACGAGGCCAGGGCCGCTACCACGTAGGTCATGGCAGCCCACCACAGCGCGTCTTTGGCCATGGCGTGCTCCTGCACGGTTACCACGCCGCGCTTGTCCATCCAGGCCAGGGCCCGGCGGGAGGCATCGAACTCGACCGGCAGCGTGATGAACGAGAACAGCGTGGTGAGGGCAAACAAGCCAATGCCCACGCCCAGCGGAATCACGCTCCGGTTAATCATAAAGATGCCCGCAATTAGAATGAAGGGCATCCACTTCGATACTGCCGTGAGGGCCGGCACCATGGCCGACCGGAATTGCAGCATGGAATACGCCGTGGCGTGCTGCACGGCGTGGCCGCACTCGTGGGCCGCAATGGCCGCCGCGGCCGCGCTGCGCTCGGCGTACACGCCTTCGCTCAGGTTCACGGTTTTATCGGTGGGGTTGTAGTGGTCAGTAAGCTGGCCGGTGGTGCTGATGATGCGGACATCGTAGATGCCGTGGTCGGCCAGCATACGGGTCGCGATTTCGGCCCCACTCAGGCCCGAGCTCAGGCCCACCTGGGCATACTGTTTAAACTTGCTGCGCAGCCGCCATTGAACGGCCCAGCTGGCAGCCATCAACACAATGATGAGCAAATAGGAAGAAGACATGGGGAGGGAGTGAAATGAAGAAGCACTCGCGGCAAAATGCCGGGGGTTGCTATCAAAACACCATCTCTGCAAAAAAGATGCAGTCTTTCGGTCCTGCCAAAGTGGCTACTGCGTGGCAATGATGTGCTCCACAATGCGCGAGGTGCTGTAGCCCGCCACCAGCGGCACCGTGAGTACCTGCCCGCCCCGAGCCAGCACCAGCTCGTGGCCCACTATGCGCTCCACGGCGTAGTCGTCGCCCTTCACCAGGATATCGGGCTGCACCAGCTCGATGAGGGCCAGGGGTGTGGGCTCGCCAAAGAGCACCACGGCATCCACGAAGGCCAGCGCGGCCAGAATACGGGCCCGCGCCTCCTCGTCCTGAATGGGCCGGCCGGGCTTGAGGCAGCGCACCGAGGCATCGGTGTTCAGGCCCACCACCAGGGCGGCGCCCAGGTGCCGGGCCTGCTCCAGGTAGTCAACGTGGCCGAGGTGCAGCAAATCGAAGCAGCCGTTGGTGAACACCACTTTGCGGCCTTGCGCGCGCCAGTCGGCCAGCGTGGCCGGCAGCTGCGCGCGGGTCAGGATTTTATCTTTCGTCCACATGGGAAGGGAGTTAAGAATTATGAGTTAAAAGTTAGGCGTTAAGAGTTGCGGATGAGCGCCGCCATCGACCGCTCGCTCATCCGCAACTCTTAACGCCTAACTTTTAACTCATAACTCAGATGTAAGCGGTTCGTCGGCCAGGGCTTCGGCTTCGGTGAGCAGGCTGCGCTTGTCGGCGGCGGCCACGGCCACGAAGCTGATGCCACCCATGAGCACCACCAGCAGCGTTTGGGCCCCGTGCACCACCAGAGCGTAGGCGATACCGGCCTCCTTGCTCACGCCGTACACCAGCAGAATGCCCTGCACCATTACGTGGAACGGCCCGATGCCGCCCGCCACCGGCGCGGCCATGCCAAAGGCTCCGAAGGTGAGCACGGCCAAGCCGGCCTTCATGTCGAGGTTATAGGTTTCGGGAAAGCAGAAGAAGGCCAGGTAATCCATGAGGTAGTACACACCCCAGGTGAACAGGGTATGCAGCAAAAACACGCCCTTATTTTCCATCTTCAGAATGCTGAATACCCCTGCCAGTAGGCCTTTCACAAACAGCACGCCTTTGTTGAAGAAAGCATTCTGCCGCAGGCGCTCCAGGTTGCGGAACAGCGCGTAGCCTGTGGCCAGCAGCAGCACCCCGCCAATGATGGCCGCGATGAGCAGTGGCGTCCGGTTGCGGGCCAGCGCCTCGTAGCGCCCGCCCAGCACCTGCACCGTCACAAAATTCCAGAAAGTATTGAAATCAAGCAGCAGCAAGCTGGTAATCAGACTTAATAGCACTAGCACATCAATCACGCGCTCCGTCACTACTGTGCCCAGCGCCACCTGCACGGGCACGCCGCTCGTGCGCCGTAGCACCGAGCAGCGGATGACCTCGCCCATGCGCGGCAGCACCAGATTGGCCAGGTAGCCCACCATCATGGCGTGGTACACGGCCCAGTACGGGGCCGGCGTTTGGGAAGCATTGAGCTGCATCTGCCAACGGTAGGCCCGGCTGAAATAGCCCAGCGCCGACAGCGTGAGCGTGAGCGTGAGCCAGAAATAGTTGGCCGTGGCAATGTAGTGCCCGATGCGCGACAGGTCCTGCCCCCGCACCGCGTACCACATTAGCGCCCCCGAAATACTCAGCAGCAGCAGGTACTTAACAATCGTCAGTAGGTGTTTCATCAATTACAATAAAGCTTGTGCGGAATAATGCGTTAGATTGATGCGCGAGATTCAGCAGTGGCCGAAAAGCATCCCAAGACGCATTGTTGCAAATCGTCTGTTTGTGCATATAAGCATTTTTCCCGCATTAACATTAATGGATGAATGGGTAAATGAGTGAATGGGTGGATGAGTGCGAGAATTATTCGCTCATTCACCCATTCACTCATTGGTTAAAGCCGGTTGTGCTCGTTGGGAAAAATGACCGTTGGCTTGTGTTGCCGGGCTTCGGCAAAATCCACCAGCGCGTAGGAGAAGATGATAACGACATCTCCCACCGCCACTTTGCGCGCCGCCGGGCCATTCAGGCAAATAGTGCCCGAGCCCCGCTCCCCGCGAATGGTATAGGTTTCAAAACGCTCGCCGTTGTTCACGTTCACGACGGTCACCTTTTCGTTTTCCACGAAATTGGCGGCATCCAGCAGGTCTTCGTCAATTGTCACGCTACCCACGTAGTGCAATTCGGCCTGCGTGACCGTTGCATGGTGGATTTTGGACTTCATTACTTCAATGTGCATAGCTTGGCCCATTAGGCTTTGGTTAGGGGCACAAAGATAAAGCCCTCCTCCGCCCCGCTTCGGTTGGACCTAGCCGCCCACTACCACGTTGTCAATCAGCCGCACGCCGCCCAAGTGAGCGGCCAAGCACAGCACCACGGCCCGGCCGGGCACGTAGCTAGCCAGCGGCTGCAGGGTCTGGGCATCGGCTATTTCCACGTATTCGGGGATGATGCCGGGCTCCCGGGCCAGCGTAGCAAAGGCGTCAGCCTGCACCTGGGCCGGGGCCACCCCCTGCTGCACCTGGGCAGCGGCGGCGCTCAGCACCTGGTAGAGCAGCGGAGCCACGGCCCGGGCGGGCGCATCGAGCCGGCGGTTGCGCGAGGACATGGCCAGGCCATCGGCTTCCCGAATGGTGGGGCAGGCCACAATCTCCAGGTCAAACGACAGGTCGGCCACCAGCTGCTTCACTACAGCCACCTGCTGCCAGTCCTTCTGGCCAAAATATGCCCGGTGCGGGCGGGCCAGATGGAACAATTTGCTCACCACCGTGGCCACGCCATTGAAATGACCGGGCCGGTGCGCCCCTTCCATCACTTGTTCCAGGGCCCCGAAATCGAACAGCAACACTGCGGGCCGGGGGTATATTTCCTCCACCGAAGGCACGAATAAGGCCGTGCAGCCAGCCGGGGCCAGCAGGGCCGCATCGGCCTCCGGCACCCGGGGATAGAGCCGAAAATCATCGGCATTGTTGAACTGCGTGGGATTAACGAAGATGGTGGCTATTACCTCGTTGCATTCGGCCCGGGCAGCCTGCACCAGCTGAATATGGCCGGCGTGTAAGGCCCCCATGGTGGGCACCAGTCCCACCCGTTGGCCAGCCTGGCGCGCCTGTTCGGTATAGGCTTGCAACCCGGCGGCGGTAGTTAGTATCTGCATAGAAGAGGAAGGCAATTGGAACGGCCCCCAAAGTAGCTTTTATTGATTTTCCGCTCAAAATTGTTTAATTTTGTGCACCCATAGCATGGCCTTGTTCCATTCTCTTCAATAATTTCTTTATGTCGAAGCTACGAATCCTTTACGCGGCCACCGAAATTGACCCCTTTCTCCAGACCACCAAGGTGGCTGAAATGCTGCGGCGCCTGCCCGCAAGCATGCAGGAGATGGGCTGCGAAATCCGGATTTTCGTGCCGCGTTTTGGCATTATCAACGAGCGCAAGAACCGGTTGCACGAGGTAGTGCGCCTGTCGGGCATCAACATTGCTGTTGGCGACGACGAAAAACCCCTGGTCATCAAAGTTGCCTCGATTCCGACGGCAAAGTTGCAGGTTTATTTTATCGATAACGAAGATTATTTCCACCGCAAGTCGGCTTTGGTCGACAAAAACGATAAATTCTACGCCGACAACGACGAGCGCGCCATCTTTTTCTGCAAAGGCGTACTCGAAACGGTAAAGAAGCTGGGCTGGTCGCCCAACATCGTGCACTGCTCCGACTGGATGACCGGTCTGATTCCGTTGTACCTGAAAACCACCTACAAAAAAGACCCGGTGTTCAAGGATGCCAAGTCGGTATTTTCGATTTACAGCAACGAGTTTCAGGAAAAATTTGAGGGCAATATCCTCGAAAAAGCCAAGATGCTTGACATCGACGATTCCATGATGGCCTCGTTGAAAACAGCTGATTTCAGCGGCTTTATTAAAATGGGCATGGAGTATGCCGATACCGTGGTGCGGTCCGACGAAGATTTTTCGGACAACATGAACGGCATGTTTCACGAATACGCCCTGCACAACAAGCTTAGCCAGGTGGCTACCGACGAAAACCTGCACTCTTCTTACCTAGCGCTCTACAATGAATTGGCTAACTAGCCGCTGTGCCCCTCTGGTGGCGTTTGCCGCACTGGCCCTGACGGGCTGCGACACGGGCACCGCCCTCAACGTGGACCTACCCGATACCTCGGGCATCAGCACTCAATACCTGGACCTGCCCGTGACGAGCGGCACCGTGCGCCTCGCGCCGGTGCAAAGCCTGAAAAAGGACCGTTTCCTCATCGGCCGCCTCAACGACAACGTGGCTGGCCTGACCGAAGCCCGGGCCTATTTCAACTTGCTTAACGGTGCGGTGGCCGACTCGCTGCCTTCTAAGTTCACCACGCCGGTAATGGACTCGGTGGTGGTGGTGCTGGGCTTCGACAAGGTGAATGGCAGCACGACCCCAGTACAATACGATGTCTATCAGCTTGCTAACCCGCTCGACGACCGACAGGTGTACGACGCAGGCACCAGCACTCCGCTGGGAGCGCTGCTGGGCCAGAACCTGACCAGCCGCCTCGACCGCACCCAGGTGCAAACCGTTACGGCAGCTATAGCGGCCACCACCGCCAACCCCGCCGTTCCGGCAGTGACGACCATTGCGCCGGACCCCACCGTGCGCCTGATACTGCAACGCACTACGGCTGCCGCTGGTCAGCCGGCGGTGTCGTCGACATTTTTCACTAATTTTTTCCAGCAGCTTCAGCAGACCAATTTCACGCAGGCCCAACTCAATGCGTTGCTGAAAGGCCTGGCCATCACTCCCAGCGCCAGTCACAACGCTAACATCCTGAGCTTTGGCCAAAACGGCGTGCCGCGCCTCGTTGTGTACTTCCACTCGACGGGCGCTACCAACAATGTGCTGAAGCACTTTTACCCGATTTACTTCGGGGCGGTATCTGCCTATTTATCCACCGGAGCTTCTACCGCTAGCGACCCCCGCTACTACACTCAGATTATTAACACGTTGCCCCCTGCGCTTCAGGCGCTGGCTACCCGCCCTGGTTTTGTGGCCTCGGGCGACCTCAACAACACCAGCTACGCCCAGGAAGGCACGGGGCTGGGCACGCGCATTGCCTTCACCGGCCTGCCTGCCCTAGCCGCAAAGCCCGGACTGACCGTAAACCGCGCCGAGCTGCGCGTACCGGTAAAGCCTTTTTCCAACGCGCTGTTTACCAACCCTACCCGGCTTTATGCCATGGAAGTGAACACCGCGAATGAGGTGCTGCAACGCATCGTGAACTATACGACCGTTGACCGGGTAGTGCAGGCCGATGGAACGCCCCAGGTAAGTGCAGGCTTCCCCGCCTACAGCCTGCTGGTTGACGGCACGTCGAGCCAGCCGTACTACAGCATTCCAGTTACTAGCTACTTACAGGCTTACCTGACCAATAAACTCGACAGCACCCCTGATGCCCTGGTGCTGGTGCCCAGCCTTCGCTCCTACGGTAACCTGAACTCGAATACCCTAACCCTTGACCGGGCTGCCATTGATGCCGCAAAAATAACCTTGCGCGTATACTACTCCCAGCGTTAGCGCCGGACGGGTGACCTGCATCCGGCCACTGCACTCAATACCTGACTTTCAATAATTTAACCCCATCTGCCATGTGCGGCATTGTTGCTTATTTGGGCCATCGTGAGGCCTGCCCCATCATCCTCAAAGGCCTGCGTCGGCTCGAATACCGCGGGTACGACTCGGCGGGCGTAGCGCTGCTCAACTGCGACCTGAGCGTTTATAAGAAAAAGGGCAAAGTCGCGGAATTAGAAAATTTCCTGAGCGACAAAAACACCCACGCCAATGTGGGTATGGGACACACCCGTTGGGCTACCCACGGCGAACCCAACGACGTAAACGCTCATCCGCACTTCTCTACGTCAGAGCGCATTGCCATCATCCACAATGGTATCATCGAAAACTACGCGGCGCTGAAAACGCACTTGCAGCAGCAGGGCCATGTTTTCCATTCCGATACAGACACGGAAGTTTTCGTGAACCTAATTGAGGAAATCCAAAAGCAGAATCATTGCTCGCTGGAGGAGGCCGTGCGCCTGGCGCTGCACGAAGTAGTAGGGGCTTACGCCATCGTGGTGCTCAGCAAGGATGCGCCCAACCAGCTCATCGCCGCCCGCAAAGGCTCGCCGATGGTGATTGGTATTGGTGAAGGCGAGTTTTTCATTGCCTCCGATGCCACGCCCATCATCGAGTACACCAACGAAGTGGTGTATGTGAATGATTACGAAATCGTGGTTATCCGCGATGGCCAACTGGAGATTCGCAGCAAGGAAGATGTGAGCCAGACGCCCTATATCCAGAAGCTGGAGATGGAGCTTGACTCCATTGAGAAGGGCGGTTACCCGCACTTCATGCTGAAAGAGATTTTCGAGCAGCCCCGCTCCATCCTCGACTCCATGCGCGGCCGCCTGGAACTGGAAGCCGGCCACCTGAACATGGGCGGCATCCGGGCCTACGAGCAGAAGTTTATCAATGCCCAGCGCATCATCATCGTTGCCTGCGGTACTTCGTGGCACGCCGGTCTGGTGGCCGAGTACCTGATTGAGGACCTGGCCCGCATTCCGGTAGAAGTGGAGTACGCGTCGGAATTCCGCTACCGCAACCCGATTATCACGGAGCGCGACATCGTGATTGCCATTTCGCAGAGTGGTGAGACGGCTGATACGCTGGCCGCCATCGAGTTGGCCAAGAGCAAGGGCGCAACCATCTTCGGCATTTGCAACGTGGTGGGCAGCAGCATTGCTCGCGCTACGGACGCTGGTGCATACACCCACGCCGGCCCCGAAATTGGGGTGGCTTCGACCAAAGCCTTCACGGCGCAGGTTACCGTGCTCACGCTGCTGGCCATGATTATGGGTCAGAAGCGCGGCACCATTACCGACACCAAGCTGCGCGAGCTGATGGTGGAATTGGAGACGATTCCGTCGAAAGTAGAGAAGGCCCTGCTGCTGGATGCCCAGATTCAGGAGATTGCCGAGGAGTTCAAGGATGCCACCAACTTCCTATACCTAGGCCGCGGCTACAACTTCCCAGTAGCACTGGAAGGCGCACTCAAGCTCAAGGAAATCAGCTATATCCACGCTGAAGGCTACCCCGCCGCCGAGATGAAGCACGGCCCCATTGCCCTGATTGACGAGAACATGCCGATGGTAGTGATTGCCACCCGCGACGGTTCTTACGAGAAGGTGGTGAGCAACATTCAGGAGGTGAAAGCTCGCAAGGGCCGTATCATCGCCATCGTGAGCGAAGGCGACACGGTGATTCCGGCCATGGCCGAGTACGTGATTGAGGTGCCTCATACTTCGGAAGTGCTGATGCCGCTGGTGTCGGTGGTGCCGTTGCAGCTCCTCTCCTACCACATCGCCGTACTACGCGGCTGCAACGTCGACCAGCCCCGTAACCTGGCCAAGTCGGTGACGGTGGAGTAATATTAAAATAGCCCAATGGTTGCTGCTACTAAGCAAGCCATTCATCCTTCTTAATGAGCAACTCATTAGAGTCGGTTCCCGGATTTTTTCAACGCCACCAAAACCTACTGATTACCGTCAGTTTGGTATTGGTGGCGTTGCCATTTGCGGCGCTGTCCTTTTTCAGCCACCCCTGCCTCGATGACATCTTGGATGCTGTGATAGTACGGAAACTAGGGTTTTGGGCAGCGCAAAAATACTTTTACATGAGCCATACCGGCCGCTATACTACTACGGTATTGCTGGCCCTGGTGAACCCGCTGATTTACACCCGGCTGGAGAGCAATTGGTGGCCAATGGTGCTGAGCTTTATGCTGGGCACATTGCTGGTGCTGAGGCTCTGCCTGGGCACGCTGCTGCGTATTCCCAACGGAACGGCTTGGCGCGGGGCAGGTTTGCTGCTCTGCCTATGGCTGGCATATGCCCCAGGGCAGGCGGAGGGCTTGTACTGGTTCACCGGAGCTTATACCTACATCGCATCGGCCTGGCTGGCGTTTATCTGGTTGGCCGCCTTTGCACAGCATAGGAAAGTGCGGCAGCGGGGGCAATCCGGTGTGGGCTGGGGGGCAGCGCTGGTTGGGCTGACGGTGGCGGTGGCGGGCACTACCGAGCCGGTCGCTTTTCCGTTTCTGCTGGCGCTACTGGCGGGTGCCCTGCTGAGATGGTGGCGCAGCCGAAGCTTATTCATCGCAGCCCTAGCAGCCCTAGCCATGGCGGGGAGCATCGTTTCATTCACGGCACCCGGCAACTTTGCGCGCATGAGCAGCATGGGAGAGTCGTTTGGCGTAGTAAAAACGCTGCTGTACTCGGGCGTAACCACAGCTTACCTGCTGCTGACCTGGGCCGGCAACCCCTTGCTCCTAGCTTTGTCGGCGCTGCTGCTGCCCACGCTCCACCGGATAGCCCGGCAACGAGACCAATTGCTGGTAGGCTTGCTAAGCCACATCCCGGCTGGCGTGCTGGCCCTTTTTCTGAGCCTACTGCTGGCGGCGGCCAATTGCCCGGCCTTTTATGCCAGTGGCACGGGGCTGCCTTTGCGGGCGCGCACCACCATGTATCTGTTTTTTGTCGTCGGTTGGTTTGGGGTACTGCTGGCTTGGTGCTGTCGGCAGGAGCAGGCATCGGCCGTAGTCGCGGCCCTGACGGTGCCGCCTCTGCGGCTGGTATGGATGGGCTTGCTGGTCGTATTCTTTTTTACCGACTTCAATGTGCAGACCCGTCGCCGATTGGCGGGGAACGGCAGCAACAATGCAATGCGGGCTTATCAGCAGTGGCTCGGCGGCGATGCGGCCCGCTACGATGCCGAGCTACGGGCTCGCTACCAGACCCTGGCTGCCGGCAGGCCCACTGTTACGATATACCCGCTGCACACTCGCCCCAGCTTGCTGTATTGCTTCAACGTAGCGGGCACGAGAAATCAGGCTTTCCTGCGGGACTACGCCTATTATTTTGGCGTGCCGCAAGTACTGACCACGCCGGAAATCCCGGACTTAGCGCAATAACCCGCCAGTATATCCGCCGCATACTTTTACTTTGGCTCCTAATCACTCAACCCCATACCAATGTCCCACCAGATTATCCTCACCGACCAGGCTCCGGCCCCCATTGGCCCCTACTCGCAAGCCGTGAAGGCGGGCAATACCGTGTACGTTTCGGGTCAGATTCCGCTCGACGCCGCCGGGCAGCTGGTAGAGGGCGACGTGGCCGCCCAGACGCACCAGGTGCTGAAGAACCTGACCGCCGTGCTGGCCGCCGCCGGCCTCACCCTGACCGATGTGGTGAAGTGCAGCATCTTCGTAAAAGACCTCGGCAATTTCGCCACCATCAACCAGGTGTATGGCTCTTACTTCGATGAAGCCACTGCGCCCGCCCGCGAAACCGTGGAAGTAGCGCGCCTGCCGCGCGATGTGCAGGTGGAAATCTCCTGCATCGCGGTAGGAGCGTAGCACAAGCATTAGCTTGCTCATACTACCGAACTGGCTTCATCGTTAGCCGCTGGAACAAGCGAATACGCGTTCTACTGCTTATGAAAGAACTTGGACTCGGCCTGCTCATTATTGGGCTTATTTCGCTGGCGCTGCCTCTCATCAACCCCAATATTCACTACGTCTTCCTGACGTGGATTGACCAGTGGAGTGCCGCTGTGGCCTGGGGCATCAGGGGCGGCATTACGCTGCTCGGACTGGTGCTCTGGCTGGGTTTTAAAAACCGGGACTGATTTTCATTTAACAATTACCATTTAACAGTCGTTCTCATTGTGCCAGCTGGTCAGCCAGGACGGCTGTTAAATGGTAGTTGATAATTGTTAAATGACCCCGACCTTTGTGGCGCGTTCCGAGCTCCGGGACGCGCTTTTTTTCTGTTATGACCGAGAGAGAAGTTCGGGTGCGTTTCGCACCTTCGCCCACCGGGCCGCTGCACATTGGCGGCGTACGCACCGCCCTATACAACTACCTGCTGGCTCGCAAGCTGGGCGGCAAGATGCTGCTGCGCATTGAGGATACTGACCAGAACCGCTTTGTGCCCGGGGCCGAAGCCTACATTCTGGAGGCGCTGGCCTGGGTCGGCATCGTGATTGATGAAGGCCAGGGTGTGGGCGGCCCCCACGGCCCCTACAAGCAGAGCGAGCGCAAGCCCATGTACAAGCAGTACGCCGACCAGCTCATCGCGGCTGGCCATGCCTACTACGCCTTTGATACCCCTGAGGAGCTGGATGCCATGCGCGCCCGCCTACAGGCCGCCAAAGTGCCCAATCCGCAGTATAACAGCATCACCCGCACCCAGATGCGCAACTCTCTCACCCTGCCCGAGGACGAGGTGAAGGCCCTGCTGGAAGGCGGCGCGCAGTACGTTATTCGTCTGAAAGTACCCCGTAAAGAGGAGATTCGCTTTCAGGATTTAATTCGCGGCTGGGTAGTGGTGCACTCCAGCGCCGTGGACGATAAGGTACTGATGAAATCGGACGGCATGCCGACCTACCACCTGGCCAACATCGTGGACGACCACCTGATGGAAATCTCCCACGTTATCCGGGGCGAGGAGTGGCTACCTTCGGCCCCGCTGCACGTTCTGCTATACCGCTACCTGGGCTGGGAAAGCACCATGCCGCAGTTTGCCCACTTGCCGCTACTGCTGAAGCCCGACGGCACCGGCAAGCTGAGCAAGCGCGACGGCGACCGCCTGGGCTTCCCGGTATTCCCGCTGGAGTGGCACGGCACCGACAGCGAAACCGGCGAAGCCACCGTCAGCAAAGGCTATCGCGAAGAGGGCTACCTGCCCGAGGCAATGGTGAATTTCCTAGCGTTTCTGGGCTGGAATCCCGGCACCCAGCAGGAGATTTTCTCAATGGATGAGCTGATTCAGGCCTTCTCAATTGAGCGGGTGAGCAAGTCACCGGCCAAGTTCGACCAGAACAAGGTGAAGTGGTTCAACGAGCATTACCTGCGCGCCAAATCCAACGCCGAGCTGGCCCCCTATCTGCTCACGGCCCTGCATGAGCATGCCATTGTGTGCAGCCAGGAGAAAGCCGAGCAGATTGTGGGCGTGATGAAGGAGCGGGTGAGCTTCCCGAACGATTTCTGGCAGGAAGCCAAATATTTCTTCCAAGCCCCGACCGAGTACGACGAAACCGTGGTGAGCAAGAAGTGGAACGCCCCCGTGGCCGCCGCCCTCACGGCCTACGCCGAGGCGCTGCCCACCGCATCCGAAGTTTCGGCCGAAGGCCTGAAAACCCTGTTCAACGATACGATGGCGGCCCAGGGCCTCAAGCCCGGCCAGGTGCTGCAAGCCCTGCGCGTGGCCGTGACCGGTGCCGCCGCCGGCCCCGACCTGTTCGAAACGCTGGTGATTTTGGGCGTGCCCGAGGTGGCTCAGCGCCTGCACACGGCCGTGGTCAGCATTCCCGTGGCAGCGTAATACCCCGGACTTCGCGCCCGTTATACCCAGGCCTTCGGTCTGCACTTGTTCAGCACACGGCTTAGGCTGATGGTTGGACGGGGCAGGACGGAGGCCTGTTTGTGTCCGGTTTGTCGCTTGGTGTACGGCGTCTTTTCAAAGGCACTCCCACCGCCGGGGCGCTTTACTGCCGTGGTGCCCGGGGGTTCTACTTGAATTTCGGACCGCGTTTTTTTGATTTACCGCTCGCACCCGCATGAGTGGACACGAATATTTTTCGTTTGCTATGGCCCTCTTACCGTTGCCCCTGCCCCTGCCCCAAGCCGAGCTGTTGTTCGACCCTGCTTTTTTGCCGGCCACGGCGGCGGATGCACTGCTCGCGCAGCTTACCGCCGCCGTGGCCTGGGAGCAGCGGTCCATCCGCATCTTTGGGCAGGAAATTCCGCAGCCACGCCTCACCGCCTGGTACGGCGATGCGGAGGCCCGCTACACCTACTCGGGCCTGACCTGGGAGCCACGTCCCTGGCTGCCGGCCCTGCAGGCGTTGCGCCAGCGCCTCGAAGCCACCACCGGGGCCCGATTCAACAGCGTGCTGCTGAACCTGTACCGCGACGGCCGCGACAGCATGGGCTGGCACGCCGACGATGAGCCCGAGCTAGGGCCCGGGCCGGCCATCGCCTCGCTTAGCCTGGGGGCCACCCGGCGCTTCCGCCTGCGGCCTCGGGCCGGACTGGCCCACGCCCCCTTCGGCCTCGACCTGCCCAGCGGCAGCCTGCTGCTGATGCGTGGCTCCACCCAGCAGCACTGGCAGCACGCACTGCCCAAAACCGCCCGGCCCATCGGCCCACGGCTCAACCTCACGTTTCGGTGGGTGGCGGGGGCAGCCGGCTAGTAGCGAATGCCCGGGTGGCCATGCAGGCGCGGGCAGTAGCCGTCGCCCACCTTCGTATTCGCCCACTCGCAAAACCGGGGTTGAGATGAGCTGTACCTCCTTTGCCTCGCCGGGCCGGGCGGCAGCCGGAGGCTCATCTGCGGGGAGGGATGACTCGGGCAGGGCAGCGGGCGGGCGGGCCGGGCGGCGGACAGCGGTAGAACGGGGCGTAAACAGGATGAATAATAGCGGTAAGAAGCGCTGGTTATCTCAACCGTTTTCCAGCTTGCTTGCAGCTGCGGCAGCCGGGCGTTTACAAGGAGCGTACCAGCTTGGCTGCCAAGCGCCACAGTAACGAAGCCCGTCATTCGATGGCCATAAAAAAAGCCCCAACCAGAAACTGGTTGGAGCTTCCCGTCAGCAATATTTCTTTCTACTTGATGTCGAACAGCAGCCCGAAATAGCCGATGCGGCCGTAGCTGGGCGCGCCGTACACCTGCAGGTTGGCGGTATCAAAGAGGTTGGTGACGCCGGCTTGCAGCGTGGTGTGCAGCGCCTTGAGGCTGTAGCCCAACTGCGCATCCACGGTCTGGGCCGTGGACACGGTGCCGGTGGCGAAGGTGGACTCGTAGAGGAAGCTATCGACCCAGCGGTAGTTCACGTTGTAGCTCAGCGCCCGGTTCAGCAGCTGGCCATCGAGGCCGAAGTTGAACTTATGCTTTGGCGTGTTGAAGAACGACTGCGTGCCAGCCTTCAAATTCTTCGTAATGAGTTCGTTGTAGCTATAGTTGCCATTCAGGGTGAGGCTTGGAGCGAAGGCGTAGCTCAGCGTGACGCCCGCACCCTGGCTCTGCACGCGCTGGTCTACGTTGGCCGCAATCTGAATTACGCGCACGTTGCTGCCGGGAGCATTGGTGGTGGCCAGCTCGGCCGGCGCGGGACGCGTACCATCGAGGCGGCCCACAAAGTTCTGGGTAGCAATGAAGTTGTTGTACGTGCTGTAGAAGTAGTCCACGTCGATGTAGAGCTTCTTGAACAGCTCGGCGCGGTAGCCCACTTCGTAGCTGTTCACTTCTTCGAGGCGCAGCTTGTCGGCGTGGTAGAGGTTGGCGGCATCGGCCGGCGACGCGCCCTTGAGCACATCCAGCGTGTAGCCGTCGAAACCGCCGCGCACGTTGCCCAGCAGGAAGGCCCGGCCCACGTCGAGCTTGATGTACTGGTCGTTCTGCGTGGGTGCCCGGAAGGCCCGGCTAAAGCTGGCGCGGAAGTTCTGGAGCTTATCGGCTCCCGGCGAGAAAACAACCGATGCCCGGGGTGAAAACGCCATGCCGAAGTTCTGAAACTGGTCGACGCGGCCGGCGGCAGCCAGCTTCAGGTGGCTATCGAACAGGGCTTTGGTGGCTTGGGCGTAGGCTCCGTACTCATAGTTTTTGATGCGGTCGCCGCCCTTGGTATCCTCAAACAGGCTGCCATCGGAGCCCAGCAGGTACTGGCGGTAGGCCGCGCCCACGGTCAGGTCGGCAATGCTATTATTGAAGGTGTACTGGCCGCTGCCCTCGTTGAGAATGGAGCGAATAACCAGCAACGCGCCCTGCCCGGGCGTTGGGTCATGGATAACTTTGTTGCGAGCTTCGTCAAATAGCTGGGTGCCGGGCTGCAGCAAGGTAGCGGCTGCCCCGGAAGCAGCATTTGCAACGGGCAAGCCCGCCGCCAGGCCGCCCAGGTAAGTGGCCACGTAGCGCTGGCCGTAGGTGGTGGTGGTAGCGCCGGGCACCACCTGATTTTGCAGGAAGCCCCCCAGGAAGCCGAGGTTGTAGGAACCATCGGCCTGCGCCCCGGTGCCGCCCGAGAAATCGTGCGTTGTGAAGGCGCGCACAAACCAGTTGCGGCCTTCCAGCTGCACCCGACCCTGATGCGCCCCACCATTTACGAAACGGTAGCGGCTGGCACTCTGGTACGTAGTGGTGGCATTGGTGTACTTATAGTCGGCCGTGGCCTTGATGCTGTTGGTGAGGAGCACCGACAGGCTGGGCGCGACTTTGTAGGAATGGGTTTTGTTGTCGCCGGCCACCAGCTCGCTTTCGGAGAAGCCGGGCAGAAACAAGGTTTTGCCGCGCAGCTCGGCCGGCGTCGGAATGGGCTGGCCCTGGGCATTGGTGTAGGGCTGACGCGTGGCCGGGTTCACCAGCACATTGGCAAAAACGTAGCCCGTGTTCACATCGCCGTAACGGCTCACTGCGTCGTAGCCCGCCGCCGAGCCGGGCTGGTTGTTGGCTGGCTCAATCAGGGCCGAAGTTGCGTCTTTATTGTCGGCAATAAAATCGTTGGCCACCGTAGCGCCACCCGAGATTTTGAATGCCACCCGCTCGCCGATTTTGGTGGCGTAGCGCAGCTGGCCGTCCAGCAGGTCGCGGTTGCCGCCGCGCAGGCGCACCGTCAGGCCGGGTTCTTTGAAGGGGTCTTTCGAGTTGGTGAGCAGTACGCCGTTGAAGGCGTTGGCCCCGTAGAGGGCCGAGGCCGGGCCGTGCACAATCTCCACGCTGGCCACGTCGAGCACCGGCGCACCCAGCAGGTTGCCGAAGTAGCTGCTCAGGCTGGGCACCTGCGTGTCCATATAATCCGAGAGTTGAATGACACGCTCCGAGCGCGAGGAGTTGAAGCCCCGCGTGCTGAAGCTGGTGGTGAGCAAGCTGGAGCTGCTCACATCAATGCCCTTGAAGCGGCCGAGACCGGCCACCAAATCGGGAGTCGTAATTTGCTCCACCTGCCGCTGGCTGAGCTTTTCCACCGTCACCGGCACCTGGCCGATGCTTTCCTCTACGCGGGAAGCGGCCACCACCACCTGGTCGAGCACGGCGCTGGGGCGCAGCGTTACCACCAGCGCATTGTCGGGCTGAGCCAGGGTGAGCATCTGGGTTTCGTAGCCCACAAACGAGATGGAAAGTACCTGCGGTCCCTTGGAAAAATCCGCTTTTATCTGAAACTGACCTTCCTCGTTGGTGCTACCGCCATTGTAGGTGCCTTTGAAGAAAATAGTGGCCCCTGGCAGGGGCATTCCGGCCTCCGTTTGCACGGTGCCGCTGATGGTTTGGGGTACCTGCGCCCAGCCGGTCAACGCCAGCATCAGGCATATGATAAGAAAAAAGTAACGTTGTTGCATTATTTGGGAATTTTTAAAAACAGTATGCAAACCTACTACTTATTCCCGGTATCAAGCGCAGCATGCGCTTATTTCATCGTCCCAATAGCCGAGCTATATATTCTGAATAACAATCATTTAGTATCTGATGTCGGGGTGTCCGGTCAATTGCGGGTCTCCTTCTTCCCCCACCAGGCAATTTCCAATCTGCAGCATAACACGGATGGGAACCGGCGGCACCACTACGGATTGCGTGCGCCACCACGCGGCCGTGCAAGGTGCACACCGGCTAGCAGCTGCCAGGGGCAATACCAGCACCGCCGTCCGAACCTGGGCCGTCCGGCACCGCCACCGCGTATAGCCTGCTTGCTTGTATCGGAATCAAAAATGCGTCATAGCAAAAGTTGTTTTAGTTCTAATTCATCAAAGGTCCGGCAAACGTTGTCTGACCAGCTGATTTTACGACCAATTATAAACTTTAAACGATGAATGTAATTGATACCTCGTCGGGTTTTTTTGAGCCCGCCGCGCTAACCGCACGGGCCGTAGTAGCTTCGTCGCGGCTTCGGCCCCACCCCCTACTTCAAGCACCGCGCTCTATGGCCACCCCCGCCCCCGCCCACCCCACCACCGAACGCATCACCGTAATGGGTGCCGGGCTGGTGGGTTCTTTGCTCTCGTTGTACCTGGCCCGTCGCGGGCACGCCGTGGAGGTATTTGAGCGGCGGGGCGACCCGCGCCGCGCCGGCTTCCAGGAGGGCCGCTCCATCAACCTGGCCCTGTCGGACCGGGGCTGGAAGGCCCTGGGCGGCGTGGGCGTGGCCAACGACATCCGCCAAGTGGGCATTCCCATGAGTGGCCGCGTGATGCACGACGTGCAGGGCAACCTCACCCGCCAGCCGTATGGGCACGACGGGCAGGCCATTTACTCCGTGAACCGGGGCCACCTCAACCGCCGCCTGCTCGACCTGGCCGAGGGCCAAACCGGGGTGACGTTTAACTTCGGCCAGCAGTGCCTCGGCATTGACTTGAAAACCAAAGAGCTGCGCCTGCGCGACACCGAAACCCAGGAGGAGCATACCGCGCCCTACACCCGCCTGTTTGGCACCGATGGGGCCTTTTCGGCGGTGCGCAGCGCCTTGCAGCGCACCGACCGCTTCGACTACTCGCAGGACTTTCTCGATTACGGCTACAAGGAGCTTACCATTGCCGCCGGCCCGGGCGGCGCGTGGCAGATTGAGAAAAACGCCCTGCACATCTGGCCGCGCGGGCAGTACCTGATGATTGCGCTGCCTAACCTCGACGGCTCTTTCAATGCCACGCTGTTTTTTCCCTACGAAGGTGCCGAGAGCTTCGCCGCCCTGCAAACGCCGGCCGAGGTCGCGGCCTTTTTCGACCGCGTGTTTCCCGATACCGTACCCCTTATGCCGGCCCTGACGGAGGAGTTTTTTGCGCACCCCACGGGCTCGCTGCTCACCATCAAGTGCTTTCCGTGGAAGTACAACGACGACGTGCTGCTGCTCGGCGATGCGGCGCATGCCATTGTGCCCTTCTACGGCCAGGGCATGAATGCCGGCTTTGAGGACTGCACGGTGCTCAATGCGCTGTTCGACGAGTACGGCGACTCAGCCTGGGACACCATTTTTGCCGAATTTCAGGCCGAGCGCAAGCCCAACAATGACGCCATGGCCGACCTGGCCCTCTACAACTTTGTGGAGATGCGCGACCGCGTGGCCGACCCCGTTTTCCTGCTTCAGAAGAAAATTGAGGCAAAAATCTCGGGCCAGTTTCCCGGCCAGTGGGTTCCGCTGTATTCGCAGGTCACCTTTTCCGATACGCCCTACGCCGAGGCCCTGGCCGCCGGCCAGCGCCAGGATGCCATCATGGCCCGCCTCATGCCCCACATTCAGGCCGAGGCCGACTACGACCAGCCGGCGGTGCAGGCCCTGGTGCAGCAGGAAATGGCCGGCCGCCACTAGGCTATATATGGTATTTTCAATTAATTAGTCCTGCGCCAGCGTGAGCGGCTTGGGGTTGCCAACGGCCCGGGCTCCCGCAACGCACGCCCATCCCATCAACACAAGCACCGGGGTGCGTGCCCGCATCATAATCCGAAAAGCTGAAGCCGGTAGTTCAGTAGCGCCTTTATATATTGAAGCTGTTTAGAAAGTCAAAGGACTCCCAAAAAAGCGCGAAATTTGAGGTGTAACACTCCTTTTTTCGCATTTTAATGGAAGTCCTGTCCAAAGATATGATTCGCCAATGGATTCTGCCCGCGCTCACCTTCTCCGCCCATGGCCGCCCCTCGGTCGTGGAGCCGGCCGAGTTGGTGGAAGCCATTCTCTACAAACTCAAAAGCGGCTGTCAATGGCGATTATTGCCTGTTAAACAGTTTTTTACGGGCGCATCGCTGACCTGGCAGGGCGTGTACGCCCGCTTTAATGCGTGGCGCAAGGACGGGTCCTGGCAAGGGGTATGGCTCCGCTTGTTGCGCGAAAACGGGGCCCATCTGGACTGTTCCAGCGTCCAACTCGACGGCAGCCACACGCCCGCCAAGAACGGCGGGGAGGCCGTCGGCTATCAGGGCCGCAAGAAAGCCCGTACCACCACAGCCCTCTTCTTGGCCGATAACCGGGGACAACCGCTGGCCTGCGCCAGCCCGCAGGCGGGCAACCACCACGACACCCACCAGCTCAACGCCTTGTTCGGGGAAATCTGCGCCTCGCTCGAAGCGGCTAATATTCCCGTCGCCGGGCTGTTTCTGAACGCCGACAAAGCCTTTGACACCCAAGGCTTTCGTCAGGAATGCGCCCGGCGCGACATCGAGGCCAACATTCCCCGCAACCGCCGCGCCGCCGACTGGCAGACCGACGACGACACCTTTTTCGATCCCGAACTCTACCGCCGCCGCGTCGTGGTCGAACACGCCAACGCCTGGCTCGACGGCTTTAAAACCTTGCTCGTGCGCTACGAAACCAGCGTCGGCAATTGGCTGGCCTGGCACTGGCTCGCCTTCGTCGTCATCTTTTTGCGAAAAATTAATCAAAAGCCGACTTTCTAAACAGCTTCATTGCGTACTACCCTCCCGAAACCTAAATAGCGCCGGTTCCGGTGCCTTCATACTTCCGGGTATTTACCGCGTTTTGCCCCCTGAGTGGTTACTTTATATCGCCAAAGAATTAGACTTCCTAACTTCCACTACCCGGTTCGCGCCCTTTTCGATTCCCTTCCTCTCCTATGATGACCTGCGCTATTATCGACGACGACGAAATCAACCGGCTGACGCTGGAGCACTACGTCGAACTCACGCCCAACCTGAAGCTGGTGGCTTCGCTAAACGACGGCATTGCCGGGCTCACCTTTTTCCGCGAAGGCAATAAAGTCGATATGCTGTTTCTCGACATTGAGATGCCGCACCTCAGCGGCCTGGAGCTGCTGCGCGTACTCACCAACCCGCCCGAAGTCATCATCACCACCGCCCGGCAGGATTTCGCCGTCGATGCCTTCGAGCTGCGCGTGACCGACTACCTGGTGAAGCCGTTCGATTTTGCCCGTTTCACGCAAGCCGTGCAGCGCGTGGCCTCGCGCCGGGCCCCGGGCGCCGCACCCGTAGCCGACATCCCCACCAGCGCCGACCTGTTTGTGAAGGTGAATAGCCGCATGGTACGCATCGATTTCGATGAAGTGCTGTATGTGGAAGCCCTATCTGACTACGTCAACATCGTGACGCCCAAGCACAAGTATATCGTGTACACCACGCTTAAATCGCTGGAAACCCGGCTGGGGTCGTTCCCGAACTTTATGCGGGTGCACCGCAGCTATCTGCTCAATACCCAGCACATCGAATCCATTGAGGACAACACGGCCAACCTGAGCGGCGGCCACTTTGTGCCCATCGGCAAGTCGTACCAGGAGGCCTTCTTCAAGGGTTTGCAGCGCATTTAAGCTTCCCGGGGTGCTTCGGGTACCTGGAGCGCTTCGGGGGCCGGCACCTGCTTGTACACCGGCAGCTCGTAGAAGGGCCGGAGCAGGCGCACCACATCCAGGGCATCGGCGAGGGCCTCGTGGGCCACTTCGCGCTCCAGGCCGGCGCGCGCCTTGCAGATGCTCATGCTGGGCAGGCGCGCGTCTTTGCGCCAGTTGAGGTAGAAGGCGGCCGGGTCGAGCATGGCGGGCTCGGCGCGCACGAGAGCGCCCCAGCCGGGCAGCTCTTTCAGGAATCCCAGGTCGAACACGCCGATGTTTTTGCCGGCCATGGTGACCGAAAGACAGTCGTTTTTGTCAGGCCGAAAGCCCTGTAGCAGCAGGAAATCGCGCAGCTGGGGCAGCAGCTCGGGGGGCGTGCACAGCTCGGGGTTGGGCTCCTTACGGGCCAGCTCCGCGAAAAGGCGGGCATTGAGGGCAATGGCGCCGGCGGTGCCCGCGTACTCGGGGTGGCGCACCACGCGGCGGAAGGCGGGCAGCTCATTCAGCGGCAGCGGGTGGCGGGAGTCTTCCACCACGGCAGCCAGCTCCAGAATCTGGTGCCGGGCGGGGTTCGAGCCGGAGGTTTCGAGGTCGAGGGAAACGTAGCGCATGGCGAGAGTATACGTAAGAAGCCACGCAACGCTGCCGAGCCAGCACTTTCCCGCCCGGCCGTACCTTCGCCTTATGTCTGACACCGCCGCCGCCGCTCCCAAGAAGCTCTTCCTGCTTGATGCCTTTGCCCTCATCTACCGCTCGCACTTCGCGTTCAGCAAAAACCCACGCATCAATTCCAAGGGCATGAATACGGGGGCCGTGCTGGGCTTTACCAACACGCTGGTGGAAGTGCTGCAAAAGGAGAAGCCCACCCACATCGGGGTGTGCTTCGACGGGCCGAAAAAGACTTTCCGGCACGAGCAGTACGCCGAGTACAAGGCCCAGCGCCAGGCCATGCCCGAGGACATCGGCATTGCCCTGCCCTACATCAAGAAAATCATCCAGGGCTTCCACATTCCCATCCTGATGATGGACGGCTTTGAGGCCGATGACGTGATTGGCACGCTGGCCCAAAAGGCGGAAAAGGAAGGTTTCGAGGTGTTTATGATGACGCCCGACAAGGACTACTGCCAGCTGGTGACGGAGAACATCAAAATTTACCGCCCCGCTTTCATGGGCAACGCGGCCGAGATTCTAGACGTGGCCCACGTACTGGCCCGCTTCGAGATTGAGCGCGTGGAGCAGGTGATTGACATTCTGGGCCTCCAGGGCGATGCCTCCGACAACATTCCCGGCATCCCCGGCATCGGCGAGAAAACGGCCAAGACGCTCATTCAGAAGTACGGCTCGGTGGAAAACCTGCTGGCCAATACCCACGAGCTCAAGGGCAAGCAGCAGGAAAACGTGCGCAACTTCGCCGAGCAGGGCCTGATGAGCAAGGAGCTGGCCACCATCCACGTCAACGTCCCGCTCGATTTTGAGGCCGACAAGCTGGTGCTCGACGCGCCCGACGAAGCCACGCTGCGCGAACTGTTTGAAGAGCTGGAGTTTCGGCAGCTGGCGGCCCGCATCCTGAGCGGCGGCGGCCCGCAGCGCACCCCGGCCAGCGTGGCCGCGCCCGGCAGCACGCCCACGCGCCGCCCCAAGCTAGTGCCCGGCGGCCAGGCCTCGCTGTTCGGCAGCAGCGAAGACGCAGCCGTAGCCATTGGCGCGGAGGAAGGCGAAACCGATGGTTTCGGCGCGCCCGGCGGCCCGCGCAAACGCCTGGAAGACGTGCCCTACCAGTACCACCTGATGGACACGCCCGAGCTGCGCCAGTCGCTACTCGCGTTTCTGCTGCAGCAGGAGGAAGTGAGCTTCGACACCGAAACCACCGGCCTCGACACCATGACGGCGCGGCTGGTAGGCATGAGCTTCGCCTGGCTGCCGGGCGAGGCCTACTACGTACCCGTGCCGGCCGACGACCAGGAAGCTACCCAGGCCATCGTGGACGAGTTCTGCCCGTTTTTCGAGTCGAAAACCATTCTGAAAATCGGCCAGAACATCAAGTACGACCTCACCATTCTCAAGCACTACAACGTGCGAATTTCGGGGCCGCTGTTCGATACCATGCTGGCCCACTACCTCATCGAGCCCGACATGCGCCACAACATGGACGTGCTGGCCGAGACGTATCTGCACTACTCGCCGGTGCCCATCACCGACCTCATCGGCCCCAAAGGCAAGAAGCAAATCACGATGGCCGACCTAGCACCCGCCGCCGTGAAGGACTACGCCTGCGAGGATGCCGACGTGACCCTGCAGCTTAAGCACGTCTTCGAACCGATGCTGAAGGAGCTGGGCTTGCTGGGGCTGCTGAACGACGTGGAAAACCCGCTGGTGCCGGTGCTGGCCGATATCGAGTACGAGGGCATCCGCATCGACAGCGAGGCCATGAACGAGTACTCGGCCGAGCTGCAAGGCTACATCACGGAGCTGGAAACCCAGATTTTCCGGGAGGCCGGGCAGGAGTTTAATATCGGCTCGCCGAAGCAGCTGGGCGAGGTGCTGTTCGATAAAATGGACATCGGCAAGGGCAAAGTCAAGAAGACCAAAACCGGCCAGTACGCCACCGGCGAGGAAATCCTGAGCCAGCTGGCCGCCGAAAACCCCATCGCCGCCCTCATTCTCGAATACCGCCAGCTCACCAAGCTGCGCAGCACCTACGTGGAGGCCCTACCCCAACTGGTGAGCGTGGTCGATGGCCGCGTGCACACCAGCTTCAACCAGGCCGTGGCCGCCACTGGCCGCCTTTCGTCTACGAACCCCAACCTGCAGAACATCCCCATCCGCACGGAGCGTGGCCGCGAAATCCGCAAAGCCTTCGTGCCGCGCGACGACCAGCACGTGCTGCTGGCCGCCGACTACTCGCAGGTCGAGCTGCGCATCATGGCCGACTTTTCGGGCGATAAAACCATGATTGAGGCCTTCCGGCTGGGCATCGATGTGCACGCCAGCACGGCCAGCAAGGTGTTTCACGTGCCCATCGAAGCCGTGGATTCGGAGATGCGCCGCAAGGCCAAAACCGTCAACTTCGGCATCATCTACGGTATTTCGGCCTTCGGGCTGGCCCAGCGCATCGGCATCAGCCGCAAGGAAGCCACGGATATCATCGAGACGTATTTCCAGGAATTCCCATCGGTAAAGGCGTTTATGGACGACAGCATCAACCGCGCCCGCGAGCTGGAATACGCCGAAACCCTGCTCAAGCGCCGACGCTACCTGCGCGACATCAACTCGCGCAACGCCACGCTGCGCGGCTACACCGAGCGCAACGCCATCAACGCCCCCATCCAGGGCACGGCCGCCGACATCATCAAAATGGCCATGATTAACATCCACCACTGGCTGCGCGAGGAAAAGCTGGGCACCAGGATGATACTCCAGGTGCACGACGAACTCGTGTTCGACGCCGTGGCCGAGGAAGTGGCCTACATCACCCCCAAAATCAAGGAGCTGATGACTACGGCCTTGCTCCTGCCCCGCGGTGTGCCGTTGGAAGTGGAAGTGGGCAGCGGGCGCAACTGGCTGCAGGCGCATTAAGAACGATATCAGCGCGTCATGCTGGTTTGCTCAACGATGAAGCAATGCACCCGAACCACCGGCCGGCCGTATAGGGCCTACAATTCACTTTCCGGAAAGCTATGCGACAGAAACCCCACACCACCACCCTCCAAAATGTAGCCCGTGGGCTGCTGGGCACCTTTATGGTGGTGGCCGGTGCCGGCCACCTCACCTTCGTGCGGCAGGACTTCCAGGCCCAGGTGCCCGATTTTGTGCCGCTGGACAAGGATACCGTGGTGCTGCAATCGGGCGTGGTGGAAATTGTGCTCGGCCTGGCGCTGCTGCTACTGAAAGGCAAAAACCGGGTGCGAATGGGCATCGGGCTGGCCGCGTTTTATGCGGCGGTGTTCCCCGGCAATATTCACCAGTACACCCACCACCTTTCCGCCTTCGGCCTCGATACGGATGCCAAGCGGCTGGGGCGGCTATTTTTCCAACCCGTGCTGATTGGCACGGCCTTGTGGAGCACCGGGGCCTGGCATGCCTTGAAGAAGCGGAAATAACGCCCAACATTACAATGGACAGACCCAACCAGAAAGCCCTGCTGGCGGAATTAACCAGTCTGCTCACGAAGGGCAACGCCCACGTCACCTTCGAAGAAGCAACCGCCGACCTCACGCCTAAAACCTGGAACCAACGCGTGCCGAACGCGCCCTATACCATCTGGCAGCTGGTCGAGCATATCCGCATTGCGCAGTGGGATATTGTGGAGTTCTGCGTCGAACCCGAACACCAATCGCCCAAATTCCCGGAGGGTTACTGGCCGGCATCCACCGCCACCGCCGATGAAGAGCAGTGGCAGGAAGCCCTGAAGCATATCCGGCAGACCCGTCAGCAGTTTCTTCATCTGCTGCATGCTCCGGGCACCGACCTGCTGGCCCCCATCCCGCACGGCACCGGCCAGACCATTCTGCGCGAGACCATGCTCATTGCCGACCACACCGCCTACCACGTCGGCGAAATCATCCTGATACGCCGCCTGCTGAAAGACTGGGAATAATGGCCGCTTTCAACCATAAAAGAGCCCAGCACATCCAACGCGCCGGGCTCTTTTAAGGTTGAAAAAAACCTACTTCTTCTGGGTTTTAACGGCTTTGCCCGAGGGCTTGTCCTTGATAACCTCTTCGTTCTGCTTCTCCTTGCTTTTGGTAGCAGGGTCGGTGTGCTTGGGAGTGCTGATGGTATTGACCATGCGGGGGAATGGTTAAAGGTGAAAAGTCCACGAGTGTACGGCTGGGCCGGGTGGGCGGCCACGTTCCCGCAGTTTATGTTCTTGGCTCCGGCCCCGGTGAAAAACCTACTTCCGGTACTTCTATTTGTTGAAAATGGCGAATATGGGAATGCCAGGGTTTGGCGGACAATGCCATACCCTCCCAGATTCGGCGACCGCCCGGTGCCTGACTTGGCGGGCCCCGACCTAACCGCTCATTACCCCATCCATCAACCCCAGGTGGCACCGTTGCGTAAGCAAACCTGCCAAAGCCCTGGTTTATCTGGCCGAAGCACCACCTTTTTCGTTCTTTATGAAACACCTCCTCTCAACAACTGCCCTGGTAGCCTGTGGCTTAGCCGCTGCAGCACCACAGGCCCACGCCCAGTCGGCCGACCGCAAATGGGGCATCAGCGGCTATGTGAGCACCCTCCAGTACCGCGGCGACCTCGGCCGGGGCTACCTCAACACCAAAAACAACATCTACGGCGGGGGCCTCACCCTCAGCCGCTACCTGAGCAAGGGCCTCGACATTAACCTGTCGGCCAACCAGTCGGTACTCCGCTACCCATCCGACGGGGTTGGCTTCACGCCCTCGGGCAACCGCTTCGATGCCAACATCAGCAGCTTTGGGCTGGGCTTTAAGCTCAAGCTCAACAATGGCTGGGCCATCAAGGAGGATGCCGTGGTGCAGCCTTACATCTTGCTCCAGCCGGGCTACAGCTACATCTACACCCATCGCAGCGACAATTTCTCAACCGTCAACCAGAACAGCAACTACGGTTCGTTTGATGCGCAGGGGGCCCTGGGCCTCACGTTTCGTATCACGCCGGGCTTTAGCCTGTTTGCTCAGGCGGGCCAGCACGTGCTGTTCAGCGACGATGCCCGCCTAGATGGTGTGGCCGGCATTGGCGGCGATGGCTTCTTCAATAAGTACGACCAATACCTGCAGTTTTCAGCCGGATTCACCGCCAACCTGGGCAGCACTCCCGACACCGATGGCGACGGTGTGAACGACAACAAAGACAAGTGCCCCGGCACCCCCAGCGGTGTGAAAGTGGACGCTAATGGCTGCCCCCTCGACACCGACGGCGACGGCGTGGCCGACTACCAGGACAAGTGCCCCGACGTGAAGGGCCTCGCTGCCCTCCAGGGCTGCCCCGATGCCGACGGCGACGGCGTGGCCGACAACGACGACAAATGCCCCAACACGCCCGCCGGTATTCGCGTGGATGCCAGCGGCTGCCCCCTCGATGCCGACAACGATGGCGTGGCCGACAACCTCGACAAATGCCCCAACACGCCCGCCGGCGTGAAAGTAGATGCCAATGGCTGCCCGCTTGACCGCGATGGCGACGGCGTGCCCGACTACCAGGACCGTTGCCCCGACCGCGCCGGCCCCGCCAGCAACAAAGGCTGCCCCGAGATTAAGGCCGAGGACAAAAAAGTGCTGAACGAAGCCACTAAGTACATCAACTTCGACTTCAATAAGGCCACGCTCAAGCCCTCCTCGTACCCGAAGCTGCAGCAAATGGTGAAGATTCTGAACGACTATCCGGATTACAGCATGAGCATTGCCGGCCACACCGACAGCAAAGGGGCCGACAACTTCAACCTGGGCCTGAGCTACGAACGTGCCAACACGGCGCGCACTTACCTGCTTAGCAAAGGCATCGCGGCCGACCGCATTGAGGCCCGCGGCTATGGCGAAACCCATCCCATTGCCACCAACGATACCGAAGCCGGCCGCGCCCTCAACCGTCGCGTCGATTTCGACCCCTACCTCACCGGCGAAACCAACGCCGCCGAAGTGAAGTATGGCCCGGCTCCGACCATCACGGAAATTAAAGCCGCCGGCAAGCCCGTGCCGACCCGCGCCAACAAGGTGGTGCCCAAAAAGGCCTCCATGAAGCGCAAGGCCCCGATGAAGCGCAAATAAGCGCCTCGCGTTTAATCAAAAAACGGCCCGCTCGATGAGAGCGGGCCGTTTTTTTGTGGGCGTGTTTGAGCCGTCTGACCAGGCTGGCTAAGGGATAAAAGAGGTACTCATCACGCCACCCCCACCGTGCGCCGGATGCCCAGCTTTTTCATGCGGGCTTCCAGCGTTTTAGGGTTGATGTCGAGCAGCAAAGCCGCGCCTTGCACGCCGCTTACCCGGCCGCCGGTGTGCGTGAGCGCCGCCAGAATGTGGTCGCGCTCCTGTTCCTTGAGCGTTTTGATGGGGGCGACGGTGGGAATGGCGGCAGCACTTGCGGCCAGCCCCAACGGCACGGCCGCAAAGCCCGCGAACTCCAGAAACTGGCCTTGGCTGACAATGATGGCCTGCTCCAGCACGTGCTCCAGCTCGCGGATATTGCCGGGCCAGGAGTACGCCTGCAGGGCCGCCAAATCGCTGGGGCGCACCTGGCGGATGGGCTTGCCCAGGCGCTTGCTCAGCCGCTGAATGAAATGGCGCAGCAGCGGCTCGATGTCTTCGCGGCGCTCGCGCAGGGGAGCCAGCTCGATGGGGAAAACGTTGAGGCGGTAGTATAAATCGGCGCGGAAGCGGCCGGCGGCCACCTCGTCGACCAGCACACGGTTGGTAGCGGCGATGACGCGGGCATCAGAGTGCAGCACCTTGGTGCCGCCCAAGCGCTCATACTCGCGCTCCTGGAGCACGCGCAGCAGCTTGGCCTGTAGGTCGAGGGGCAGCTCGCCGATTTCATCGAGGAAAATGCTCCCACCATTGGCCAGCTCAAACTTGCCGATGCGGCGCTCTACGGCGCCGGTAAAGGCTCCTTTTTCGTGGCCGAACAGCTCGCTTTCGATGAGCTGGGCGGGCAGGGCGGCGCAGTTGAGCTTGATGAGGGCACGGGCGTGGCGGGGCGAGGCGTTGTGCAGCTCACGCGCCACCAGCTCCTTGCCGGTGCCGGTTTCGCCGGATATCAGCACCGTGGTATCCGTGGGGGCCACCAGGCTAATGCGACGCTCCACCAGCTGCAGGGCCGGGCTGCTGCCGATGAAAGTACCTGAATTGTCCCCGAAGCGGGCCGAGGTATTGATTTCATCAACCAGATAGGTGCGCTCCTGCTCTACCTGGGCCTTGAGTTCCTCAATCTGCTCGAAGGCGAAGAGGTTTTCCAGCGCCAGGGCAATCTGCGGGGCGAGGGCGACCACCGTGGCCAGGTCCTCCAGGCTGAAGGCGGTGGGGTTGGGCGAGGCCAGCATGAGCACGGCCGCGCCATCGGCCCGCTGCCAGATGGGCACAATGAGCATGGCCCGCGTGCCGTACTCCTCATACACGTGCCGCAACAGCGGGTAGCGCTGGGCCTGGGCCCGGAAATCATCGGCGGCGTAGAGGCCCGGCACCTTCAGCAAGTCATTCAGCTGTTGGTACATGGCCGACGTATCGAGCTGGTTCAGGCCGTTTTGGCGGTTGGGGTCAAGGGCCAAAAGCGGAGCATCCGGGCCTCTGCCGGAGCGTGAAAACTCGGCGAAGCCCTCGAACGGCTCCTGCCGCCCGGCCCGCTGCACCCGCAGGCCAAAGTAGTCGAACCGCACCACCTGGCTCAGGGCCCCGGCCACGGCCCGGAACAGCGGCTCGCGCTGCTTGATGCTGAGCAGGGCGTTGGTGATGTTGAGCTGCAGGGTGCGCTCCTGCTCGCGGCGGGCCACTTCCTCAAAGGCCAGGGTATTGGTAACGGCCACGGCGATGAGGGAGCCGATTTTTTCCAGCAGCTTTTCGTCGGCGGGCGTGAGGTTGGGATTGCGCCGCGAGGCCAGGGTGAGGAAGCCCGCGAGGCGGCCGCCGAGGTGCAGCGGCACGGCCGTGAGGTGCGTCACGCCCAGCTTTTCAAACTTGTTGTAGGGCGCGTAATTCGGGTAGTTCGCCATGTACTCCCTCGGCGTGAACTGCCGCACGCGGGGGTCGGCCACGAGTACTTCGAGGGGCGTGCCGGCAATAGGCGAGAACTGCTCCAGGCCATCGGGCAGGGCGGGGGCTTCGTCGGCGCCGTAGTAGTCGCGCAGGAATAAGCGCTTGTACTGCAGGGTTTCATCGAAGACATTGATGCCGATGAGGTCGAAGGGGAAGATGAGCCGCAGCTTGGTCGTGACCACCTTGAACAGCTGGTCTTTGTCGCGGATGGTGGCGATGGCCTCGTTGAGGTGGAGCAGCAGGGTTTCGTCGGTGGTGGGCATGGAATGCAGCGCATGCTTCAGCTTGCGCGTGGTTAGGCTGTACAAACTGGCATAAGCTAAAGCATATACCACACATTTCCTCAAATATCAGGAGTAGAAACAGGTAAATTCCTGCCATTTGAGGAATAAAACCAGAACATGCCAAAGACGTAATATTCTATAATTCGCCGAAATTAATTTTAAACACTTAGTATTCAATGGATAAATATGGTATAGCTCTCTCCAATTGGTGCTGGCATGGCTTTCGGTAAGGGCGATGCACACCCTAAGCCACCTGGCCTTATGTTTTCTTCTCAATCTTTAAGAGGTTTTGCCGGTTTGTCGCTGCTTGGCGGCCTGTCGCTGGCTCAGCCGGCGCTGGCCCAGAACCAGCCTAGCGTGCCGGCTGCCGCCCAGGCCATTGGTCTGGCCAGCGACTCCCTGACCCTCGGCGCGACGCTGCAGGCCGTGCTCGACGCCAACCCCAGCATCACCAACCTCACCGAACTGTCGGCAGCCTCGACCAGCCGCCTGAGCCAGACGCGGGCCGGCTTCCTGCCCCAGGTGACGGGCACGGCTACCTACGCCCGCATCGACCCGGTGGTGAAGCTGCCGTTTCAGGGCGAAACCCTGCAGTTTGCGCCCAATAACAATTACGACTTCCACCTCACGGCGCAGTACCTGCTGTTTGATTTCGGCAAGAACGATGCAATAGTGAAAGTGGCCGAGTCGCAGGTGCAGACCGCGCAGGACAACATCACGGTAGCCCGCCGCGACCTGGCGTTCAACGCCGCGCAGGTGTACTACAACATCCTGTTCATGCGCGAGAGCATTAAGGTGCAGGACCAGCAGATTGCCTCGCTGCAAGCCCACCGCGACGAAATGAATAAGCGCGTGCAGGCCGGCGTGAGCACTAAGTTTGACGTGACAACCACCGATGTGCGCATCACCCAAGCCCAAAGCACCAAGCTCGACCTGCAAAACCAGCTGCGCAACCAGCAGGTGCAGCTGGCCCGCCTGCTGCACAAGCCCGCCCAGGCCGACATTCCGGTGAAAGGCCGCCTCACCTACGAGCCGCAGCCCGTGGATGTAGAGGCCGAGGTGACCAAAGCCAGCAACAACCGCCCCGAGGTGAAGCTGGCCCGCGACGCCGAAAACGCGGCCGCCATGCAGGCCCGCCTCATTGAGAAAAGCAACATGCCCAGCCTGGGCGCGGGCGTGCAGGCCGGAGCCAAAAACGGCTATATCCTGCCCGATATCAACCGGATTCGCTTCAATACAGTGGGCGTCATTCAGTTATCGGTGCCGATATATGACGGCAACAAGAACAAGAAGCAGCGCGTAGAGGCCGCCGCCATCTCCCGCGCCGCCGTGGCCCGCACCGCCGACACGCAGGAGCAAATCCGCGCCGACGTGCGCCAGGCCGTCAACAACATGGATTTCAGCCAGGCCCGCCACGAAAACGCTCAGCAGCAAGTAGCCCAGGCCACCCTGGCCCTGAGCAAAGCCCGCGACCGGTACCGCTACGGTGTAGGCCAGAACCTCGACGTGCTGGACGCCGAAACGCAACTCGCCCAGGCCCGCCTAGCCTTGGTGCAGGCCGAATACAGCTACACGCTCGGCCAGTACCAGCTCCGCCGCGCCACGGGCGAGCAAATATGGCTGTAGGTGAGATAGTTAAATGGTGATTTTCGGTGAGGTGTGAGATGGTGAAATGTGAGTTTATTTTTCATTCTGCATCAGTTGCGCCAGTTGCGCAGACAAAACGAAGCTGTTTAGAAAGTCCCCGAACGGTCATGCTTCGCTGCGCGCTGCATGACCTTTTGAGTACCTTTTGTGACTTTCTAAACAACTCCAACATCAAAATCACACCTCACCACCTCACATCTCACCGAAACTCACATCCCACCATTTCACTATCTCACCATATGACCATCCTTTGCCCGCTCGATTTCTCGGCCGCTTCGGCTGGCTTAGTAGCCTACGCGGCGGCCCTGGCCGTGGCGATGGGCGCTGAGCTGCGGCTGCTGCACGTGTGCGAGCCGCAGGAGGACCCCACCGGCCAGCGGCCCGATGCCACGGTGTTTGCGCCCTGCAACGGCCGGATGCAGGCCCTGCAGGCTGCCGCCCAGGAAGCCGGAGTGGCCCACGTGCACACCGGCATGGTGCGCGGCGAGGCCGCCCCCGCAATTGTGGCCGAAGCCACCCGCCAACAAGCTGATTTGATTGTTATTGGCGCGCACGGCCAAACAGGCCTGACCCGCTTTTTGATGGGTACTACCGCCGAAATCGTGCTCCGCACCGCCCGGTGCGCCACCATGCTGGTACGCGCGCCTTTGCTGGATGAGGAATGAAGAATGAGGGCTGAAGAATTGTCTTTGCCGACGCTTCAACCCTACCTTCTGCTTGCTCACCCCTCTTTCTGATTCTTCATTCTTAATCCTTCATTCTTAATTCTATTAAGATGGCCCAGACCGAAACTTCCGTTCAAAACGCTCCGGCTCCCTACCCTAATGCTACCAGCGAAAGCGAGCACGTAGAAGAGCCCAAAAAGCGCAATCCGCTTTTGCTCATCATAATGGCCCTGGTGCTGCTGGCGGGCGGCTACTATGGCTTCACGCGCTACCAGTTTGCCAAAGCCCACGAAAGCACCGACGATGCCCAGGTAGAAGGCGACGTGTACCCGGTGCTGCCCCGCGTGGGCGGCCCGGTGCTGGAAGTGAAAGTGGACGACAACCAGCCCGTAAAAAAGGGCCAGGTCCTCGTGACCCTCGACCAGGCCGACTACCAGCAGCGCGTGAACGCCGCCGAGGCTGCCCTCTTTGCCGCCCAGGCCCAGGTAACGGCCGCCCGCGCCGGCGTAGGCACCGCCAACGCCAACGTGCGCACCGCCCAAACCGGCATTGGCGTGAGCCAAGCCAACCAGGAGCGCCTCCAGAAAGACCTCAAGCGCAGCGACTTGCTGCGCAAGCAGGACATCATTCCGCAGAGTGAGTACGATGCGGTGCAGGCCAACCTGAAGGCCACGGCCGCCCAGCGCGCCACCGCCACCGACCAGGTGAGCGTGGCCCGCCAGCAGGTAGCCGTGGCCGCGCAGCAGATTGCCGTGGCCCAGGCCGTGGTGAAGCAGCGCCAGGCCGACCTCGACAACGCCAGGCTGCAGCTGAGCTACACGACCATCGTGGCTCCGCAGGACGGCATCATCAGCAAGAAGAACGTGCAGCCCGGCCAGGTAGTAGGGCCCGGCCAGCAGCTGTTCGGCATCGTGGGCAGCGCCCGCACCTGGGTGGTGGCCAACTTCAAGGAAACCCAGCTGGAAGACATGAAAGTGGGCCAGCCCGTGAAGCTGGAAGTGGATGCCTACCCGCATGAGGAGTTCCAGGGCCACATCGAGAGCCTTTCGGCCGCTACCGGCGCCCGCTTCGCCCTGCTGCCCCCCGACAACGCCAGCGGCAACTTCGTGAAAGTAACCCAGCGCGTACCCGTAAAAATCGTGCTCGACAAGGAGGATGCCCAGCACCCCCTGCGCGCCGGCATGAGCGTGAACGCGGTGGTAACGGTGAAGTAGGTTTCGGTGAGGTGTGAGATGGTGAGGTGTGCGTTTGATGTTTCGCTTGCGCAAATGGCGCAATTGGCACAGTTAAAACATCAAACGCACACCTCACCATCTCACACCTCACCGAAACTCACCGTTGGGCTTTTTTGCGGGCGCTGGCTAGAATGGATACAATCTCCAAGTATTCCTGCTCAATACTGGTTAACCGAATTTTGGCGACTATACCCGAATCGCCGAGGAGTTCGAGCCAAAAAAGGGTTTCATCGGCTTCCTCTACACAGATACAGCACTTCGCATACCACTCGGCCGTAGAACGGCCCCGGCAGGCGGCCCGGAAATTGGCAGCTACTGAAGTAGCAGAACGCAATAGCTGCTTCCCTAATACAGCAGCTTCGCCCGTGCGTGGCAGCTGCTGAAATACCCGAATTATTCGCAGCGATGCCTCTTTGGTGCGCATCCGCACCGCTTCATTAAATGAAGCTGTTTAGAAAATCCCCGAACGGTCATGCTTCGCTGCGCGCTGCATGACCGTTTGAGTACCTTTTGCAACTTTCTAAACAACTCCAATGACAAGCGGGGAACAAACAATTCTTCTTCCATAATAACAGTGAACCAGTGAGTTGCTAAAGCGCAAATAACGCCTATCAACTCACCATTTCACACCTCACTATTTCACCATATGGAGACCGGTTTTAGAAAATGGATTATCGTGGTGACGGTGGTGCTTTGCGTGCTGCTCGAGCTCATCGATACCAGCATTGTGAACGTGGCCCTGACCCAGATGATGGGCAACCTCTCGGCCACGCAGCAGGAAGTGAGCTGGGTGGTGGCCTCCTACGGCATCGCCAACGTGATTGTGATTCCGATGACCGGCTTCCTGGCCGAGCAGTTCGGGCGCAAAAACTACTTCTTCTTTTCGGTGATTCTGTTTACGCTGGCCTCCATGGCCTGCGGGCAGAGCACCAACCTGTGGGAGCTGGTGGCCTTCCGCTTCATTCAGGGTGTGGGCGGCGGCGCCCTCATGGCCACGTCACAGGCCATTCTGATTGATACTTTTCCGCCCAAGCAACTGCCTCTGGGGCAGGCCTTGTTTGGCATGGGCGTGATTATCGGCCCCACCATCGGGCCCACGCTGGGCGGCTACATCGTGGATAACTACGACTGGCCCTGGATTTTCTACGTGAACGTGCCGGTGGGCATCATGGCCGCCATCTTCACCTGGTTGTTCATTAGGGACCCGGAGCGCATCAAAAACGCCATTCCCCGGCCCCTACGCGAAATTGACTGGTCCGGTATCGGCCTGCTGATTCTGGGCGTGGGCTCGCTGCAGTTTGTGCTGGAGCAGGGCGAAACCAACGACTGGTTCGACGACTCCACCATCGTGCTGTTTACCGGGCTGTCGGTTATCGGCATCGTGGGCTTTATCTGGCGCGAGCTCACGGCCAAGGCCCCCATCGTGGACCTGCGCGTGCTCACCAAGAGCCGCAACCTGGCGGTGGGTGCTTTTCTGTCGTTCGTGCTGGGCTTCGGCCTGTTTGCCTCGGTGTTTGTGTTTCCCATCTTCACGCAGCGCATTCTGGGCTTCACGGCGGCCCAAACGGGCTACCTGTTGCTGCCTGGTGCCCTGGCCTCGGGCTTCATGATGCCCATCATCGGAAGGATGCTGGTGAAGGGCGTGCCCCAGAAACTGATGATTCCGATTGGCTTCACCATCTTCTTCCTCTTCACGTTCTGGATTGCCGCCCGCCTCACGCCCACAGCCGGCGAGAGCGACTTCTTCTGGCCCCTCATCTTGCGCGGCGTGGGCCTGGGCCTCATTTTCCTGCCCATCACCACCATGAGCCTGGCCGGCTTGCAGGGCAAGGACGCGGGCCAGGCCGCCGGCCTCACCGGCATGATTCGCCAACTCGGCGGTTCGTTTGGCGTGGCCATCGTGGGCACCTACCTGGAACGCAACATTGCCCAGAACCGGGTGGCGCTGCTACCCAACATCTCGCTCTACAACGAGGCCACGGTTCAGCGCATCCAGGCGTTCACCCAGAACTTCTTGGCGCGCGGCTTCCCGCTGGAGCAGGCCCGGCAACAGGCCTACGCCGCCCTCGAAGGTATTCTGATGAAGCAGGTTGCCATTATCACCTACGGACAGGTATTCACGGGCCTGGGGCTGTTCTTCATCGCCTGCGTGCCGCTGGTGCTGCTCATCAAGCGCAACAAGTCCGGTGCCGCCATCGACCTGAACGCCGCGCACTAGCGGTGAGGTGTGAAATGGCGAGGTGGTGAGTTTGATATTCACTCGTCTATCTGCCACTGTTTTTTCAAGCAAATAAGCCCCTGACAGTTAGCTGTCAGGGGCTTATTTGCTACTCATTAAAATGTTACGCAGGGTGCTTTAATGTCAAACCCACCACCTCACCATTTCACACTTCACCACCTACTGATACTGAATGTACAGCGGCGAAGGTGTGAGGGCAATCACCTCGCTGGGCGTCATGATGTGGTGGGGCTTGGGGCGGGCGTCGTACTCGTAGAACAGCTTGAAGCCGGTGTACTGCACGGGCTCGGCCTTGATGTAGGCATCGTAGGAGTCCTTTTTCAGGGTCGGGTCGCCGTGGCCGTCCATGTGCATTACCACCTGCACGCGGGGGTCGAGCTTGATGTTTTTGTAGTTGCTCAGCATTTTGCGGGTGAAGCGGTGCACCGTCAGCACCTTGGGTGGCAGGTGGTTTTCGCTCACAATGCGGGCCAGGAAGTTGATGGTGAAGTTCACGTCCTTGGCATCGAGGGTGCCGATGCGCTGGTTGGGGCGCACGCCGGGCATGGTGGCCAGCGAAAACTCGGGGTCGATGCCCAGGTGCACAATGGGGTCTTTGAGGTACTGCTCCAGCTTGGGCAGCTCGGCCTGCAGGGTGCTGTGGCCGGGCTGCACGTCCAGAAACAGAATGCAGTTGTGCTCCTTGGCCCAGGAAATTACTTCCTCAATCGTGGATTTGGAGTTCATCAGGCGCCATTTGCCGTCTTTGCCGGCGGTGCCCTGGGCTGTGATGGTTACGTTGTGCAAAGCCGGCTGCACCGGGATGCTGGGGTCGGCGGCCTGCCACTCCTTTATCACGCCCGCAAATTTGCGGAACATCTGGTCCTTGGGCTCGCGGCCCAGAATACCCATGCCCTTCGAGCGGATGTTACCATAAAACGCCACAATGCGGTGGCCCGGCAGGATGGCGCCCGGCAGCTGCCCGTTTTTCTTGGCAATACTGTCGGCCTTCAGCGAATCGCGGCGCATGGCCATCGCCTGAATCTTGATGGTATCGATGGGCGCCGGCTGGGCGGCCGTGTCGCCACCGGCGGTAGCGGTGCCGGCCGTGCTTTTTTCACCCTCGGCGGGGCGGGTGGAACAAGCGGGCAGGGCGAGGGCCGCAAAGAGGCCCAGCGAAGCGACAAACGCGCTAGGGGTGGCTTTTAGAAACACTGACAATGGAGGACAATACGAACAATAGATATAGCTCAAAGGTAAGGGTTTCCGTGTCGCTCGGCCCGTCGATGCCTTGAGATTCACCAAAACTACACCTTACCGGGCAGGCTGGCGCGTAACCGGCTGGATGGTTACCTCAAACCACGCCGTGGGGTCGGCGAGCGGGTCGGGCACCTGCGCGGGCAGCAACGTGGGCGAGTAAAGGGCGCACAGCGTGTTTTCTACCTGCACCAGCTGGCCAGTGGCGGCCGCGGGCAGCCCATCGAGCAGGCCGGCCAACACCTCCCAGCGCGGCTCGCCCGGCTGGCGGCTGGCATCGTGCCATACAACTATAGTATTCGGGCCCACCAGGTACTCAAACACGCGTCGGGTATCGGTCCGCACGGCCTCATAGCGGTGGTCGCCGTCGATGAAAATCATATCAAACGGCCCGCCCAGCGCAGCAAAGTCGTAGGTGGCCGAGTTGCCGTGCAGGTGGCGCACGTTGGGCAGTGGCTTCGAGAAGAAGCCATGCAGCTCGATGTATCGCTCGGGCAGGCCCAGGGCGCGAATTTCTTCATCCGACAGGTTCAGGGTGAAGACTTCGGCGGCGACTTCGGCCACGTTGGCGGCGCTCTCACCGCGCCAGGTGCCGATTTCGAGGTAGCGGCAGCCCGGCACGCGGCGGGCCAGGGCACGCAGCAGCAGCAAATCCGTGGGCAGCGAGCCGCCCTCGCGGAAGGCAAATGGGCGCACCATGGTATCGGCCGGGCTTAGGAAATGTGCCAATGAAACCATTGGCAGGCCTTTGGCCGTGAGCTGGCGGCCGGCGTGGGCCAGCGCCCGGCGCTGCCACTCGGCCACATCACCGGCAATGACGTGGTTGAGCAGTGAGGGGGTGCGGGCCAGGCTGCGCAGGGCCTGCAAGGCAACAGATAATCGGGACATGGTTGGTAGTCAGGTGCAGGTTGCCAATGGACAGGCCACCACCGACAAGGCAGGCGCAACCGGGCAGCGGGCAATTAAAAAGCAGCTCTGACCGCTGCTTCCGGCCCTAAAGTTACTTGAGGAGCTGCGGCCGGGCTTCTGCGGAGCCATCAACGCAGAAAGGCCCCGGCGCAGACCGGAGCATTTCGAGCGGTTTCTCTCGGTTTTGCCAGGTTTAGTGGCTGATAATTTTGCCCTGTTCGCCGCTGGGAGGAGTGGAGACGTCTATGGTCCCGACAAATAGCAAGGGCACAGTAAACGAAACGTTTACCGCTTTGCCATCTTTCATCCCGGGCACAAACTTCGGCAACTGCCGAATGGCGGCTATCACGGCTTCATCGTAGGCGGGACTGAGCCCTTTTATGACCTTAGCCGCTTGTACCTCGCCCTTATCCGTCACGATGAAGGAAGCAAACACGCGGCCCATGTGCTGTTCGGCCGCAGGCACTTTGGGGTAAACCAGGTGCTGCTGGATATTGGTCACGATAGCCGCTGGCCCGCCTCCCCCGGCAGCTCCGGCATCTGGTCAACCATATCATATACAACCGGAGGGGCCGGCGGGGGCGGCAATAGTGTTGTTTCGGAGCCTTTGTGAAGAACAAGCCGGTTCTGGCCGTCAATTTTTACTAACTCCAGTTTTTCGGCTGGTGCGGCGGGCGGCGCGGCTTTCTCGCAGGCTATGGCAACGAATAACACGCCTGCCAGCGGCAGGGCAAGCCACTGTTTCCAACGGCGGATGGGATTGGTTTTCTGAATCATGGCAATGCGACTGAGTGTTTGGGAATGGGAGAAGGAGTGCGCAAGCGGAACCGAGAAACCGAGGCGGCTGGCCACTTGCCGGGCCAGCAGTTGGGAGTAGGAAGTGGACAGGGAAGGCGTAGGCGAGAATTCATCGTGCAGGGCCGCTTCATCGGCCAGGTACTCGTGGGTGAGGGCCAGCGCCCGTCCGCAGAAGTGCACGAAGGGGTTGAACCACAGCGCGGCGCGTAGCAGCTCCAGCAGCAGCCGGTCGTAGGTGTGGCCTTGCCGAACGTGGGCCAACTCGTGGCGCAGCACCTGACGGGCTTCGGCCGGGCTCAGGGCCAGGGTTTCATCCCAGAACACGATTCGGCCGAAGGAGCTGGTGGGCAGCCGGCCGTGGGTTTCTGCCAGCGTGTAGCCGGGGTGAGCGGTGCGGGGCAGACGGCGGGCCGTGTGCCACAGCCCCGCCAGCCCGTAGGCCAGGCGGGCCAGCATCAGAACTGCGCCGGCTAGGTAAATCATTAGTAACCAGAACGTCCAATTGGGGCCGGTTGCCACGACGGCCGCACCGGGCGCGCTCACTTCTACCGTCGGCAGCAGCACGGCCGCCACACCGGCCAGACCCGCCGGGCCGGTGCCCCACCAGCCAGCTGGCCAGGCCAGCGGCAACAGCGGCAGGCCAGCGGCCAGCAGCGGCCCCAGCGCCAGAAAGGCCCGGTTGTAGGCGAAGCTGCGCTCCGGGCGCAGGGCCAGGCGGTAGCAAGCCCACCACGCGCCGAGCAGCGCGGTGCTGAGCAGCATCCAGTTAAGCAGGCTGAGCTGGGTCATGGTCTTCGGGGGTTTGGGGGTGGGCGGCGTGGCGCAGCAGCTCGTCGAGCTGGGCGGCATCGAGGTTTTCTTCCTTGGCGAAAAACGAAACGAGGCGGCTGAACGAGTTGCCGAAGTGGCCGCCCAACAGCTTGCGCAGCGAGAAGCGGCGGTAGTCGTCCTGGGCCACCAGCACGAAGTAGCGGTGTGTGCGGCCGAAGGCTTCGTGGTCCACGAAACCCTTGGTTTCGAGGATGCGGATGATGGTGGAAACCGTGTTGTAGGCGGGCTGGGGCGCGGGCAGCTCGGCCAGCACGTCCTTCACAAAGGAGGGGCCGAGGCGCCAGAGCACCTGCATCACTTGTTCTTCGGCGCGGGTGAGTTCGGGGAAAGCAGCGGGGTCCATGTTGGAAGGTTGAGTCAGGGTAACGCAAACGTACAACTAATATTTTAGTTTTAAAACTATAAACTTAGTTTTACAGGTTATCCACTATCAATCAATGACAATCAGCAAACCATAATGACACAGCCAACCCAAGTTGCGCAGTAGCCGGGTAGCGGCCAAAGGTTGGAGCAATCTCAGGCAGCACATCGAGAAAGCCGCATGGCGGTGGCAGAAATAACCCGGCTGTCTGTTACCGCTCTACGTGGCTTTGACGTTCCTTTAGCTGGTTGGCTACGAACCTGCCACCGCTACGCGGCTGCTCCGCAACTTTAGTTACTTATTGCGGTGGCGGGACGCAACACAGCGCGGCGGCAGGCGCTACGAAGCCAAAGACCGCTCTCAGCCGTAAACCACCCCGAGCCTGCTCCTTGTGCACTGCCGCGCAGCCCCGAACCATTAGCTCCCTACTTATGCTGAAAACCGTATTCTGCTCGCTGGTAGGGCTCCTGGCTACCCAACGCGGCTGGTCCCAGACCGAAACGGCTGCGCCGATGGCCCCCAAAGCGGCCGCCGCCACACCGGTAGTACCGAAGCCAGCGGGCGTGCCGCTTTCGCCCCGGCAGCTGTTTCCGGGCCTGTTTGAGGCGGTGCAGCTGGGCCGCGTTTTCCCCGACAACAAGACCTTTGTGGATGCTGCCCCGAAGCAGCGGCCGGCCACCATTCTGGCGGCCTGGCGGCGCGAGAAAACCCAGCCGGGCTTCAACCTTAAAGCCTTTGTGGAAGCCCATTTCACACTGCCAACCGATGGCTCAGTGCCTTTCCAGAGCGACCTGAAAGCCGGCCTGCGTCACCACCTCGACACGCTGTGGACAGTGCTGGCCCGCCCCGCCGCCCCGGCCGCCGACGCGACCGATTCGCTGGCGGAATTCCGCTCGCTGGTGCCGCTGCCCAAGCCCTACCTGGTGCCGGGCGGACGCTTCCGGGAGGTGTATTATTGGGATTCCTACTTCACGATGCTGGGGCTGGACGAGGCCGGCAAAACGCAGATAATGAAGGATATCACTGATAATTTCGCTTACCTCATCGGCCGGTTCGGCTTCATTCCCAACGGCAACCGCACGTATTACCTCACCCGCTCGCAGCCGCCCTTCTTCGCCAACATTGTGCAGCTGCTGGCTAAGGACCTGGGCAACGCCGAGCTGCTGCGCTACCGCCCGGCCCTCGAAGCCGAATACCGCTACTGGATGCGCGGGGCCGAAACCCTGAAGCCCGGCACCGCCGCCCACCGCGTGGTGCGCCTGCCCAACGGCAGCCTGCTGAACCGCTACTGGGACGAGAGCGACCAGCCCCGCGAAGAATCCTACGCCGAGGACGTGGCCGCCGCCAAAAAGAGCAAGCAGCCGGCCGCGCAGTTCTACCACCACATGCGGGCGGGCGCAGCCTCGGGCTGGGATTTTAGCAGCCGCTGGTTTAAGCCGGGGGGTGGGCTGGAAAGCATTCAGACCACCGATTTGATACCCGTCGATTTGAACTGCCTGCTCTATAATCTCGAAACGGTGCTGGCCGAGGCGGCCCGCGTGGCCGGCCAGCCCGCCCAGGCCCGCCTGTACGATACCAAGGCTGCCCAGCGCAAAATGGCCCTGCTGGCCCTGAGCTGGGACCCCAAAGCCGGCTGGTTTCAGGACTACAACTGGCGCCTGAAGCAGCGCTCGCAGGTGCGCAGCCTGGCGGGCACGTTCCCGCTGGCGTATGGACTAGCCACGCCAGAGCAGGCCCGGCGCGTAGCGGCCGGCCTGCAAACCAACTTCCTCAAGCCCGGCGGCCTCGTGACCACGCTATCGGCCACCAAGCAGCAGTGGGACGCCCCCAATGCCTGGGCTCCGCTGCAATACCTGGCCATCGAAGGCCTGACGCGCTACGACCATAATGCCCTGGCCGACACCGTGGCCCACCGCTGGGTGCGCCTCAACAGCCGCGTGTATAACCAAACCGGCAAGCTGCTGGAGAAATACGACGTGCAGAACGTGAACCGCCCCGCCGGCGGCGGCGAGTACCCGCTGCAGGACGGCTTCGGGTGGACCAATGGCGTGCTGCTGCGCCTGCTGAACCGGGAGCAGCCCCGGTAGCGGCGGGGCTTGCCCCGCCCGTGGCGGAAGGGTACAACCGAGCCAGCACGCTCGGGCCGGCGGGAGCCAGCCCCGAAACGCCGGGGGCTGCTGGCTTTTCGCGCTTTCCTGCTGCTAAGCCGGGCTGCTTTTGAGCGGTTCGGTTTTTTGCTTTTTGAACCGCCGGACATTGGTCGATTTCGTGCGGCCGTTAATCCAAGATTTGGCGGCTTTGGTCTGCTGCCCAGAAAACCGGGACGCGAACGGAGAGCTTCTGCGAAACGGTTTGGCACGGTTTTGCAATGCATCCCTGCATCGGCCCAATAGCCGGGCCGGTAGTCCGGCCCCGAGCGGCCGGTTTCTTTCACTCGTTTCAACCAATGCTGGTTATGAAAATTTCACGCCTTTCGGGCGGCCTGGCCGCGGCTTGCCTATTGATTTCGGCCACCTGTTCTACCGCTTCGGCCCAGGGGGCCCGCGATGCCTACGGCAACCCCAAGGCGGTACCCTCGCCCCGCCCCATGGGCTCGCCCACCACGCGCCGCACTCCCAGCTACGCCAAGCAGCCCACGTATTCGACTTCTAATTCCACTACTTCCGGCGTGCGCTTCGGCTTCCGGGCCGGCCTGAACGTGGCTGATTTGCAGGGCGATGCCGTGCAGAGCTTCACCACCCTGGCCGGCTACGCCCCCGACGGGTCCATCAGCAAGCAGCTGCGCCCCGGCTTCTACGCCGGCTTATACGCCACGCTGCCCATCGGCCCCGGCTTTGCCATCGAGCCCGGAATTACTTACGCCGAAAAAGGCGCGGTGCTCAGAGGCACGCTGCCCTTCCCGGCCCTCGATTTCCTGAACGCCAACGTGACCGGCACGGCTCGCCTCGCCTACATCGACGTGCCGGTGCTGGCCAAGGTGTTCATCACGCCGGGCTTCTACCTCTACGCCGGCCCGCAGGCCTCGTTTCTCGTTAGCGGTAAGGCCCGGGTAGATGCCAGCGTGCTCGGCTTCTCGGCCTACAAGCAGGATTTCGACGTGTCGAACCAGCTGCGCAAGGTTGATTTTGCCGCCGTGGCCGGCCTGGGCTACCAGTTCGAAAACGGCTTCGGCCTGAGCGCTGGCTACGACTACGGCCTCACCTCGCTCGATGCCAACAACCGCTTCAGCGCCTACAACCGCGTGGCCAAAGTCGGCCTTAACTACTCCTTCTAATTATTCAAGCCGATTACCGGCCATTTTATTCCTCGATTCTTCGTTGCCGATTTAGTCGTCAGTATCCGAGATATGTTATTGAAAAGGCACTTCTGCTGCATCGGAAGGGCCTTTTTGGTTTGTCGACCGTCATGCTGAGCGCAGCCGAAGCATCTAGCGTGCCACCACTAATCTTTTTTTTAACGATTGGATTACTACCACACGCGAGATGCTTCGGCGGCGCTCAGCATGACGCTCTTCTCTGCTGTTCCGCTACCGCACGCCCACCGTGCCACTGCCGCTCAGGCCCTGGGCCAGGCGCACGAGGCGTACAAACTCGGCGCGATAGCCATCGGTATCCTGGCCCCGAGCTCCGTCGGCCAGCTGCTCGGTGGCGGCCCAGGTGGCGGTGCCGCGCTGCTCGCTCTGGCGCAACAGCATGCCGAACTGGGCCACGGCGGCGGCAAAGCGGAAGTCGGGCGAGGCTTTTTCGATGGCCAGCGCGGTGCCGGCCAGCGGCTGGGCCAGGAGTTTACTGGCGCTGCCCTGCGGCTCTTTGTGGCGCAGCTTCACGGTCAGTACGTCGTTGGTGAGGAACCGCTGCATGGTGGCGGTGGTGGGCTGGGCGGGCTGGTATTTCAGGTCGTCAATCAGCGGCTGAGCACTGCCCGCAGGCACTATTTCGTAGAGGGCCGTGACGGTGTGGCCCGCGCCCAGCTCGCCGGCATCCTTGCGGTCGTTGTTGAAATCCTCGGCGGCCAGCAAGCGGTTTTCGTAGCCCACGAGACGGTAGCTGGCCACGCGGGCGGGGTTGAATTCGATTTGCAGCTTCACATCCTTCGCCACGGTGAAGAGCGTGCCGCCGAACTGCGCCACCAGCACCCGGCCAGCCTCATCGAGGTTATCGAGGTAGGCATAGTTACCGTTGCCTTTGTCGGCCAGGGTTTCCATGCGGCTGTCGCGCAGGTTGCCGCGCCAGCAGCCCAAGCCACCGTCAATTCCACGGCAGAAACCGCCGCGATGCTGACTAAAACGACCTCGGCCGATACGCTGGCCAATGCCAAAGCAGCGCGGGCCAGCCGGACACTCGCTGCCAAATCCAAGACCATTGCCGCCAATCAATTGACGGACAATACCGCTGGCGCAAGCGTGATTAATACGCCCATGCCGGCCACTCCAACCTTCCAGCCCGCGCCGGTGGGCGGCACGCCGGCCCTGCGCAGCTACCTGCACCGCGAGGCCGCCGCGTTTGAACCCGGGGAGGGCGAGCGCCCCCTCAATGGCACGGTGCGCCTCCGGTTCATGGTGAGGGCCGATGGCAAAATCAGCAACCTGAAAGTGGTCGGCGGCCTGCGAACAAACTATGACAACGAGGCCCTGCGCATGGCGCGCGAGGGCCCGACCTGGCAGCCGGGCATTGCCGCCGGCCGCCGCGCCGACCTGCCCATGGAGCTGACAATCACGTTTTAAGGTTGTTGCACAGCATTTGCTCCAGTCCGACCGCCTGGGGCAGTCGGACCGGAGCAAATGGCTACAGGGCGGCACCGGGCTGCACGGTGCCGGCATCCGCCGCTTTCAGGAACTTGATGAGGCCGGTGAAATAGGTTTGCTGGTCGTCGTACATGCTCATGTGGCTGCCTTGGGGGCAGATGAGGGAGTTACCCTTTTGCACCTTGCTGGCAATCATGCGCATGTGTTCGGGGTCCATGGTGTCGTATTTGCCGCCGATGCTGAGGACCGGCACCGTGAGCTTGGGCAGGTCGGGAACACGGTTCCAGTTCAGGAGCTTACCGGACACACCGAACTCGCTGGGCCCCTGCATGGTAACGTAAAGCGACCGGTTCATTTTGCTGAACGAGCGGTTCACCGGCTCGGGCCACTGGTCAAGCGGAATGCGGCAAATGTGCTCAACGTAAAAGTTGGGCAGCAGCAGCTCCATGTAGCGGGGGTTTTCGAAGTCCTTTTTGGCTTCAAGCTTGCGGATTTCGGCCAGCACTTCCGGTTTCATCTGCTTGGCCAGCACGTTATCGGCGTATTTCCCGTAGTCCGGGATGCTCATCATCATATTCGAAATGATGAGGCCTTTCATGTTTTGCTGGTACTTGAAGGCGTATTCGGCGGCCAGAATGCCGCCCCAGGAGTGGCCCAACAGGTAGAAATTGGTCTTGTCGAGCTTCAGGGCCTGGCGCACCTGCTCCACTTCCTCCACGTAGCGCGGCAGGCTCCACATGGACGTATCCTTGGGATTATCGGAATTGCCGCAGCCCAGTTGGTCGTAATAAATGAATTCGATGCCTTCCTTCGGCAGGAAGTTTTCGAAGCACTCGAAATACTCGTGCGTAGCCCCCGGCCCACCGTTCAGCAGCAACACCTTGATTTTGGGGTTGTTGCCATACTGCTTGGTCCAGACGTTGAACTTGCCCTTGGGCGTCGTTATGGGAATCATCCGCACGTTGCCGTCCTGCACGCCGGTTTCGGGGTTGTCGAAGTAGCTGGCCAGGGTGGCCGAGGCGGTAGAAGTACCGGTTTCAGCACTGGCATTAGGCTGGCTGCAGCTCGTAGCAAGAGCGGCGGTGAGCGCCAGAGCGGCCAGACAGGGGAGGGTAAAAAGCTTCATTGGACAGGGAGATTGGGTATTTTGAAAGAACAATCAGGTCAGAACCGTCCTGCTGAGCTTGTCGAAGCAGGACGGCCAAGTAAAGTCTTTGACTACTGGGCCGGGCCAGGGCTGGCCACCGCCGTTGCCCGGCTCACCTGCGTCGAAAACCGCTCTATGGCCGCGGCGGTGCGCTTTATCTGCTCGTCGGCTTCGGCCCATTTGCGCTCCTCCACGGCCTCGCGGATGCCGGGCAGGGTTTTCACGCCGTAGCCCGTGTAAAAGCCTGGGGCGTAAATCTGGTGGCGATACCAGGGGCGGCGGGGGAGGCCCTCGGCGCTCATCAGCTGCTGCTCGGCTTGGTAGAGGAGCTGGTCGAGCTCTTTCTGACGGGCGGCGGGCAGGGCGGGATTGGCTTTGCGGGCCTGGGCGTAGGCCTGGGCGCTTTGCTCCAGCTTCACCAGCGCGTTGTCGAGAGGGGCGAAGTTGAGGTAGGGCACCGCGTCTTTGGCCGTGGGCGGCAGCAGGGTTTTAGTGGGGTCAGCCACGGCTTCGTAGCGTTTTTCGGCCAGCAGCTTGGTTTGCTTGTCGGTTTCGGTGCGCATGGTTTCGGCCAGTTGCTTCACCTCGGTGCCGTATTTGGCCACGGTGTTCGAGAAGTTCTGGAACTCGAAGGGCAGCACGTCGGCATCAGCCAGGCGCAGCACGCAGCGGCCCATGGTTTGGGCCAGGGCCACGCCGTAGGCAAACGTGGGGTCTTTGAAGCGGGTGAAGTCGTCGAACGAATCGAAAATAGTGTGGTATTCGCCGCCCTGGCCTTCGCCGCCAAAGCCCACGTTCATCGACGGAATACCCAGATGCTGGATGTAGGGCGAATAATCGGACCCCGCGCCCAGCGCCCCAATGCGCAGGTCGGGCCGGTCGCGGGCGTCTTTTTGCACGTCGGGGCTGCCTTCCACCAAATCATAGGCCCGGCGGCGCTCGATGATGGACAGACCGGCCTTTTCCGGGTCGGGCACATCGCGGCCCACCTGGTTGAAAAACTTTTCCAGCGTGTGCGAACCCGCCACGCCCAAGAAGCCCCGGTCGCTGTTGTCGGTGTTCAGGTAAGCCACTACGTGCGCCTGAATGGCCTTGGCGTTGGTTTCGGCCCATTCCGTCGAGCCCAGCAGGCCGGGCTCTTCGCCGTCCCAGGCGCAGAACATAATGGTGCGCTTGGGGCGCCAGCCGGTTTTCACCAGCTCGCCCAGGGCACGCGCCTCTTCCAGCTCGGCCACCATGCCGCTGAGCGGGTCGTTGGCTCCGTTCACCCAGGCGTCGTGGTGGTTGCCGCGCATTATCCACTCATCGGGCAAGGTGCTGCCTTTCAGCGTGGCGATGACGTTGTAAACCGGCTCCGTTTTCCAATTGAAAGCCAGCTGCAAATGCACTTTGGCCGGGCCAGGCCCGAGGTGGTACGGAATGGGCAGCGCCCCGCGCCAGTCGGCCGGAGCCATGGGCCCGGCCAGGGCGGCCAGCAAGGGCTGCGCATCGCCGTAGGAAATCGGCAAACACGGAATTTGTGTGATTGTGGGGGCCGTTTTGTAGTCGAGGCGCTTGGCGTTTTTGGTCGAGCCGTAGCCGGGCGTGAGCGGGTCGCCGGGGTAGGTGGGCATGTCGAGCACCGAGCCGCGCTGGGCCCCGGTTTCGGGCTTGAAAGGGCCTTTGGGGTACACGTCGCCCTGCCCGTAGCCGTCATCCTTCGGGTCGGAGTAAATCAGGCAGCCGATGGCACCCTTTTCGGCCGCCACTTTTGGCTTGATGCCGCGCCACGAGCCGCCGTACTTGGCAATCACGATTTTGCCCTTCACGTCGATACCGCGGCGCTCCAGCTCCTCGTAATCCTTCGGCACACCGTAGTTCACGAACACCAGCTCGGCGGTCACGTCGCCGTCTCTCGAGAAGGCATTGTAGGTAGGCAGCTGCTCGGCCGTCTGGCCCGAGGTGGCATCTTCGGCCACGGGTTTTTCTGTCAGGCCAGCCACGTAGCGAGTGGGGGCCACCAGTTCCAGCACCCGCAGCTTGGGCGTGGGAAACAGCACGTACGACACGTCGATGCGGGTTTCGTAGCCCCAGCTGCGGAACAGGCCGGCCATAAAATCGGCGTTGTCCTTGTCGTAGGGCGAACCCACGTGATGGGGGTGGGCAGCCATGCGCTTCATCCATTCGCGCAGATTATCGGCCTTGAGCTGGGCATCAAACTGCTTTTCGAGCTGGTACTCAGTGGCGACGTGGGTGGGCTCGAAACCCAGCAGCGGCTTGGTTTCGAGCGGGGCAGTTTGGGCGTGGGCGGCCGTGGCCAGCAACCCGGCGGCCAGCAGAAGGGTGTAGCGTTGCAGCATATTATCAATCGGGAAGAATGAATTTGGGCGCCGCATCTCGGCGTCTCGTAGGCCGGCACAAGGTAGGGCCCGCCAGCGGTTTGCGCCGCACCCGACCGAACGCAAAAAAGGCCACCCCAGGGCGGCCTTTCTAAACTTGAGCGAAATACCGTCCTAGCCGCTGTAGCCGCCGCCGCTTTCGGGCTCGGTGGCGCTGCCGTTTTCGGGCTCGGTGGGAGTGGGCAGGTCGGGCTGGGTGGGCAGGTCGAGGTGGCTGTAGTCGGGCGCGCCGTTGCCGGCCGGCTGGGGCATTTCATCGAAGGTGCGCTCAATGTCCGTCATGTCGAACTCCTCCACGGGCGTGCCGAAGCTCACTTTGGCCGTGATGCGGTATTCCACAATGCGGTTGTCGCGCACCTTGCAGCTCTGGTCCTTCACGTAAATGGAGGTGATGTTGGGCACCGAGCTGCTCAGGGTTTGTACGGCGCGCTGGAGGGCATCTTCGAAGCTCTTTTCGGACGAGGCCAGGATTTCAATAACTTGTTTGATGGAGGACATTCTTTCTTAATATGAAAATGTGAAGATATGAAAAGGGGAGAATGCTCTGCCGTTTTCCCGGTGAGTGTACGCTGGCAACAGCTTTTCAGCCATTCGGGGCGCAGTAAGCGGTGGGTTTCCAACGTGGTGTACTTTTGCAAACTGTTGACACCGAATTCTGCACTTCTTCACATTCCCCCATTTTCACATTAAGAAAAAATGGCTTTCCGCACCGAAAAGGATACCATGGGCACCGTTCAGGTACCTGCTACCGCCTACTGGGGCGCCCAAACCCAGCGCAGCATCGAAAATTTCCCCATTGCGCAGGACATCAACCGGATGCCCAAGGAAATTATCGCCGCCTTCGCCTACCTCAAGAAAGCTGCCGCCCTCACCAACCGCGACGCCGGCATCCTCTCGGCCGAGAAAGCCGAGCTGATTGGCAAAGTGGCCGACGAAATCCTGGCCGGCCAGCTCGCCGACTCGTTCCCGCTGGTGGTGTGGCAAACCGGTTCGGGCACCCAGAGCAACATGAATGTGAATGAGGTGATTGCCTACCGTGGCCATGTGCTGCAGGGCGGCCAGCTCACCGACGAAAAAAAGGCCCTGGCCCCCAACGACGACGTGAACAAGAGCCAGAGCTCGAACGACACGTTCCCGACGGCCATGCACATCGCGGCCTATAAAATCCTGACCGAGCTCACCATTCCGGGCATCGAGAAGCTGCGCGACGCGCTGAAAGCCAAGTCGAAGGAGTTCATGCACATCGTCAAAATCGGCCGCACCCACTTCATGGATGCCACGCCGCTCACGCTGGGCCAGGAGTTTTCGGGCTACGTTTCGCAGCTCGACCACGGCCTACGGGCCATCAAGAACACGCTGGCTCATTTGAGCGAGCTGGCTCTGGGCGGCACCGCCGTGGGCACGGGCATCAACACGCCCAAGGGCTACTCCGAGAACGTGGCCAGGCACATTGCCGACCTCACGGGCCTGCCTTTCGTCACAGCCGAAAACAAGTTTGAGGCCCTGGCCGCCCACGACGCCATCGTGGAAGCCCACGGCGCCCTCAAAACCGTGGCCGTGAGCCTGATGAAAATCGCCAACGACATTCGCATGCTCAGCTCCGGCCCCCGCGCCGGCATCGGCGAAATCGACATCCCGGACAACGAGCCCGGCTCCAGCATCATGCCCGGCAAGGTGAACCCCACCCAGTGCGAGGCCATGACCATGGTAGCCGCCCAGGTAATGGGCAACGACGTGGCCATCACCGTGGGCGGCTCAATGGGTCATTTCGAGCTGAACGTGTTCAAGCCGATGATGATTTACAACTTCCTGCACTCGGCCCGCCTGATTGGCGACGTGTGCGTGAGCTTCACCGACAAGTGCGCCGTGGGCATCACTGCCATCCTGCCCAACATCAAGAAGCACGTCGATTCGTCGCTGATGCTCGTGACGGCCCTCAACCCACACATCGGCTACTACAAGGCCGCCGAAATTGCCCAAACGGCCCACAAAAACGGCTCGACGCTGAAGGAAACCGCCATCAAGCTCGGCTACGTGACCGGCGCCGAGTTTGATGAGTGGATGAAGCCCGAGGAAATGGTGGGCGAAATCAAGTAGCCCGCCATCTGGCAACCGCCTGTCAGCCGAAGTAAGCTCTGACTGACAGGCGGTTTTGATCGAATAATCAATCCCTTATTCCGCATGGATTTCTCTGCTCAAGTAGTACTCGAAAATAACCGCGTCCGGCTGCGCCCGCTTGAGCTCACCGATTTCGAAGCCCTCAAGGCCGTGGCTTTTGATGCCGACATCTGGAAATACACCCTCACGCGGGGCGACGATGCCGTGAGCCTGGCCGCTTACCTGCGCCAGGCCGTGGAAGCCCGCGAGCAAGGCCTGCGCTACCCCTTCGCCATCATCGACCGCGAAACCGGCGAGCTGGCCGGCAGCACCAGCTACTACAGCGTGGTGGAGGGCGACCAGCGCCTCAGTATCGGCTACACCTGGGTGGGCACCAGGTTCCAGCGCTCGGGCCTGAACCGGGCCTGCAAGCACCTACTGCTCTGCTACGCGTTCGATACGCTGGGCTGCGAGCGGGTGGAGCTGGAAACGGACTCGCGCAATAATAAATCGCGCACGGCCATGGCTCGCATGGGCGCTACGGAGGAGGGCACCTTGCGCAGCCACCGCCTCACGCAGGGCGGCGTGCGGCGCGACACGGTCATTTTCAGCATCATCCGGCCGGAGTGGTCTGGCCTGCGCAAGACTGTTTTCAACGATTTTGACGGCCGTGGCTGAGCTTAACTCACAGGCCCCAGACCGGCTGCGCCCCCCGGAAGGGCTGTGGCGGCGGCGCGTGGCCAGCTTCGGCCACGCTGGGCGCGGCGTATGGACGGCGTTGCGCTCCGAAGTGCATCTGCGCTTTCACGCGCTGGCTACCGTGGTGGTTATCGGGCTGGGGTTTTATTGCCGCATCACCCGCCTGGAATGGGCGCTGGTGGCCATTTCGGTGGCCAGCGTGTGGGCCGCCGAGCTGGTGAACACCGCCATCGAAGCCCTCACCGATTTGGTCTCGCCCGCCTACCACCCGCTGGCTGGCAAGGCCAAGGACGTAGCCGCCGGCGCGGTGCTGCTGGCCGCGCTGGGGGCCCTGGTGGTAGGGGCGCTGGTGTTCGGGCCGCACTTTTTTTAATGCCTGATTACGGGCCTTCGCTCAACTATTGGCCGCGCCGGGCGTACCCATAGCAGCCCCCGCCTGGGGGCCAGCCACGCTTCTTTCTTAAATCCTATGCGCTTGCTCTCTTTTGCTGCCGCTTTGCTTCTCACGTCGGCTTGCGCCCACCAACAGGTGAGCGTGACCACGCCCACCACGCCGCCGGCCAGCGGCAGCGTATCGGGCACCGACACGCCCGCCCCCACCAGTGCCAACACCGTGGACCCCGTGAGCCGCTACGTGCCCGAATCGGACACCACCGCCCGCCCGCAGTGGCTGAAGGCGCGCATTGCCGCCGTACTGGCCGAGCGCAAGCGCAACCCCATCACCCGCATTATGCGCTACCAGTACGAGGGCAAAACCGTGTACTACCAGTCGGCCCCGTGCTGCGACCAGTACTCGCAGGTCTTCGATACGAAAGGCAAGCTCATCTGCCAGCCCGATGGCGGCATCACCGGCAAGGGCGACGGGAAATGCCCCGATTTCGAAAAAAACAAATCCAACGAAAAAGTGGTCTGGCAGGACCCACGGTAGGGTTAGGAGTTAGGAGTTGAGAGTTAAGAGTTGTCGGTTGGACAAGTCGTGACCTCAACTCTTAACTCCTAACTTTTAACTCTTAACTCATTATGATTAACACGATTGCCAAGCTCGGCGCTTTCAACGTCTGGGCCAACGAAACGCTATTGCGCCGCCTCGACTCGTCGGTGGCCGCCGGCCAGCAAGCTCCCCAGCCGGCCCTGCGCATCTTCAGCCACCTTATCAATGCCCAGGCCATCTGGATTGCCCGCCTCTCCGGCACCCCAAGCCCCCTGAAAGTATGGCAGGAGCACGACCTGGCCGGCCTGCACCACTGGCACGAGCAAACGTCGGCCCGCTTCGCGCAGCTGTGCGAAACCACCGACGAGGCCGAGCTGACCCGCCACATTCAGTACACCAACTCGCAGGGCGACGCCTTCGACTCGCAGGTGAGCGACATCCTGACCCACGCCGTGACGCACGCCACCTATCACCGCGGCCAAGTGGCCACCAAAATGCGCGAAGGCGGCCTGGAACCCGTCAATTCCGACTTCATCACCTACTGCCGCGAGATGAGCGGGCAGGTGCAGCCGCAGCTGTAAGCCGCAGGCTTTCCTTTTTTCACCTTAATCTCTGGGTATGGTCTGCATCATCATGGGCGTTTCGGGTTGCGGCAAAACTACGGTGGGCCAGGAGCTGGCCCCGCCGTTCGGGCTGCCATTCTACGATGCCGACGACATCCACCCGGCCGCCAACATCGATAAGATGAGCCACAACATTCCGCTCACTGATGACGACCGGCGCGGCTGGCTGGCCACTCTGGCCACCAACCTGGGCCAGTGGGAAGCCACCGGCGGCGCCATTCTGGCGTGCTCGGCCCTGAAGGAAAGCTACCGCACCACCTTGCAAGGCGGCGTGAGCAGCCCCATCCACTGGGTGTTTCTGGACGGCCCGCGCGAATTGCTACTCGAACGCATGGGCGGCCGCAAAGGCCACTACATGCACCCCGAAATGCTCGACTCGCAGCTGGCCACACTGGAGCGCCCAGCCTACGCCCTAAGACTGTCCATCACGGCCACGCCGGAGGAGTTGGTGCAGGAGATTGTGGCCGCGAAACAGCAGGATGCTGCTTTCGGCACCAAGCCGGCAGCGCAGCCGGCATAGTCTGAACAACGCTATTTCCAGGAACCAAAATAGGCTGCCCCATGGGGCAGCCTATTTTGGTTAAAGCGACTACAAAATCCGTGAAATCAGCTAAAATCCGCGCTAATCCGTGGTCTAGTTAAGGCTGGTAGGGCCCAGCAGCGCTACCTGGTCGTTCACCACCGTTACGCCGGTGCGCACCACGTTGCGGTAGGCCGGCTGGCCCGTGAGGGCCGTGGTGCTGGGGAAATATTCGACGCGGTAGGTACCCGCCGGCAAGCCGCCAATCTGATACGCGCCCGAAATATCGGCCGAAGTGCTCACCGTGTCGGGCCCGAGGATGGTGCTGCGGATGGCCAGAATCTGGGGACGGGCCGCCGCCGGGTTCACCGTGCCGCTGATGCCCCCGCGCAGGTCCTGGGCAATTACCCGAATAACGGGCTTGAGCAGGTACCGCTCTTTTTTGTCGTTGCCGGGCTTCCAGCCACCGCGCTCCACCACGGATTTGGACACGTCGAAATCGAGCAGCAGCTGGAAGGTTTCGCGGGTTTTGAGGGTAGCTTTTTCCAGTTTTAGCTTCACGCCCGAGGTCTGGCCGCTGGGCGTTTTCAGGTCGTATTGCTGGCCGTCGCGGCCCACCACGTAGCTGTTGGGCCCCAGGATGAGCCGAATTTCCTTGAGGTCGCCGGGGGCGAAATCGTCGCTCACCAGCAGGGCCGAGCGGCCGTTCACGTAGTCGAGCACGTTGATGGCCTGCGGGCTGAAGCCGAGGGTTTTCCAGCCGTCCGGGTCGCCCTCATCCTTGAGGTGCACTTCCACCTGGCGCACGTCGAGCACCACGCTCTGGAAGTCGCCCGGAGCATCCGTCAGCCGCACTTCCAGCTTGGCGGTATCAGCATTTTCGGAAGTTTTTGAGCAACCAGCAAGGCCCAGCAGGGCAGCGCAGGCAAACGGCAGGAGACCGCGGTATTTCATACGTTTACAAATTAGTTTATTGTTGAATTAATGCAATTATTAAGCTAACAATCAGGTTAGCGAAGCGTATACTTCAATAATACGACCAAAGTTTCCTCATCCTGCTTATCAGGCTCACTTACCAGCCTTTACTACCTGATGCCCAATGCCTGAAAAGCCTGTCGGTACCCTTCTGGTATCCTGACAGGCTGATTGCCTATTCCCAACAAAAACTGTAAAACCAATAAATTCGATTCTGGATGGCGTGCCCGCCGCCTGCCTACCGTGCCGCCGCCAGCGACTGCATACCGGCGTAGTAGTACAGCTCGGCCCGCGACTTCTCGTAGCTGGCCCGCAGGCTTTCCTGCTTAATGCGCAGGTCGATAAGCTTGGTTTCGCGGGCGTTGATGAGGAAGATGGTGCTTTCGCCCAGCTCAAACTTCTGCAGCTCGGCTTGCAACAAAAGGCGCTGGTTGGCAATGGTTTGGGCTTGCAGGGCCAGCTGGCGCTCGTAGGCCCGTAGGGTATTGAACACAGTGTTGACCTGCGTGACGATGGTGCGCTGGCTCTGCTGGCGCTCCAGGGCGACTTCCTTCAACTGAATACGGGTGTATTGCAGCTTGCCGCGCTCGGCGCGCAGGAACAGCGGAAAGGCAAAATCGACGCCCACCTTATAGTTGTCGCGGCCGAAATTGTAGGCGGCGGGCACTTCCGACTGGTAAAAATTACCCTGGCTCAGCAGCACGCCGCTCACGTTGAGCTTGGGCTTCAGCATTTCGCGGCGGTACCGCTCCTCAATGCCCAGCTGGCTGATTTTGGCTTCGAGCTTGCGCAGCGTGGGGTGCTGGGCGGCGGCAAAATCGGCGAGGCGGGCCAGCTCGGCGCGGCTCACACTGTCGAGCGATGGTACCTGGGGAATAGCGTAGGCGGGCAGCTCGGCGGGCTGGCCGGCGGGCGTCCAGAGGTGGTTGGAGAGGATGAGGCGGGCGTTTTGCAGGTCTACGCGCAGCTGCTCGGCCTGCACCTGGCGGTCCTGCACAGTAATCTGGGCCTCTACCGAGTCGATGGGGGCCTGGTCGCCAATCTGGGCGCGGCGGACGGTACCCTGGAAGCGCCGGTCGGCTAGTGCCACGCCTTCCTCAATAAGGGCGGCCTGCCGGAAGGTGTAGTACCAGTTCCAGTAGTCTTTGGCGGCCTGCAGCCACACTTCGTTTATCTGCTTCACGCGTTCGGCTTCGGCAGCGCCTTGCAGCACGCGGGCCTGGCGCAGGGTGCTGCGGCGGGCGTCAATCAGCAGCCCCGCCCCGATAGGTACCGATAGGCCGATACCAGCCAAGCCTTGGCCGGAAGTGCGGCTTTCGGGATTTACGTAGGTGCCCACGTAACGGTCGTAGCTGGCTTTCAGGTCGATGCCGCCGGGCCAGAGCGGGATTTTCAGCTCGTTGCCCCAGTTGTTGTAGTAGTCGGTGCCGCCAAACTGCTTGCGGTAGAAATCGGCCCCCAGCTTGGGGTCGAAGCCGCCCCGGGCCTGCAGCACCTGACTGCGGGCCTCGTCGCTGAGCAGGGCCGCCTGCTTCACGATGGGATGGTTGGCAAATACCAGGTCGGCCAGGTTTTGCAGCGAGAATACCCGCGCCGTATCGCCGGGCGCAGCAATGCTCAGCTGCGTGGTTTGCAGGGGTGCTTTTTCCAGCCCCGCGCGGCGTTCGGGCAGGGCAGGGGTTTGGGCGAAGGCCGGGGTAGTGCAGGCGGCCAGCAGCAGCCAAAGCAGCCAGCGGCTACTGCGTTGGGGTTGGGAAAGCCTGTTGGATATGAATGATAACATCTTGATTTATAGAATTCGTATTGCGCGACCGGTTCACCTCACCCCTACCGGGCACGGCCCCTAGCCCCCGCTCCCGTGGAGAGGGGGCTAACATGAGAACCTAACGGCTCTGGGGGTAAGGAGTGAGGTTACTTCCCGCCTTTCACCGGCGTCACGTCGGGCTCGGTGTCCAGCGTAGGGGGGAAGCCGTTGAGCTGCCGCCAGATTTCGTACCATACGGGCACCGAATCAAGAATGACCCAGCCCTGCACGCCCGAACCCAGGCGCAGCTGACGCGGCCAACGCTTGTCGCCGGCCTGGGGCTGGGCGGGGCGCACCAGCAGGCGGTACTTGCCGCCGCCGCTGCTCACCACGTCAATCACCGATACGAAGCCGCCGAACGTGCCCACGGCCGCCGAGGGCCAGCCCGAAAACTGAATGGCCGGCCAGCCATCAAATTGCAGCCGCACCTGCCGTCCATGCTGAATGAGCGGCACATCCATGGCCCGCACGTACATCTCGGCCGCCAGCAGCGGCGAGTCGGGCTGCAGCGTGGCAATGGATTCGCCCTCCTTAATAGTCTCGCCGATGCCGGCCTTCAGGGCCCGCACGATGTAGCCCGTCTGGGGCGCCCGCACCACGTATAGGCCGCGCCGGACCATCACGTTGCCGATTTTGTTGCGTAGCGCGGCCACTTCGCCCTCCGAGCTGGCCTGGCTCGACACGGCCGAGCTACGGTCCGACATCGTTTTGGCCAGGTCCTGGCCGTATTTGGCGCGCAGGTTCGATAGTTCGATGCTGGCGTTGGCCAGGCTTTGCTGACTGCTGGCCAGCTTGTTGCGCTGGGCCGTCACCTTGGCTAGGTCTTCCTGCAGCTTCAGGCGGCGGGTTTCAATGTCAGTGAGCGAGAACAGACCGTTTTTGTAGCCGTCCTCGTAGCGAACCAGGCGGGCCTGGCTGGTCTGGTAGAAATTCTGCACGGCCACAAGGTCGGCGCGGTCGCTGGCCAGGGTGTTTTCAGCCTGCTCCACACGGTTGCGAGCCGATGATAGCTGCACTTCCAGGGTGGTGCGCAGCGCGGCCAGCTGCTGGTTGGTGGCATTAATTTTGGCGGTGTTGGCGGCCACGTTGCCGCGCTTGGCGGCCAGCTGCTCGCTCAGGCGCTCGGGCAGGTTGGGGTCGAAGTATTCATCCTTTATTTCGGAGATGGTGAGCAGCGTATCGCCCTTGCGCACCAGCTGGCCCTCGCGCACGTTCCAGTGCTCGATGCGGCCGGCAATCTGGTTCTGCACGTTCTGGGGGCGGTCCTGCGGGGTGAGGGCCGTGAGCGAGCCCGCGCCGTAAATCGTCTGCCGCCAGGGCAGAAACAGCGCAATCAGAAACAGGATGCCTACCACCAGCAGGATGCGGCTCAGCCGGCGGCTGCCATTGGTACGCAGCAGCTCGGGGCGCGACTGCCGAGGCACCTTTTCCCAAACTTCTTCGGGTACGTGCTGGTTTGAAAGATTAAGCATGACCGATAGGAGCGTGTTGAAGGTCGAGGGGCAGGTCGGTGACGGCCGCCATTTTTTCCACCCCCGTCAGAATATCGAAAATGGTGCCCACGCCCGTCATCAGCTTCTCAATCGAGCCGCTGATTTGGACGATGAGGACCTCGGCGGCCACAAACTGGCCCAGCGTCATCTGGCGCGATACCACGAACAGCGTGCCCGCCACCAGCAGCCCCGCCGTGAGTACCGTGCGCAGGGCTGTGGCGTAGCCGTAATACGTCTTCAGCACATGAAAGTGGGCATTGCGGGCGTGCAGGTAGCTGGCGGTCAGCTCGTCGGCCCGGGTCAGGGCCTCGTCTTGCTGGGCGTGGCTGGCGCGCACTTCGGGCAGGCGGCCGGCCACTTGCTCCAGCCAATCCACCAGCTCGTATTTGTAGGCCGATTCGGCAATGCTGGTGCGCAGCGCGCCCCGGTAGTTCAGGGCATAAATGAGGAGGAGGGCAATGATGGTGAACAAACCCAGGGCAATAAAAATGGGATGATAGAATGCCAGCACCAGCACCCCAAACAGGATTTGCATGCCCGCAAACATCAGGTCAATCAGCAGCTTGGTGAGGCCCTTCTGCACCGTGAGCACGTCGAAAAAACGGTTCACCAGCTCCTGCGGGTTCTGGCCTTCCAGGGCTTCGGGCTTGATGCGCGGCAGGCGGTAGGCAAACTCAATGGCCGCCTTGGCAAACAGGCGCTGCTCAATGGCCTCCACCATGGTGAGCTGCCCGATAAGCAGCACGCTGGCCAGCAGCACCCCGCCCACCACCACGGCAATGAGCAGGTAGGTCGAGCCGAACACGGCCCCCGTCGAAACCAGGTTGAAAACGGCCTGCGTGCCCAGCGGCAGCGACAGACTGACGACGCCCGCCACCACGGCGTACCAAATGATGTGGCGAATCGTATTGCGCTCGGTATCGAGCATCCGCATCAGCCGTTGCCACGGCGTGGGCGGCGGAAAAGCACCAGCATGTGAAGCCATTAAGAGGGGTAAAAAAGTGGAAGTACGTGCGCGCAGCCCGGAGACCGGGGCTGCAAAATTCATTCCTTAAATTAGCGTTTCAATATCTTTGTTATGGGTTTTCGCCAAATTAATACCCTTTTAACCAGTCATTAATGCCGCTTTAATTTCGCCTCCCGCCCTTCACCGCGCACCAAAAAGCCGCCTCACAATCATTTCGAGGCGGCTTTTTAGTGCGTATTCCAACCGCTTTATTTTTTGGTAGTATCGGCGGGCTCCACCGGCTTGGGCTTGGGCTTCGGCTTGTTGAACAGGCTGTTGAAGCCCTTCGATAATTGCTCCCGGGCCTTGTTGGCCGCGTCGATGCGCTGCTGCTGCTTGTCTTTGGCGGCTTGGGAGGCGGCCTCCTCGGGCGTCTGGCCGGCGCGGCGCACGCTGTCCTCCTTGCTCACGACGCGGGGCTTGACGCCCAGCAGGTCGAGGGCTTTTTGCTTGGCCACGTTTTGCACCAGGGTTTTGCCCTGGTCCTTCATGCTGCCGCTGGTCAGCTTCACCACCGGGCTGCTCACGGTGCCGCCAATGTTGAGGCCCAGCGTCACGCGGTCGGTGCCCTGAATGTTGCTCACGCCCGTGAGGCGCGTGAGCTGGCTGCTCATGGCCGTGCCCAGCTTGCCGGTGGGCACGTTCAGGGACGTGACGTACGAGAGCACTCCCGCCAGGCTGTTCGAGCCGCCGATGTTCATCTTCACGTCGCCGATGGTCAGGTCGAAGGGTTGCACCACTAGGTTGCCATCCACGATGTTAGCCTGGATTTTCTTGTCCACCACCAGCAGGGTTTTCAGCTCGGGCAGGGTGGTCAGACTGGCAATTTTGGTCATCACCTCCGATTGGTTGATGGCGGCCCGCACCACGTCGAACACGCCCTTGCCCGTGAGCGTGGCCAGGTTCGGGAACATATCCGGTCCCATCTCGCCGCTCACGTTGAACGTGGTGCCGAAGATGCCCTCCACCTGGCTGGCCAGCGGCACCAGCGTCTTAATGGTGTTGAAGGCCGAAAAGGCTTTCTGAAAGCTCAGGTTATTGATTTTCAGGCCGAAGTCAAATTTCGGGTGCGCCAAATCCTTGCTACTGTAGCTGCCCGTGGTGCCAAAGCTGCCCCCCAACGTATTAAACGTGAGGTTTTTGAGCGTCGCCGTCTGGTCTTTCACCGTCACAATACCCTTGGCGTCGGTCAGCTTCAGGTTGTCGTAGGTCACGTTGTCGACGTGGCTGTTCAGCACCAAATCGAAGAATTTCGGAATCTGCAGCACGCCGTTGGCCTTGGCCGGGGCCGCGCCGCCGGTGGCCGTGGGCTTGGCCGATACCTCATCCACCATCCACTCGTTCACGTTGAAATTGCGCGAGTTCACCGTCAGGTTGCCTTTCAGCGACTGCCCCGGCGTGAAGAGGTAGCCCAGGTAGTTGCTGATGGTGCCCGACGCCGCAAAGTCGGAGCTACCGGCCACGCCGTTCACGCCTTGCAGCGCAATCTGGTTGTTGTTGAAGATAGCCGTGCCGCTGCTGATTTTCACACCCTGCGGTAGGTCCTTGCTCTTGTAGGTCACGTTGCTGGCCCGCACCGTGCCGCTGGCCACCACGTTCTGGTAGCGGCCGGCATCCACGTCGGCCATGTTGCCCTTGGCGGCAATGTCGCCGGCCACGCGGCCCGTCACGGTCATGCCTTTCAAGGGGAAAATCTTCGTGATTTTGGTCAAATCCACCGTGCCGCGCACGTTGGCGTCAAATACCGGCTTGTCGATATTGTGCGCGCTCAGGCGGCCTTCCAGCGGCTCGCCTTCCAGCACCATCTTAAACTGCGGCAGGTTTATCTGGGTATCGTTCACCTGGCCCGTGGTGTTCACCACCGTACCGCTCAGGTTAATGTTCTCAATCGGGGCCGGAAACCGGGCCGATTTCACGTAGCCGTTGGCCAGTCGAATGGCCGCGTTCACCACCGGCATCTGCGTTTTCGAGTAGATGCCCTTGGCCGTGCCGTCCACAAAAAACTGCCCGCGCATGGCCAAATCCTTCACCGGGTACACTTTCAGGGCCTCCTGAAGGTTCACGTTGGCCTTCACGCGGCCGTCCACCTTCATCGGGTTCAGCCCATCAATGGCCATATTGCCATCAATCGGGTCGGGGCCGAGGTCGAGGTGGAACTTCGGGATGTTGATTTTCACGTCATTGGTCACGCCCGTGGGGTTGTCCACCTTCATGGTCAGGTTGATGTTTTTGGCCGCCTGGGGCAGCTCGGGGTACTTGAACTGGCCGTTGGTCACGGTCAGGTTCACGCCGTAGCCGGGCAGGTGGTCGGCATTCTGCACGCCCTTGGCAAAGCCGTCAAACGCCACTTTGCCGCTGGTTTCAATGTTCTTAAACTTGTCGGTATAAGCGCCCGGCACCAGGCTGAGCAGGGTTTTGAAATCCGTTTCCAGCGCCTTGAAGGTAATGTCGTAGGTAATGTCCGTGGCATTGGGCAACCCAATGGCACCCGCGAAGCTGAACGGGAAGTCGTTGAGCTTAAATTTATTATCCTTGAACGTATACAGGCTCTTGTTCAGGTCCATGTTCAGGGTCACATCGGCGTCTAGCTTCTTATCCGTCACGTACGCCACGTTGTTGTAACTCATGTCGAGGTCGGTGGCGGTGGTCTGCGAAGTCATGTCGAACACGTTGCTAGCGAAGTCGCCGCTGCCGGTGTGGTTCACGCCCCGGGCCTCCATGCGGAAGGGCAGGGTCAGGTCCTCGTAACGCAGGTGGCCATCGGTCAGCTTCCACTTCTTAATGGCCAAGCTCACCTGGCTGGTATCCTGGCCCTTGGCCGCGGCGGCCGAGTCCGAAATTATCATATCCCAGTTGGCCAGGCCGCTTTTCAGGCGGCGCAGGCTCAGGTCGGGCTGCTCCAGCTCCACGTTATTAATCTTGATTTCCTGGCCCCTTATTACCGTCATCACGTCCAGGCCCACGCGCAGGCTGGGCAGGTAGGCCAGCGTATCGCGGCTGAACGAGTCAAGCCCAATTATGCGCAGGTTCTTGATATCCAGCGTCAAATCCGGAAAGGAATGAAACACGCTCACGTCAATATCGGCCGGATTGTAGAGCACCTTGGCCCGCACGCGCTGCGCAATCTGCTTATCGGCCACGGCCCGCAGCTTGTCTTTAAACAGAAACGGAGCAGCAATGGCCGCCACCACCAGCACGACAACCAAGGCCAGCAACCCCAACAAAATCTTTCGCATAGCAAGTGCTTTTAGATGAATGAATTCCAACAAAGGTAAAACGCTGGATGTGCCACAATTTGAGGCAAAATCGACGAGCGGCCCGTTTTAATCGAGCGGTAATAACGGCGATAGGCTCAACATTTGGCGGCGATGCCACTCGGTTCGTCCTTCACCAAGACCAACTATTTAGGCTCTCCTATCAAAAAAGTGAAATTATTAGATTAGATTATTCATAAATAATTATCTAATTATTCTACAGCAATTTCTGCACTATCTTTGGCCTAGGGTGAATAATTTGGGCATCTATTTGGTGTCAGGCACCTATTCAAACTGCTCGAATAAAGCCAGCAGCCGGCCATTGCCCATCTATCTACTTATATACCAAAACCTTGCTTTTTCTGACCATGGTTTTACGCCCCTATTTCTGCATTCATATAAAGCGTTTTTTACCAGCTATTCCTTTGGTCGTGCTGGGGTGGCTACTGGGAGCGGCCCAGCCCGCCCAAGCCCAAAATCCGGCCATGAGCCTGATGGGCAGCGTGCAATCCGATTCGCAGGCCCCCCTGCCGGGCGCGGCCATCACCGTCATCCACCTGCCGTCCGGCGTGCGCCACGCCGCCGCTACCGATGCGGCCGGCCGCTTCATGGTCGCCAATCTCATGGTGGGCGGCCCGTACCTGATACGGGTGGGCGAGGGCGGCTACCGCCCGCAGACGGTCGAGAATATTTTCCTCGAAACCGGCAAAACCACCAACTTCACCGTCACGCTGAACAAGCTCAGCGATGCACCCGGCAAAGCCAGCAGCCGCAACAACGCCCCCAGCGCCCCCACGCTGGCCCTAGCCGATGAAGCCGTAATAGGCGGCCCCGTACTGGTATCCACCCTCAGCGGTGCCCCGCGCCCTGCACCCGCTGCGGCCAGCACCAAGCCCACCGCCAGCCACGCCACGAGCAAGGCCGCCCCAGTGCCCGCGCCAGCTGCAGCCCCGCCCATGCCGGCCGCTTTGGCGCCAGCTCCCGCTCCCACTACCCCGGCAGCAGCTGCAGCCCCCGCCACGGAACGGTACCCGCGCTACAGCCGCTACCCTGCCCGCCGCCCAGCTACCCGCGTGGCTGACCCCATCGTGCCGGGTCATTTTGATGCCAAAACCGGCAACTACTTATACGAAACCGGCCAGCCTACCACCCTAAAGCTGCCCGGCAGCGGAGCCATCTCGAACGTGGGAGCCAATTCCACCGAAAGCTACCTGTTCCGCTTCCTGAGCAACCCGCAGGTGCAGGTCGACTCCGTGGACCTGACCCGGGGCTGGTACAATTTTGACCGGGTATATTTTGAAGCCGGCAAGGCCACGCTCACGCCCGAGTCTATCAGCCAGTTGCGCAACATCGCCAAGCTGCTGCGCGCCTACCCCAAAGCCCGCATCAAACTCGGTGGCTACACCGACGATACGGGCAACGACAAGGTAAACAAAGAATTGAGTGAAGCCCGTGCCCGCACGGCCTGGGCCAGCCTGGTCGAGATGGGCATCAGCGCCACCCGCCTCGACGCCCGCGGCTACGGCCCCAACTACTCCATCTCCTCCAATGCCACTGAGGAAGGCCGCGCCATGAACCGCCGCCTGAGCGTGAAAGTGCTGCAGAAATGAGCTCCTGCCATTCCGGCCTTCGCGGGGCCGGGACGTATCTTCGCCAGGTCGGTGCACTAATTCGCGCCAGCCTGGCGTTATGCCGTTTCGTATGCCAGAGCCTCCTTACCTGTTGTTTAGCAAGCTGATACGCCCCGCATTGCTGGCCGGGCTGCTGGCTGCGGGTGCCACCAGTGGCGCCCACGCGCAGGATGTCTTTTTTTCACAGCCCTTTGCCACCCGGCTGCACACCAACCCGGCTTTCACAGGCCTGGTCGATGATTACAGCGTCACGCTGAGCTACCGTAACCAGTTTCCCAGCCTGGCGGGCTCCTTCGTGAGCACCCAGCTCGCGGCCGACCTGCGCACCAACTCGCCCGGGCAGCACCACGCCCTCGGCCTGCTCCTCAACCAGGACCGCACCGGCGCGGTGGGCTACACCCGCCTCGAAATCGGCGGCCTCTACGCCTACCACACCCGCCTCACCAAAACCATTGCCCTGAGCGGCGGCCTGCGCGCCAGCTACGGCCGGCAGCGCGTGGGATATGACAATTTCGTGTTCGGCGACCAGATTCGGGAAGACGGCAGCGTGGGCGGCCCCTCGGCCGAAGCCCTGGACTTTGCGCCCGTCAACTATTTCAGCGTGGGCACCGGCGTGGTGGTTTATTCCGAGCAGGGCTGGCTCAGCCTGGCCGGGCAGCACCTCAACCAGCCCAGCCTGGGCTTTCGCCAGCAAAGCCAGCTACCGCTCTCGCTGAGCATCTCCGGCGGCTATAAGTTATTCGTTATCAAGCCCGGGGCGGGAGTGGCCACCCGCGAGGTCAGCTACACGCCGGTGGCGGCCTACACGCGCCAGGGCGGCTCGCAGCGCATCGAGACCGGCGTGTACCTCACGGCCTCACCCGTGACACTCGGCGCGGTGTATCGCAATATTTCGCTACCCGGTAGCGTTAGCCCCCAACACGTACTGGCCGTAGTGGCGGGCATTCAGGCCGGTGGCCTGCGCCTGGGCTACAGCTACGACGTGGGCCTGAGCCGCCTAAGTGCCGATTTGGGCGGTGCCCATGAGGTGACGCTGGCGCTGCGGGCGTTTGACCGATTGGAAAATGCCCATCGTCGCCTAAAAAGGAGTGTTTACCCGGCGGCCCCTTGCCCGGTATTTTAATATTTTGTATTATTGCGTCCTAATTGCGCTTGCTAACCCCTCCTCACCCATACGGATTTTAACTTTGTTATGAAATTAAATAATTATCTACGCTTAGTCTTGGTGGGCGCAGTAGCCCTCGCCGGCTGTAGCAAGAAGGGTCCGGCCTCAGCCACAAACCCCGGTAAATATTCCTCTACGACGGGTATCGAATACAATACGGAGAAGGGCATGGCAGTTGCCAATTTCAAGAAAATTCCCGAAGGCCCCGGCCTCGTGTTTATCGAAGGCGGCCGCACGGTACTGGGTTCGGGGGAGGAAGACGTAACCATGTCGCACGACAACATCGAGCGCACGGTGACCATCGCCTCATTCTACATGGACGAAGCCGAAGTAGCCAACATTCACTGGCTCGAATACCTGCACTTCATCCGCACCGACTCAGCGGAAGAGTTCTATAAGTCGGCCCTGCCCGATACCACCGTTTGGGCGCGCGACCTGTCGTTCAACGACCCCTACGTGACCTACTACCTGCGTTACCCCGGCTTCCGCTTCTTCCCCGTGGTGGGCGTGAGCTGGCTACAGGCCGATGACTACTGCACCTGGCGTACCGCCAAGGTGAACGAGCGTCTGGCCTCCGGTGGCGACAGCAAATCGGGCAAAGGCGGTCTGTTTGGAAAGAAAAAAGACAAAGGTGCTGCTGCCGGTGCCGAAGGCACTGCCAGTGCCGCTGGTGCGCTGAGCGACGGCAAAGGTGGAGCTTCCATCGAAAAAGGCAACACGCTGCCCAACTACCGCCTCCCCACCGAGGCCGAGTGGGAGTACGCCGCTCAGGCCCTCATCGGCACCCAGGAAGTGGGCAACGAGAACCAGGAGGAGAAGCGCATTTACCCCTGGGATGGCAAATCGACCCGCAATGCCTACGGCCGCAAGCAGGGCCAGTTTCTGGCTAACTTCAAGCGGGGCCGGGGTGACTACGCCGGCATCGCCGGTAGCCTGAACGACGGCGCCATGATTACCGAGCAGGTGTACGCCTACCCGCCCAACGACTACGGCCTCTACAACATGGCCGGCAACGTGAACGAGTGGGTGCAGGACGTGTACCGCCCCCTCTCGTTCCAGGACGTGGAAGACCTGAACCCCTTCCGCCGCAACGGCGTGGGTGACCCGGCCGACAAGTACGACAAGAAAGGCTATCAGTCGCTGATTGACGACCATGTGCGCGTGTACAAAGGCGGTTCGTGGCGCGATGTGGCCTACTGGCTCTCGCCCGGTACGCGCCGCTTCATGGCCGAGGATTCGGCCACGGCTACCATCGGTTTCCGTTGCGCGATGATTAACGCCGGCAGCAACAAGTAAGACCACGGATTTTAGCGGATTTCACGGATTTTGTGAACGTCGCCCGAACAAAAAAGGCTTGCCATCTGGCAAGCCTTTTTTGTTGCCTAAATATCAGTAAAACAGCCTACTACCGCCGTCCACAAAATCCGTGAAATCCGCTAAAATCTGTACTAATCCGTGGTCTTAGCGGTCCGCACAGGCAATGGCCGCGATGCTGACTTCGGCCGCGCCGGCAGCCAGCAGCACCGCGCCGCAGGCTTCGAGGGTAGCGCCCGTGGTAAGCACATCATCAACGATGAGGATGCGGCGGCCGATAATCGACGCTGGATTCTCGACTTCAAACACCGTGGCCACGTTTGCCCAGCGTTGGGCGCGGTTCTTTTTGGTTTGCGTTTTGGTGTTGGTATTGCGGCGCAGGGCGGTGTTGGCAGCCGGCACTTTCAGGCCCTCGGCCAGGCCGGTGGCGAAGGCAGCAGCCTGATTGTAGCCGCGCTTGGCCAGCTTGCGCGGATGCAGCGGCACGGGAATAATAAGGTCGAAATCGGTGGCCAGGCCCGCCGCGAGCAGCTCGGCCCCGTAGAGTTGGCCCAGAGCGGTGCCCACGTCGCGCTGGCCCTGGTACTTAAGCTCGTGCAACAGGTGCTGCACCCGGCCGTGGCGCACAAAGCGCAGGTAGCTCAGAGCGTGGCGGATGGGCAGCTTGCCCCAGAAGCGGCGGCCCAATGGGTTCTGGTCGGGCGGCAGCAGGTGGTAGTCGGTATAGGGCAGCTCGGCCCGGCAGCCGGTGCAGAGATGGTTTTCGCCGGTCACGAGGGGCTCGCGGCAGGCCAGGCACAGGCGCGGGTAGATGAGGCCGACGAAGTCCTGCCACAGGGTGCGGAGCATGGTGGTAGAGTGGGGGAAGGGTTTGGAAGTAATTTTGGAGAAGCAATGTAGCCGATAGTACGACGTCATTCACTGTAAGCCCGTCATGCAGAGCGTAGCGAAGCATCTTGCCCGCAGGCAGTAATCCAATCGACAGGAATTAGTGGTGGCGGGCAAGATGCTTCACTCCGCTGCGCTACGTTCTGCATGACCGTTCTTTTTTCTCAGAATATCCAACTAAAATGTCCCAAGTAACCGAATTCAACGAGTACCGCCAGCGGATGAATGCCACCATCCTGGCGGCCGATAACAAGGTCATCAAGCGGTTTTTCAACCTCGACACCAACACTTACGCGGCTGGCGCGCTCGACGTGAAAACCAAGGAAATGCTGGGCCTGGCCTGCTCCATGGTGCTGCGCTGCGATGATTGCATCAAGTACCACGTGGGCAAATGCTTCGAGGAGAAGCTCACCGACGAAGAGATTTACGAGATATTCGCCATCGCCAACATCATCGGCGGCAGCATCGTGATTCCGCACTTCCGCCGCGCGGTGGAGTACTGGGAAATTCTGAAATCGGAAGCGGGTGTCGGTGCGCACGATGGCGAAGCCCTCGCCGCCCACAAAGCCGCCCACGACGGCCAGCCTACCGTATGAGCGACGACCTGAACCACGCCGCTCCCGCCGAGCACCCCGAGGCCGAAGCCGATTTTGAGGCCCGCTGGGAAACACTGATGGTGGAAATGGAAGCTCGCTTCGACAAGCGCCCCGACCTCAATGCCCTGCTGCTGCTCATCGGCATTCAGGAGCTGAACCAGGGCATCGCCACCTTCACCAAGGAGGAAAAGCAGGACCTGATGCACATCGCTACATGCCGCCTCTTCAGCCTCAGCGGCCACTACGAGCAAACGCACGTAGACGCCGACGGCTGGCCCCACTACAAGCTGCTACGCCCCGTGCCCTTCGCCAACCTGAAGGAGCAGGAGCGCATGCTGAAGTGGCACGCACTGGAGTATTTCGCACTGGACCCGGGCGATGACTTGTAATTAGTTCTTGAGCCAGTTGAACGTCGTGCTGTGTTAATCCCATACAATTGAATGAAAATCGTTTCCTACAACGTCAATGGCCTGCGCTCAGCCCTCAGCAAAGGCCTGCTGGACTGGGTGGCCGAAGCTGCGCCCGACGTACTGTGCCTCCAGGAAATAAAGGCCAGCCGCGAGGCTATGGATGTTTCCGGCTTTGAAAAGCTGGGCTACCACGCCTACCTGCACCCGGCCCAGAAGCCGGGCTACAGCGGCGTAGCCACGTTCTCGAAAATGGAGCCTAAGGCCGTCATTCATGGCTGCGGGCAGAGCTGTTATGACGATGAGGGCCGCGTATTGCGGCTCGATTTCGAGCAGGTATCGGTGCTGAACACCTACATGCCCTCGGGTACCAGCGGACCGGAGCGGCAGGCCTTCAAGGTGGAATGGCTGCACTTTTTTCGCAATTATGTGGCCAAGCTACGAGCCGATGGCAGCACGCCACCATTGCTCATCGGCGGCGATTTCAACTGCTGCCAGACGGCCATCGACCTGCACAATCCCAAGGCCAACCAGAACAGCCCCGGCTACACGCCCGAGGAGCGGCAGTGGTTTAAGGATTTTCTGGCCGATGGGCTGGTCGATACCTTCCGCCACCACCACGGCGAGGCCGTGGGGCACTACTCCTGGTGGAGCTACCGGGCCGGCTCGCGCGGCCGCAACGTAGGCTGGCGCCTCGACCATTGGCTGGCCGACGCAGCTTTGCAACCCCGCCTGACCGGCGCGGGTCTGTTGCCCGACGTGGTGCATTCGGACCACTGCCCGGTGTGGGTGGAAGTACAGTGAGGTGTGAAATGGTGATGAGATGGTGAGTTTGATGTTTCGACGGCGCAAATGGCGCATTTAGAACGTCAAACTCACCACCTCACCATTTCACACCTCACCAAAAACGAACCAAGCGCCCCGTTTCAGATGTATCTTTCCCGACTAAGACCTGATTTATGGCGATGTTGATGGAGCGCGGCGCTGCGGCAGGCCAATACCCCGCCCTGGCGCGGGTACGGACGGAGCTGGAGGCCTTCAAGCGCAAGTTTTACCTGAACCTGCTGGTGCGTGGATTGCTGGTGGCCGGTGGGCTGCTGCTCACGTTTTTCGTGATCTTCAACGGGCTCGAATACTTCCTGTACCTGCCCACGGTGGTGCGGGCCGGGCTGCTGTTCGGCTTCATCGGCCTCACGGTCTACAGCTTCGTGCGCTGGATTTGGACGCCGGTGGCCGCCCTCACCAACCTGCGCCGGCTGCTGAGCGACGAGCAGGCCGCCCGCCGCGTAGGCGAGCTTTTTCCCGAAGTGCAGGACCGGTTGGTGAATGCCCTGCAGCTGCAGGGCCAGGCCCGCGACAATGCCCTGATTGCCGCCAGCTTGGAGCAGCGCGCCGCGCAGTTCGGCCAGTATTCGTTTGCCGAGGGCATCAACATTCAGCAGCAGAGCAAGCCGCTGTGGAAGTACGCGGCCATTCCGGCGGCAGTGCTGCTGGCGCTGCTGGCCTTTTATCCCAGTTTTCTGGTGCAGGGCACGGAGCGCATCTGGCACTACAAGCGCGCCTATTCGCCGCCCGCGCCGTTTCAGTTTTTGATTAAGAATGCGAAGCTGACGGCGTTTCGGGGCGAGGATTTTACGCTGGACGTGGGCGTGGCGGGGGCAGCTTTGCCGGCCGAGGTCAGCATCGCGATGGATGGTGGCGAGCGGCGGCTGAGCAAAGTGGCCGGGCGCGGCGATGCGTTCCGCTACACCTTCGAGCAGCCGCAGGGCGACGTGAGCTTTCAGCTGAAAGGGGCGGGGTTTACTTCGCCCGAATACCAGCTCACGGTGCTGGAGCGGCCCAATCTGCGCGACTTCAAAGTCAGCATAACCTACCCGCCCTACACCGGCAAGGCGGCCGAAACCATCGAGAACGGCGGCAACCTGACGGTGCCCGAGGGCAGCACGGTGCGTTGGGAATTTGCCACCGCCGCTACCGATGAGCTGGCGCTGGTTTTCCAGAACCCCGACGAAACCCTGGCTGCCAGCGGCGACGACGGCACCTTCACGGCCACGCGGCGCATCCTGCGCTCGCAGCCCTATTTGCTGCGCCTGAAAAACCCGGCCAGCCTCAACCGCGACCCCATTTCCTATCAGCTCACGGCCGTGCCCGACTTGCCGCCCTCGCTCACGCTGGAAGCTTTTTCGGATACCGTGACGCGGCGCTTCCTGGCGCTGGGCGGCACCGTGCGCGACGACTACGGCCTGACCCGCCTGGAGCTGCACTACGCGTTACGCCGCGCCGGACAGGGGCCGAATTCGGCCCCCAGCCGCCAGGGTGCTACGCCGCTGGGCCTGCCCCGCGAGAGCGCCGGCACCTACGCCTACACCTGGAACCTGAACGCGCTGAACCTGCAACCCGGCGACCGCCTCGAATACTTTGTGGAAGCCTGGGACAACGACGGCGTGCACGGCCCCAAAGCCACCCGCACCCGCCCGGCCGAGTTCCGCCTGCCCAGCCGCCGTGAGCTGCGCCAGGAGATGAAGGCGCAGGCCGAGTCCGTGGCCAGCCAGATGAGCCAGGCCGCCAAGCAAAGCGAGAAGCTGGAGCGCGAGCTGGTCAAAACCCAGGACAAGCTGAAAACCAAGCGTGACCTGAGCTTTCAGGACCGCAAGCAGCTGGAAAACATGCTGGACCAGAAAAACCAGCTGAACCAGCAGATGGAGCAGATGCAGAAGATGTTCGAGCAGCTGCAACAGAAGCAGGACCAGGCCAGCCCCAAAAGCGAGGAGCTGGCCAAGAAGGCTGAGGAGCTGAAAAAGCTGATGAACGACCTCCTCAACCCCGAAACCAAGAAGCTCTACGAGAAGCTACGCAAGCTGCTGGAGGAGCAGAAGCAGCCCGACGCCGAGATGCAGAAGCTACTGCAACAGCTCGAAAAAAAGGAAGATACCCTGCAAAAGGAGCTTGACCGCGCCCTCGAAATGTTCAAGCAATTGCAGCTGGAGCAAAAGGCTGAAGAAACCGCCAACAAGCTCGACGAGCTGGCCAAGCAGGAAGAAAAACTGGCCGAAAAAACCGACCAGAATGACAAGGAAAACCCCGATAACAAGCTCTCGAACCAGGAACAAAAAGCCAAGCAGGAGCAGCTGAAACAGGAGCAGGCCCAGAACCAGAAGGAGTTTGAAGACCTGAAAAAGGAGCTGCAGGACCTGAAGCAGATGGACAAGGAGCTCGACAACCAGAACGGCATGGACGAGCAGAAGCCCGACCAGGAGCAGACCGACCAGGACATGCAGGAAAGCCAGCAGAGCCTGAGCAAAAACCAAAACAAAAAGGCAGCCGGAAAACAGAAAAGCGCCGCCTCCCGCATGAAGAAGATGGCGCAGAAAATGCGCGACCAGATGAGCGAGGAGGAGAGCGACCAGGCCCAGCAGAACATCGAAGACCTGCGCGATATCCTTGATAATCTACTCACCCTCAGCTTCGACCAGGAAGGACTGATGAAGGAATTTCGCAAAGTTGACCAGTCCGACCCGCGCTTCGTGCAGTTGGGCCAGACCCAGCGTAAGCTGCGCGACGATGCCAAAATCATTCAGGATTCGCTGTATGCACTGGCCAAGAAGGAGCCCAAGATTCAGAGCTTCGTAACGCGGGAGGTGGGCGAGATGAACGGCCGCATGGACGAGTCGCTCACCCACATTCAGCAGCGCGATTTGGGCCGCGCCACCGCCACCGAGCAGCAGGCCATGACCAGCATGAACAACCTGGCCCTGATGCTGCAAAGCTCCCTGCAACAGATGCAGCAGGAGGCCCAGGCCGGCAAAGGCCAGCCCAAAGACGGCCAGGGCAAGCCCGGCAAGAAAAAGGGCAAAGGCAAAGGGCAGGGCCAAGGCAGCAAGCCCGGCCCTGGCAACATGGGCAAGATGCAGCAGCAGCTCAATGAGCAGATTCAGCAGCTGTCGAAATCGGGCAAGTCGGGCCGCGAAATGTCGCAGGAGTTGGCCCGGCTGGCCGGCCAGCAGCAGATGCTGCGCCAGGCCATGCAGCAGCTCGACAAATTGCAGCAGGGCGGCAAGCCCGGTGGCTCGCAGGGCCAGGGCAAGGATGGCAGCCAGAACAACCCGAACGGCAAGGACGGCAAAGGCGACCAGGGCGCGGGCGGCACCGGCGACCTCAAAAAAATGATGGAGCAAACCGAAACCGACCTCGTGAACAAGCGCCTTACCGAGGAGACGATGATGCGCCAGCAGCAGATTCTTACCCGCTTGCTAGAAGTGGAAAAATCGGCCCGCGAGCGCGACCAGGACACCAAGCGGGAGGCGCAGGCGGCTCAGTACAAGCCCCCGGTTTTCCCGCCAGCGTTCGATAAATACCGAGTTAGTAAGGAACGCCAGACCGAATTGCTACGTAGTACACCCCCGAACCTCACGCCGTATTATGAGCGCGAAGTGGGGGAATATTTCCAGAAAATCAAATAATCCGAGCGGCTTCCTATCCAAGCGGGCGGCGGTTTCGTTAACCAATTAGTGTACTGTTAGAACCACGCCCGATGGAGTCGCAGAAATAGTTGCGGTGCTTTGCCTTTAAAAGACTATTTTTACCGCCCCAAAGAGCTACCGCTCTTCCCATCAAACCACCCTATGAAGCAGGTAAAAATTCAGATTCCGTCGCTTGTTGAGAATATCCGCGTCGTTGAAAGCTTCATCGATAATTCCAAGGATACCTTTCAGATTGAGGACGATATCTACGGCAACATTATGGTGGCCGTGACCGAAGCAGTGAACAATGCTATTCGCCACGGCAATAAGTTCGACAAGGACAAAAACGTCTACCTATCGCTCTACGTGGAGCCGCAGCAGCTCAAGTTCGAGATTGAGGACGAAGGCACGGGCTTCAACTACGATAACCTCGATGACCCCACGGCCCCTGAAAACCTGGAGAACCCGGGTGGTCGCGGCATCTTCCTCATTCGCCACCTTGCCGATGAGGTGGAGTTCAGCAAGGAAGGCCGCTGCCTGCTGCTCACGTTCCAGCTGGCACCCGCACCTGCCGACGAAGCCGCCGCCGCCGACCACCTCGCCGCCTAAAGCCGCCTGATTCCGCATGAACAGCACCCCGCCGCTGGGCCCGCCCCACAACGAAAACTTCCCGCCTGGCGAGCTGCACCACGAGGCTCCGGGCGTCGAGTTCATGGTGGAAGATGCCCCCGATTTTGAGCTCTCCGACGCCGAAAGCCTGCTGGAGTGGATTGAGCGCGTAGCCAAGGTACACGAGCACCGCATTGTGCAGCTCACCTACATCTTCTGCTCCGACGACTACCTGCACCGCCTCAACGTGGAGTACCTGGCCCACGATACGCTCACGGACGTCATCACTTTCGATAACTCCGATGACGCAGATATCCTCGAAGGCGATATCTTCATCAGCATAGAGCGCGTACGCGACAATGCTCAGGACCTCGGCATCCCGTTCCGCGACGAGCTGCACCGCGTCATGATTCATGGCGTGCTGCACTTGCTTGGCTACCATGACAAGGACCTGCTGAGCCAGACCGCCATGCGCGCCAAGGAAGACTACTGCCTGGCACTGCGCAGCTTCTAGTGTTTTCTGATTTAAGAACGGGTAGAGACGCATCCTTGCGTCTCGTCGTTGAACGGCTCGTACAGCCACCGCTTGGCGGAGCCGTTCAACGACGAGACGCAAGGATGCGTCTCTACCCGTTGTGTCTGCTTCATCTGACCATTTGTTATGGCCGCCTCTTCTTCTGCTGAATTCCCCGTCATCCGGGGCGATGCGCTGGATTTCTACCTAGCCCAGGGATATTACCGCATGCAGCAGGACCTCTTCACCTGCCAGTTTGTGCCCTTCGATGGCCGCCTCTACACCGCCCACTGGCTGCGCCTCGACCTGGCCCGCGTGGCGTGGGGCCCCGAGCAGCGCCGCCTGCTGCGCCGCAATGCCCGCTTTGCCGCCACCATCCGCCCGTTTCGCCTCACCGACGAATACGAGGAGCTGTACGCCCGATACCGCGCCGCCATTACCTTCGATGCCGCGCCCACCATTGAGGCCGTGCTGCTGGGCGGGGCCGCCCACAACGTCTTCAACACCCAGATTATCGAGCTGCGCGATGAGGGCAAGCTTATTGCCGCCGGCGTGCTCGACTACGGCGAGCGCACCTTCGCCGGCATCCTCAATTTCTACGACCCCGCGTATCACAAGCACAGCCTCGGCAAGTACCTGCTGCTGCTGAAAACCGACTACGGCCGCCGGCTCCATTTCGACTACTACTACCCCGGCTACCTGGTGCACGACTACCCCAAATTCGACTACAAGCTCTTCGCCTGCGCGGCGGCCACGGAAGTTTTCGACAGCATCGGCGGCCAGTGGCTGCCTTATTCCCGGGAAGCGGTGCAGGCCAATTCGGCCGAGCTTTTTGCCGAGTGGCTGCCCGAGGATTTGCAGGGTCTGAACGAGTAGGGTGCGGGGCTTGCCCCCGCCCGTCGGTGCACGATTCAGCCGCAAACCGTCCGACGACGGGCGGGGGCAAGCCCCGCACCCTGCTCGTTCAAATGCCCATTTCGTTGCAGGTGACGATGACGGCCGGGCATGGATTGCGTAATTTTGTAGCTATCAACGCCGCGCGGCATTTTTTCGCGCCAGGTTTCGCCAAGTTGAAATCAAGTTTCGCAAAGCTTGGTTCTTACTTCTATCGCCTTGGCGAGACTCCCATTTTAAACTTCGCGAGACTTCGCGCGCCTATGTTTCAGCAAGAAGATTACGACGTCATTGTAGTGGGCGCGGGCCACGCCGGCTGCGAAGCCGCCGCCGCTGCCGCCAACCTCGGCTCGAAAGTGCTGCTGGTGACGATGAACATGAACACCATCGCCCAGATGTCGTGCAACCCGGCCATGGGCGGCGTGGCCAAGGGCCAGATTGTGCGCGAAATCGACGCGCTGGGCGGCCAGTCGGGCATCATCACCGACCAGACCATGATTCAGTTCCGGATGCTGAACCGCTCGAAAGGCCCCGCCATGTGGAGCCCGCGCGCGCAAAGCGACCGCATGCGCTTCGCCGAAGCCTGGCGCCTGACCCTGGAAGGCATCGCCAACGTCGATTTCTGGCAGGAAGCTGTGACCGGCATCGTGGTGGAAAATGATACCTGCGTGGGCGTGAAAACCGCCCTCGGCATCGAGTTTCGCGGCAAGTCGGTGGTGCTCACGAACGGCACGTTCCTGAACGGCCTTATTCATATCGGGGAGAAGAATTTCGGCGGTGGCCGGGCGGCTGAGAAGGGCAGCCGCGGTATCACCGAGCAGCTGGTGGAGCTGGGTTTCGAGGCCGGCCGCATGAAAACCGGTACCCCGCCTCGCGTGGACGGCCGCAGCCTTGACTACTCGAAAATGGAAGCCCAGGGCGGCGACAAAGCACCCAGTAAATTCTCCTACCTCGACACGCCGCGTCTGGTCAATCAGCGCCCCTGCTACATCACCTACACCAACGAGCGGGTGCACGACATCCTGCGCGAGGGTTTCGAGAAGTCGCCCATGTTCCAGGGCCGCATCAAGGGCCTGGGGCCGCGCTACTGCCCCAGCGTAGAGGACAAAATCAACCGCTTCGCCGACAAGGACCGGCACCAGATTTTTGTGGAGCCCGAGGGCTGGAGCACCGTGGAATGCTACGTGAACGGCTTCAGCAGCTCGCTGCCCGAGGACGTGCAGTATCGCGCCCTACGCGAAATCGCGGGCTTCGAAAATGCCAAGATGTTCCGCCCCGGCTATGCCATCGAATACGACTTTTTCCCGCCCACCCAGCTGGCGCCCACGCTCGAAACCAAGCTGATTGCCGGCCTCTACTTCGCGGGCCAGATTAACGGCACCACGGGCTACGAGGAAGCCGCCTGCCAGGGCCTGATGGCTGGCATCAACGCACACAACAAAGTGCACGGCAAGCAGCCGTTCGTGCTCAAAAGGAGCGAGGCCTACATTGGCGTGCTCATTGATGACTTGGTGAACAAAGGCACCGACGAGCCCTACCGCATGTTCACGAGCCGCGCCGAGCACCGCATTCTGCTGCGCCAGGACAACGCCGACCTACGCCTCACGCCCCTGGGCCACGAGCTGGGCCTGGCTTCGGATGAGCGCCTGGAGCGCGTGCGGATGAAGGAAGGCCAGACGGCCGAAATTGGCGTGCTGTTCCAGAAATTCGCCATCGAGCCGGCCGAAATCAACCCGCTGCTAACGGAGCTGAGCTCGGCCGAAATCCAAGAGAAAACCCGCGCCGTGAACCTGCTGCGCCGCCCCAACGTGGAGCTGGCCGACCTGCGCCGCGCCCTGCCCGCCCTCGACGAAGCGCTGGCCGCTTACGATGCCGAGGCGCTGGAGCAGGCCATCATCAACATCAAATACGAAACCTACCTGCTGAAGGAGCAGCAGCAGGCCGAGCGCATGCAGGAGCTGGAAAACTTCGTGATTCAGGGCCGGCTCGACTACCGCGCCATGCCCGCCCTCTCGCACGAGGCCCGCGAAAAGCTGCTCAAGATTCAGCCCGAAACCATCGGGCAGGCCTCGCGCATCAGTGGCATCTCGCCGGCCGACGTGTCGGTGCTGATGGTGTACCTTGGCAGGTGAAATGAATTAAAAATTGAGAATTAAAAATTAAAAATTGAGCCTGCGCAGACCAAACAGCGCCAATCAGTCCAATAATTTTTAATTCATAATTTTTAATTTTTAATTAAAAAAGAGTGTCCTACGAACGATTAGAGAGTTGCCCGGTTTGTGGCAAAACGGATTTCAAGAATAAGCTGGTTGTCGAAGACCGCACCGTGAGCCACGAGAGCTTCGCCATTGTGCAGTGCGCGGCGTGCAGCTTCCAGTTTACCAACCCCCGGCCGCAGGAGGCCGAAATCGGCAAGTATTACGAGTCCGACGCCTACGTGTCGCACAACAGCGCGGCCCAGGGCTTCGTGAACCAGGCATACAAAGTGGCCCGGTTTTTCACGATGCGCCGCAAGGTGGGGCTGCTGAACAAGCTGGCGCCGCGCCGGGGCAAGCTGCTGGATTACGGCTGTGGCACGGGGCATTTTCTGAAAGCCGCGAAGTCGGCGGGCTGGCAGGTAGCGGGGCTGGAGCCCAACGCCCGCGCCCGTGAAGAAGCCAGTCAGCGCCTCGGCCAGCCGATAGGGCAGGAGAGCCTGGCCTCGTTTCCGCCCGGCACTTTTGATGCCATTACGCTTTGGCATGTGCTGGAGCACGTGCACACCCTCAACGAAACGCTGGCCCAGCTGGTGGCGCTGCTGAAGCCCGATGGGGTCATCCTCATCGCCGTGCCCAACGTGGAAAGCCTCGACGCCCAGCACTACCGCGAGCTGTGGGCGTCTTACGACGTGCCGCGCCACCTCTACCACTTCGCGCCCAAAACCATGGCGCAGCTGCTCAAAAAGCACAAGCTGGCTATAACCCAGACGCTGCCCATGCCCCTCGATGCCTACTACATCAGCATGCTCAGCGAGAAGCACAAGGCCGAGCGGGCGGGCGGCCTGCTCACGGTGCTCAAGGCCGGCTACAAGTCCAATGCGTACGCTGAAGAGCACGAGGGCCAGTATTCGAGCCTGCTGTACGTGGCCAAGCGCCGCACCCCAGCGGCCTGATGCGGCCGGCGGCACGGTGGCGGCTACTCGTGGCGGCGGGCCTGCTGGCCACCGCCGCTCGTGCCCAAACCGTGCCCGTGCCGCTGCCCGATTCCGTCAAAAAGCCACCGCCGACCTTTGTGGCCGATACCGCCCGGCACGTTGTGGTCGTTAACACCCCCGAGCCGACCAACGAGGTGACGCGCCGCACGGGGCTGCGCATCGGGGCGGCCATTGTTGTCCTTACGCTCACCACGCTGCTGTTGTATAATGTCCGTTCGCGCTGAATTGCTGGCTTTGCTGGCGCTGGTTGCCCTGCTTGAAAGCTGCGCCGCCGTGGCCCCGCCCCTGGGCGGCCCGCGCGACCGCACCCCACCGCGCCGCATCAGCAGCTCGCCCGACAGCGCGGCCCGCAACGTGAAGCAGCAGTTTGTGCGGCTCAATTTCTCGGAGGCCGTCATCACCAAGGAGCTGAGCAAAAACCTGCTCATCACGCCCCAGCTGCCCGAAGACAACCCCTACAAGCTGCGCGAAGACCGTAATTCCATCACGCTGCTTTTTGATAAGCCGCTTGATGCCAACACCACCTACAGCTTCAATTTCCGGGAGGCCGTGGTGGATATCACCGAGGCGCTGCCGGCCAAAAATGCCTACCTCACCTTCAGCACCGGGGCCGCGCTCGACTCGGGCAAGGTGCGTGGCACGCTCACCGATGTGCTCACGGCCCGGCCCGTGGAGGGCTCCAGCATTGGCCTGTACCGCGAAGGCGACACGCTGGGCGTGCGCAAGGGCCGCCCGTACTACACCGTGCTCACCGACAAAGCCGGCAAGTTCAGCCTGAATTTTCTGAAAGCCGGCACCTACAAAATCTACGCCGTGGCCGACAAGAACAACAACGGCCGCTACGACGAAGGCGAGAAGATTGCCTACCTGCCCGCGCCCATCACTATTGCGGGCAGCACCGGCCAGGAGATTGCGCTTGTGCTCACGCAGCCCGATAAGCGCCCCCCGCTGGTCAGTTCGCGCACGCCCAGCCCCACCCAGATTCGCCTCAGCATGAGCGAAGGCCTGCGCACGGCCACGCTGGCTCCCCTGGATAGCCAGGCCCCTCCCGCCGCCGTAGCTGAAGCCATTCAGCTGGCCGACCGGGGCCGTTCGGTGGTGCTTTTCAAAACCCCCGAGGTGGGCGATGGCCGCTACGTGCTCACCGCCACCGACAGTACCGGCAATGTGGGCCACGACACGCTGCAAATCAAGTTTCCGGTGCCGGCCGCTGCCAAAAAAGCGCCCGCCCCGTCGCTCTACACCGTGGAGGGCGGCGCCCGCGCCGTGTACCCCCAGGGCCAGATAAAATTCCAGTTCTCCGTGCCCGTACGCATGGCCAAAGACCGGCCCTTTGGCACCCTGGTGGAGGACTCGGTGAAGCGTCGCCCCCTGCGCCTGCCCGCCGACGGCCAGCTCAGCCCCGACCGTACCGAACTGGTGGTGCGCTTCAACTCCAAGGCCAAAAAGCGCCTCGAAATCCTGCTCGACAGCACCGCCATCACCGCCATCACCGCCCAGAACCTGCGCCTGAAACCCTTACGCCTCGGCATCAGCGAGCAGGATGTATCTACCAGCCTTTCGGGCACCATCACGACCAGCGAAAAGAGCTTTGAGCTGCAGCTGCTCGATGAGAAGTTCCAGGTGGTGGCCAGCCTGCTCTCGCCCAAGGGCACCTACCTGTTCTCGGATATGGCTCCCGGCACCTACCGCCTGCGCGTGCTCATCGACACCGACGGCGACGGCCGCTGGCGCGGCGGCGACCCCAACCTGCTGCTGGTACCCGAGCCGGTGTACCTCGACCCCAAGCCCCAGCAGGTGCGGGCCGGCTTCGACATCGTGGAGCCGTTGAAATTTTAGCCTTTCCGTTTCCTTTTTACCCTTTGTGGCAGAGCTGCCGGCCGGGCAGCTCCGCGTTTTTCGTTCGCTGGTGCACCTCTGCCGGCCGCTAATGCGGGGCTTTTGCAGCCTTTCGATGCGGGCTATCGGGCTACCAGGCCATTTTAGGCCGGTGCAGAACTCCACCGGCCCTTCTATTTCTGACTGCTTAAAAACACGCCAAACACCCATGCTTTTCCACATTAGTGGATAACTAAATGCTTTTTCCAGTTACTGAGCGCATTTTTCAGTCGTAATCCCCCGGTTTTCCACGGGCTTTTCCACATTGATTTTGCCGTGGGGATGATTTCGGGGATAACCTGGGGGAAACAGCCCGGCAGCGCGGGGATAAGTGGGGTAGAAGTTTTTTTGGCTGGCAGGCTGCCCGCACAGGTCAAACCGGGCGGGGATAACCGTGGATAACTTTCCCCGGAGAAAACGCCTTCCCACACTGTGCTTTTTCAGGGGATAACAAAAATGTGGAAACGTGGTGGATATGTTGAAAATCCACCCAACGCATTACATAACAGCGCTTTGTTTTCCACAATGCCGGTGTATAGCCCGTGGATAAAACCGGTATTACCCCCACGTTATCCCCAGCGTGGATAACCTCGCTGACTTTTCCACTTATCAACCGACCTAATGAGTAGAAATAAAAAGAGTCTTTTAGAAAAAAATTTAATCAAAAAATAAGAGTGGGGAAAACTGGAAAAGGGGTTTGTCCTTGCTCAAGGGCTGGAGTGCCGCTTTGAGAATTTGAGTGCCGAGGGGAAAAAGGAAGTCAGGCCCAACGCTAAAAATAAAGCGGCCGAAAAAATCAAGCCCCGGGTTCGAGATTTCTTGAAAGCGGGTATTTCGGTTTTTGCGCGAATCCGTATGGGTTATGCACAAAGCCCCAGGTCTTATCCCCATGCCGTTCGATTACACGCTCGATTTTCATTCCGTTGATTTCCGCCAGCACCCCGAACTTTACCGCGTGGGCCGGGGCGAGCAGGGTGTGCTGCTGGTACAGCCCTACAAGGCCGAAATTCTGCCCCACTGGCGCTTCAAAGACGTGGCGGCGGCCCGTGAGTCGTCCGAAACGATTTACGGCCTGTTTGAGGCTTATTTGAAGGCCCACGACTTTGTGGGAGCCGACATGGCCCGCAAATTCATCCAGATGGGTTTCACCCGGGCCCGGCGCTATGCCAACCACGCCGGCGGCAAGAAATACGTCGGCCCCGTACCCGCCGACAAAAAAGCCAGAGCGGCGCCCACGGCCGGGCCGAATTGCCCCATAATCCCCATCCCGATGTGGATAAAGTAGAAGCCGCCGCCATTTTCAAGCGCAAGTGGGACGAGGCCAAAGCACACCCGGAATACCTGCGGCAGAAGGAGGCGTTTATTGAGAAATATGGGAAGTAGGGGATAAGTGTGTGGATAAAAAGACCGTCATGCAGAGCGCAGCGAAGCATCTTTACCGCACAACGCAACTCAATCGTAGGAAAGGATTAGTGACTGCGGGCAAGATGCTTCGCTGCGCTCTGCATGACGTTCTTCTCCATTGTTGCCCGCCGAACACCCGGCCTCCCTGCCTACCTTTGCTTACTACCCTTCACCCCAACCCGCATGAGCACCCCCCAACCCTCCAGCATCGAGGAAAACGAAATCATTCTGGGCACCGGCATGGGCCCCCTGCGCTTCGGCGCCACCATGGACGAAGTGCGCACCCTCGTGGGCGAGCCCGAGGAAATTGAAGAGTCCGACGACGACGACGACTTCGAGCACCAAGCCTGGAACTACCACGAAGAAGACTACCTGCTCTCGCTGTACTTCGACCGCGAGGACGACTTCCGCCTGAGCTGCATCGAAACCGACAACCCCAGCATGCGCCTCTACGGCGAGGCCATCTACGGCCAGAGCGTGGATCAGGTGAAGGCTCTTATGGAGCGCCATGGCCAGGCCACGCCCGAGCTGGAAACCATGGAGGAAGGTGCCATCCGCCTTTCCTACGAGAAGTCGATGATTGACTTATACTTCGAAGAAGGCGAGCTGCAGTTCGTCAATTTCGGCGTGTTTATCAATGACGACATGGAAGTGCAGTGGCCTAAGTAAGGTCGGCTTATCCACATTCCGGCTGTTTTAAGCTGTGGATAAGTGGATAAGTGGATAAGTGGATAAGTAGGTGAAAACGGGGTGTTTATCCCCTTTTCTGGATGGCCGGCTCAAAATGGGTCAGCACCCTTCTCAATTGCCAATAAAAAAGGCTGTCTCATTATGAGACAGCCTTTTTTGTGTTTTGGCCGGTCGGGCTTATTAACCCAGCACTGCGCGGAATAGCAGAAAGAGCAGGCCCGAGAGCACCATGGTAACCGGCAGGGTGAGCACCCAGGCCAGGGCAATGTTGCGCACCATGCCGGGGTTGATGTTCTTCACGCCGCGGCTGGCCACCATGCTGCCCGCGATGCTCGAAGTGAGCACGTGCGTAGTCGACGAGGGCAGATTGAGCCAGGTGGAGGAGCCAATCATGAGGGCGGCCACCAGTTCCGAAGAGGCGCCCTGGGCATAGCTCAGGTGCTCCTTGCCGATGCGCTCGCCAATGGTTTTTACGATGCGCTGCCAGCCAATCATGGTGCCGCAGGCCAGCGAAAGGCTCACCATCAGCAGCACCCACCAGGGGGCGTAGTCGGTGAAGGTTTTCATCTCTTTGGAGGCATCTTCGTAGCTTTTGCGGTCGGCCGTGCTCAGGCTTACCTTCTCGGAGCCGAGGAGTTTTTTGGCGCGGTTGGTGAGCAGTAGCACGTCGCGACGGATTTCGAAGCGCGTTTGCTGGGGCAGCTGCTTGATGTCGGTTTTGCCAGCAAAAATGCGGTCGAGGTCGGCCGTTTTCTCCTGAATCTCGACCAGGCTTTTCTGGTCGGTGGGGCTCAGCTCGGCGCGGTTTACGCGGCTGATAACGTACTCCACCTTGCCCAGCGACTCGCGCAGGTCGAGGGGGTTTTTGCTTTCGTCGAGGGCGAAGCGGAAGGGCACGATGCCAATCAGAATCAGCATGACCAGGCCCACGCCCTTCTGCCCGTCGTTGGAGCCGTGGAAGAAGCTTACCAGCGTGCAGGTGGTGATGAGCAGCAGGCGAATCCAGATGGGCGGGGGCTTGCGCTTGTGTGGCTCCTTGAAGATGGCCTTGCTGGGCGCAAAGCGCTTGAACAGGAACATCATGCCGATGGTGAGCGCAAAGCCCAGCAGCGGGCCCACCAGCAGAGCAATGCCCGTTTCGCCGGCTTTGGACCAGTTTACGGCCGTGCCGCGCGACTCGGGCAGCAGCGAAAACGCAATGCCCACGCCCAGAATGGAGCCGATAAGCGCGTGCGAGCTGGAAGCCGGAATTCCGTAGTACCAGGTACCCACGTTCCAGATAATGGCGGCCAGGATGAGCGCGCCCACCATGGCAATGCCGTGGTACACGTTGGCATCAACCAGGCTTTCGACGGGCAGCAGGTACACAATGCCCATGGCCACGCCAATGCCGCCGGCAAACACGCCGATGAAGTTCCAGAAAGCCGACCAGACCACGGCGACCCAGGGCCGCAACGCGTTGGTATAGATAACGGTAGCCACGGCGTTGGCCGTGTCGTGGAAGCCATTCACGAACTCGAACGCGCAGGCGGCCAGCAGGCACACGCCGAGAAGCAGCAGCACGTGGGGTTCTAAACCAAACATAAAGAGGGGGTTGGTGGGTAATTAGGTTGAATCAAGCGGCAAAGGTAGGGAGGATGGCCCGGGGTGGGTATGTTACTTAATTGTGACGGCGTCTGTCATCCTGAGCGTAGCGAAGTACCTTATCACGCCTGCGCCGCTTGCAATCTGCAAATAGTTCTTTGGGTATAAGGTCCTTCGCTACGCTCAGGATGACAGACGGACGCGCCTTCTACGCACAAGTTTCAGCTTCCGCCGTACCAGCCTACTTTTGTGGGTATGAACCCAGCAATCGAAACCACCCAGCTTAAGGATATTGTGGCCCACGCCAAGGAATACGGCTTCGTGTTCCAGTCATCGGAAATCTACGACGGCCTGGCCGCCGTGTACGACTACGGCCCCAACGGCGTGGAGCTGAAAAATAACCTCAAGCGCCTGTGGTGGGAAGCCATGACCCAGCTGAATGGCAACGTGGTGGGCATCGACGCCGCTATTTTCATGGACCCGCGCACCTGGGAAGCCAGCGGCCACATCGCCGGTTTCAACGACCCGCTGATTGACAACCTCGACAGCAAAAAGCGCTACCGCGCCGACGTGCTGCTCGAAGAAAAAGCCGCCGAGTACGAAAACGCCGGCGACCCCGCCCGCGGCGCGGCGCTGACCGCCGAAATGGGCCGCCTACTCACGGCCAACGACCTGGCCGGCGTGCGCGAACTCATCATCAATGAGAAAATTCTCTGCCCCGTCTCCAAAACCGGCAACTGGACCGAAGTGCGCCAGTTCAACCTGATGTTCTCGACCCAAGGCTCGGCCGTGGACTCGGACGCGCCGCCCGTGTACCTGCGCCCCGAAACGGCCCAGGGCATTTTCGTGAACTTCCTGAACGTGCAGAAATCGGCCCGCATGAAGATTCCGTTCGGCATTGCCCAGATTGGCAAGGCTTTCCGGAACGAGATTGTGGCCCGGCAGTTCATCTTCCGGATGCGAGAATTTGAGCAGATGGAGATGCAATTCTTCGTGCGCCCCGGCACCGAAGGCGAGTGGTACGACACTTGGAAAGCTTCGCGCCGCAAGTTTCACGAGGCGCTGGGCCTGCCCGCTACCAAGCTGCGCTTCCACGACCACGACAAGCTGGCCCACTACGCCAAGGCCGCCGTGGACATCGAGTACGAATTCCCCTTCGGCTTCAAGGAGATGGAAGGCATTCACTCGCGCGGCGATTTCGACCTGACCCAGCACCAGAACCTGAGCCGCAAAAAGCAGCAGTATTTCGACGCCGACATCGACCCCGCCACCGGCAAGGCCTACGGCAACTACGTGCCCTTTGTGGTGGAAACCTCGGTGGGTGCCGACCGCCTGTTCCTGGCCACGCTCTGCAACGCCTACCAGGAGGAAACAATCACGGAAGGGGAGGGCGACGCCCAGACCACCAAAACCCGCACCGTGCTGAAGCTGCACCCTGCCGTGGCCCCCGTGAAAGCCGCCATCTTCCCACTGGTGCGCAAAGACGGCATGCCCGAGAAAGCCCAGGAAATCTTCGATGCCCTGAAGTTCGATTTCCGCCTGGTAATGGAGGAGCGCGACGCCATTGGCAAGCGCTACACCCGCCAGGACCTCATCGGCACGCCTTTCTGCATCGTGGTCGATGGCCAGACCTTGGAAGACGAAACCGTAACCGTGCGCCACCGCGACTCGCGCGAGCAAACCCGCATGCCAATTTCGGAGCTGCGCGCCTACATCGGCGATGCCGTGAGCTTCCGCCGCATCTTCGAGCAGCTGTAAGTAGTAGCGCGGACTTTTAGTCCGCGAGTGAACAAGCCGCTGAAACGGTGCCACTCGCGGATTAAAAGTCCGCGCTACTTTTTGGCAACATTCTGACGCCTTGAATAAAAAAGTCCGCTTGCACCTTTTACCGCTTGCGACACGTTATTTTAGTCAGCCTAACTGTTGAAAACCATGCTCCGCTATATCCACGACCGCATCACCGTTCATCCTGATTTGTGCGGGGGGCGACCCACTATTCGGGGCCACCGCCTCACGGTGCAGCAGGTATTAGAATCGTTGACAGCGGGCGATACGCCAGCGGAAATTCTGGAGGACTTCGATTTTTTAGAGCCGGAAGATATTACTGCCTGCCAGCAGTTTGCGCTTAAAATTGCTTTGGAAGCCCTGCGCCAGCGCACGTACCTGCCCGCGGCTGCTTAGCGCATGGCCGAGTTTCTGATTGATGCCAATCTGCCCAAACGAATGGCTTTCTGGCACGACGGCTCGTGCGAAATAGTGCCCGATACGCAGTGGCATGATTCCCGTATTTGGCGCTACGCCCGGCAGCACGGGCTAACAGTAGTGCCCCGAGATGCCGACTTTGAGCGGCTGGCGCTGCTGGAAGGGCCACCGGTTGTTATTCTGTTATGTGTGGGTATGGCGAATTGGCGGGAAATCTGGCAGATTCTAAACCAGTAGTGGACCACGGCGCAGGCCGCCAGTCGGCAGCCCGGCTGCCGGATGGTCCGGGTGTATCCCGATTGGATAGAGGTGGTAGCTACTGAAGCTGCGGGATGATTCTTGATGGAGCAGAGCGGGCTATCGGTTGACGTCAGGCTTCCCTCTCCGCGGGAGAGGTGCCGGGGGTGAGGTTAGCCCCGCGCCGCGCTTACGTAACTTTGCCTCTTATACAAGGACTTTATGTGGGAACAGCTCGCCTTATTCATCATCCGATTCCGTCTGTCGCTGGTCGCGATACTAGCTGCCATCACCGTCTTCATGGCCTACAAGGCCAAGGACGTGGAAATGACCTACGACTTCGCCCAGGTAGTGAGCGAGAAGGACCCGGATATGCTCTATTTCCGGCAGTTCAAGCGCACCTTTGGCGAAGATGGTAATGTGCTGGTTGTCGGCCTGCAGGACAGTTCTATCTACAAGCTCGGCAACTTCAACGAGTTCCGGCAGCTGACCGATACCCTCGCCAAAATAGAGGGCGTGAACGGCGTGCTCAGTGTGAGTAAGCTCCTGAATATTACCAAAGACACGGCAAACAACAGCTTCAAGGCCGCGCCCATCTTCAAAAACCCGCCCCGCAGCCAGAAGGAGCTCGACAGCCTGATGCGGGTGGTAAACAGGGTGGAGTTCTACAAAGGTCAACTCATCAGCCCCAATACCGGGGCCACGCTGCTGGCCCTCACCATGGACTCGAAGTACCTGAACTCCTCGAAGCGCCAGGCGGTGATGAACAAGATTCTGGGCTTTTCCGGGCAGTTTGAGAAGAAAACGGGTATCAAGCTGCACTACGCCGGCCTGCCCTACGTTCGCTCTACTATGACCAGCAAGGTGGCCGGGGAAATGAAATTCTTCACCATTCTGGCCATGATTGTGACCGGGATTACGCTGCTGGCCTTCTTCCGAACGTGGTCGGCGGTGGTGTTTCCGCTCATTGTGGTGGGTATTACGGTGGTGTGGTGCATTGGCTCGATTGTGCTGCTGGGCTTCAAAATCAACCTGCTCACGGGCCTGATTCCGAGTATTATCATCGTTATCGGCATTCCGAACTGCACCTACTTGCTGAGTCGCTACCACTATGACTACCGCAAATCGGGCAACCAGATGCTGGCCATGACGCGGGTAATGCGCAAAATCGGCCTCGTGACCCTGATGAACAATACGACCACCGCCGTGGGCTTCATCGTGTTTGCTTTCACCGACATTGCCATTCTCTACCAGTTTGGCCTGGTGGCTACCATCAATATTTTCGCGGCCTTCATCATCAGCTTTATTCTGATTCCGGCCGCTTTCACCTACCTGCCGCCTCCTACCGCCAAGCAGCTGGAGCACCTCGACGCCGCGCCCCTCACCAAGCTGCTGGAGTTTTTCGACCACCTCGTGCTCGACCGGCGCGGCACGGTCTACATCGCGGCGCTGGTGCTGGTGGCAGGGGCCGCCATTGGCATTTCGCGCATCGAGTCGGTGTCGTACATGGTGGATGACCTGCCCAAGAAAAGCTCGGTGAATTCCGATCTGGCCTTCTTCGAAAGCCATTTCAACGGCGTAATGCCGCTGGAATTTGAAGTCGATACCCACAAGAAGCGCGGCCTGCTGAAGCTTAAAAATCTGGAGAAAATCGACCAGTTCGAGAAGTACCTGCGTACCCAGCCAGAGCTGTCGCCGCCGGTCAGCCTGGTTACCTTCCTCAAGGCCACCACCCAGGCCTTCTACAACGGCGACCCCAAGTTCTTCCGCCTGCCCGATAACTCGGAGAAAAACTTCATCCTCAGCGCCCTGGCCAATTCCAAAGGCAACGCCACGGGCGCGGGCATGAACAGCAAGCTCCTGCGCTCCTTCGCCGACAGCACCGGTCAGAAGGCCCGTATCAGCCTGAAAATCGCCGACATCGGTTCCCAGAACCTGGACACGCTGATGAACACGAAAATCATCCCGGAGATGAACCGCATCTTTAAAGGGACGGGCATGGATATCCGGCCTACGGGCACGACCATCATCTTCACCAAGGGCAACGAATACGTCATTCACACCCTGCGCGACAGCTTGTTTATGGCCTTCGGGCTAGTAGGTCTGGTGGTGTTGCTGCTGTTCCGTTCCTTCAAAACGGTTCTTTTCGCCCTCATCCCCAATGCCGTGACGCTGATTCTCACGGCCGGCATCATGGGCTATTTCAACATCGCGCTCAAACCCAGCACAGCCCTCATTTTCGTCATTGCGCTGGGCATTGATGGGGATAACTCCATCCATTTGCTGGCCAAATTCCGCCAGGAAATGGCCCTGAACGGCAACCGCGTGCGCGAAGCTGTGTCAGTAACGCTAAGCGAGGCGGGCACCAGCATGATTTACACGAGCATCGTGCTGTTCGTGGGTTTCAGCATCTTCGCCTTCAGCGAATTCGGCGGCACCAAAGCCTTGGGAATGTTGATGTCGGCTTCGCTGTTGATAACCAACTTCTCCAACCTAATTCTGCTGCCCTCGCTGCTCGTCACCTTCGAGCACGGCAAGGGCGGCGATATGGATACCAACGCCCTCATCCGGCACTACGACGAGTCGTATCACGAAGAAGACGATGACATCGATTTGAACCTGAAAAACATGCAAAAAGCCGCCGAGTACGAAGGCGACTACACCATCTAGAACGTCGTCATGCACCACCCGAACGTCATGCAGAGCTTAGCGAAGCATCTCGCGTGTGGTGGTAGCTGATGACGCCAAAACGATTGATTTTACTGCCCCACGCGAGATGCTTCGCTGCGCTCTGCATGACGGCCTTACTGACCGAGTAACAAAATGAAATACCCCGAATACAAGCAGCCGCTCAACTACGGCCAGCTCGGCGAGGACATCCTCGCCTGGTGGAAGGAGCACGGCATCTTTGAAAAGAGCGTGAGCAGCCGCGAAGGCCAGCCCACGTTCGTGTTTTACGAAGGCCCGCCTTCCGCCAACGGCGCGCCCGGCATCCACCACGTGATGGCGCGCACGGTGAAGGACATCTTCTGCCGCTACCAAACGCTGCTGGGCAAGCAGGTGCCCCGCAAGGGCGGCTGGGATACCCACGGCCTGCCCATCGAGCTGCAGGTAGAGAAGGAGCTGGGTATCACCAAGGAGGATATCGGCCACAAAATCAGCATCGCCGACTACAACCAGCGCTGCAAGGAAACCGTGATGCGCTTCAAGACGCAGTGGGACGACCTGACCGAGAAAATGGGCTACTGGGTCGACCTCGACGACCCCTACGTGACTTTCGAGCCCGAATATATCGAAAGCTGCTGGGCGCTGCTCAAGAAGCTATACGACAAAGGTTTGCTCTACAAGGGCTACACCATCCAGCCGTACTCGCCGGCCGCCGGCACCGGCCTGTCGTCGCACGAGTTGAACCAGCCCGGCACCTACAAGGACGTGAAGGACACGACCGTGGTAGCGCAGTTCAAGGTGAAGCACGGCCCAGTTTCGGAGAAGCTTTTCGCTGCTGCTGGCGCTGACGCTAATGTGTACATCCTGGCTTGGACGACGACGCCCTGGACCCTGCCCGCCAACACCGGTTTGGCGGTGGGCAAGAACATTCCGTACCAGCTCATCCGCACCTTCAACCCCTACACCTACGAGCTTATCTATGTGGTGCTGGCGAAGGCGTTGGCTGGTCGTTATTTCACCGAAAAAGGCGCTACAGTGCCGCTGGAAGGCTACGCCGAAGGCGACCACAAGGTGCTGCCCTGGCGGTTGGAAGCCGAATTTACCGGTGCCGACCTCATCGATATCAAGTACGAGCGCCTGTTCGATTTCACGCCTTTTGAAGGCGAGGAGCGGGCTTTCCGCGTCATCAACGGCGACTTCGTGACCACGGAGGACGGCACGGGCATCGTGCACATCTCGCCCACGTTTGGCGCCGATGACTTCCGTGCCGCGCAGCTGGCCGACATCCCCGCCCTGATGGTGCCGGATGCCGAAGGCACGCTCGGCCCCATCGTGGACCGGACGGGCCGCTACGTGCCCCAAATGGGCGAGTTTGCGGGCCGCTGGGTGAAGAATTACGACGGCCACGACGAAACCGGGGCCGATTACAAGACGCTGGATGAAAGCATTGTTATCAAGATGAAGGGCGACGGCACGGCCTTCAAAGTGGAGAAGTACGAGCACACCTACCCGCACTGCTGGCGCACCGACAAGCCCGTGCTCTACTACCCGCTCGATTCCTGGTTCATCAAGACCACGGCGGTGAAGGACCGGCTCATCGAGCTCAACAAAACCATCAACTGGAAGCCCGAAAGCACCGGCACCGGTCGCTTCGGCAACTGGCTGGAGAACTTGGTAGACTGGAACTTAAGTCGCTCGCGCTACTGGGGCACGCCGCTGCCCATCTGGCGCAGCCAGGACCGGACGGAGGAAATCTGCATCGGCAGCATCGCCGAGCTGAAGGCGGAGATTGACAAGGCCGTAGCGGCCGAAATCATGACCCACAACCCCTACGCCAACGGCGAAAAAGTGGACCTGCACCGGCCCTACGTCGACGATATTTTCCTCGTTTCGCCCACGGGCCAGGCCATGTACCGCGAGGCTGACCTCATCGACGTGTGGTTCGACTCGGGGGCCGTGCCCTACGCCCAGTGGCACTATCCGATTGAAAACGCCGAGAAATTTCAGAAGAATTTTCCCGCCGATTTCATCGCCGAAGGCGTGGACCAAACGCGCGGCTGGTTCTTCACGCTGCACGCCCTGGCCGTGATGCTGGAAGACTCTGTGGCCTTCAAAAACGTGATTGCCAACGGCTTGGTGCTGGCCAAGGACGGCCAGAAGATGAGCAAGCGCCTCGGCAACGCCGTCGACCCGTTTGCCACCATCAAGCAGTTCGGCCCCGATGCCACCCGTTGGTACCTCATCGCCAACGCGCCGCCGTGGGACAACCTCAAGTTCGACTCGGCCGGGGTGACCGAGGTGCAGCGCCGTTTCTTCGGTACGCTGTTCAACACGTACTCGTTCTATGCGCTTTACGCGAACCTGGATGCGTTCGAAATGGACGAGAAATCCCGTGTGCCGCACGCCGACCTGAGCGAGCTGGACCGCTGGATTCTGAGCAAGCTGCAGTCGCTGATTGCCGAAGTGCGCGGCCACCTCGATACCTACGACCCCACGAAGGCCGCCCGCGCCATCCAGGATTTCGTGACTGACCAGCTCTCGAACTGGTACGTGCGCCTCTCGCGCCGCCGCTTCTGGAAAGGCGAATTGACGACCGACAAGCGCGCCGCGTTCGAGACCCTGAACGAGTGCTTGCAGACTGTGGCGCAGCTCATGTCGCCCATCGCGCCCTTCTTCGCCGAGTGGTTGTACCGCAACCTGACCGGTGGTGAAGGCATCGAATCGGTGCACCTCACGCTGCTGGTCGAAGCCGACGCCGCCCGCATCGACCACAAGTTGGAAGAGCGGATGGAGCTGGCTCAGCGCATCAGCTCGCTGGCCCACTCGCTGCGCAAAAAGTCGGTGCTCAAGGTGCGGCAGCCGCTGCTGCGCATCCTGGTGCCAGTGCTCAACGACACGACCAAGGAGCAAGTCGGCCTCGTGGAGGATTTGATTTGCGCCGAAATCAACGTGAAACACATCGAATTCCTGGACGATACCAGCGAAAGCGGCGTGCTGGTGAAGTCGGTGAAGCCCAATTTCAAGCGCCTCGGCCAGCAATACGGCCCGCGCCTGAAGGCCGTGGGTGCCCGCATTCAGCAGATGACGGCCGCTGAAATCAGCCGACTGGAGAAGGAGGGAAGCCTCGCCGTGGAAGTCGATGGCCAGCCCATCACCCTGGCCCCCGACGACGTGGAAATCCGCACCGACGACCTGCCCGGCTGGCTCGTGGCCACCGACGGCCCCCTCACCGTGGCCCTCGACGTGACCCTGACCGACGAGCTGCGCCAGGAAGGCCTCGCCCGCGAGCTGGTAAACCGCCTGCAAAACCTGCGCAAAGACTCGGGCCTGGAAGTGCAGGACAAAATCCGCGTCACGCTGGCAGATGGCCAGCCCGAGCTCACGGCCGCCGTGGCCGCCTTCGGCGACTACATCCGCACCGAAACGCAGGCCCTCGCCCTCACCTTCGCCGCCGATGTGAACGGCGGCTCGGTGCTCGAGTTTGATGACTACTCCGTGCCCGTGTATTTGGAGGTTGCAACTGCCTGATGCTGAACGACTCGCCGGGAGGTGAAATCCCCGGCGAGTCCTCTGCCGCACAAACGGTCGATAAGCTCGTCTTTGCGGGTTTAAAACATCAGATAATCAGCTATAAAAGGTATAAAATAGAACGTCATACCGAGCGTAGCCGAGGTATCTCGCATGGAGTAGTAAACCAATCGTTCAACGAAGTAAGCGAGATGCCTCGGCTACGCTCGGTATGACGTTCTGTTGAATCCTAACGACTCAATTCCCGCTTTCTTCCTGCTCCTGCCTTAATGCACCCAACCCTCACCAATCGCCAGCAGTCTGCGGCTAAATTCTTCCTACTGGCGCTGTTCGTCATTGCCCTCGACCAGCTGTCGAAGTGGGCCGTGCACACCTACATGCAGCCCGGCATGGCGGGCGAAATCCCGCTCATCGGCCACTGGGCCAAGCTGCACTACACGCTGAATCCCGGCATGGCCTTCGGCGCCGAGCTGCCCGCGCCGTATGGAAAGCTGGTGCTCAGCGGATTCCGGCTGCTGGCCGTGTTTGGCCTGAGCTACTACATTATCCGCCTCTGCCGGCAGCGCGCCGCCGCCGGCTACATCGCCTGCATGGCCCTCATCCTCGGCGGCGCGGTCGGCAACCTGATTGATTCCATTTTCTACGGCATCATTTATGACAACTCTCCGTTTGGCTCGCCCTCGCGCTGGTTCTATGGCCAGGTTATCGATATGCTCTACGTGGACATCTACGAAGGCTTCCTGCCCCAAAACTGGCCGTTGCTAGGAGGGAAGTACGTCTCGCTCTGGCCCATCTTCAACATCGCTGATTCGGCCATTTTCATTGGCGTAGCCGTTATTCTGTTAAATCAGAGCCGTTTTTTCAAGCAGGACGAGCCTGCGGCTGTAGCTGAGAATCACAGCGAACCGCTGGTAGCTCCCGACTCGGAGAATCTGGCGTAGCGAACTGTGCCGTGGACTCTGCGAGTCCGCGCGTGGGTCGGTCGTTCACGCGTCCACCTCACCCCCTGACCCCCTCTCCAAAAAAGAGGGGGCACCGGAAATGCTTCAATGAGGCAGTACAAAGCAGAGAGCCCGCTATTCAGCGGGCTCTTTTCGTATTCGGTGGTTTCGTCCTCACGGGCCGGTGCCCCCTCTTTTTTGGAGAGGGGGTCAGGGGGTGAGGTTGACGCGGAGGGCGATTCCGTGCAAACGCACCGTTCTTTGCAGCTCCAATCCCCACCGAAATGCTCCCAACGCTCACCATCCGCCAGCATTCCGTGGCTAAATTCTTTCTGCTGGCCCTGTTCATCATCGCGCTCGACCAGGCCTCGAAGTGGGCCGTGCACACCTACATGCAGCTCGGTTCGGCCGGCGAAATCCCGATTTTTGGTCAGTGGGCCAGGCTCACCTACACGCTGAACCCCGGCATGGCCTTCGGGGCCGAGCTGCCCGCGCCCTACGGCAAGCTGGTGCTCACCGGCTTCCGCATGCTGGCCGTGGGCGGGCTGATTTACTACATCATTCGCCTCTGCCGCCAGCGCGTGGCCGCCGGCTACATCGCCTGCATGGCCCTCATCCTCGGCGGCGCGGTAGGCAACCTGATTGACTCGATTTTCTACGGAATTATCTACAATAACTCCCCGGTAGGTTCGCCCACGCGCTGGTTCTACGGCCAAGTCATCGACATGATTTTCGTGCCGCTGTACGTGGGTTATTTCCCCAAATCCTGGCCCCTCATCGGCGGCTCGTACAGCAACGGCTTCCCTATCTTCAACATCGCTGATTCGTCCATCTTCATCGGCGTCGCCCTGATTCTGCTCAACCAGAGCCGCTTTTTCAACGAATCGCAGCCCGCCGCCGCTCCCAACGAGCCCCAGCCTCTAGTCGCCGCCGATGCTGAGAAGCTGGCGTAGCAGGGGAGAGGCCCGGCCGTTGAACGGTAATCGTAGAACGTCACGCTCCAGAAGGGTCATGCTGAGCGCAGTCGAATCATCTTTACCGCGTGACTAATCCCATTCAATAGATTCAGTATGTGATGTAGCTTCGGCAAGCTTAGTATGACGTTCTTGCTTAAGAAAAAACGTGTTTTACACATATGCAGACGCTTGGCCTCTTACTTTTTGGCGTGATGTTCACTCACATCTTCGCCTTAGTCGTTTTTAACAAGTACCGGGTTAAGCAACTCATCAAATACATAAGCTTAAGCAGGGGTAGAGAACTAACAGAACGTGAGTTTCTAGAATTACTGGATAACTACACTTCTTTTCTGGGCTATTCATCATTCTCTCCAAGCAAGAAATATTATCCACGCCTCTATACAAATCAAAAGTTTGCAGCTTTTGCCAAGAGGTCAAAAGACATAATGATTTACATATTTTCAGCTTTGGCAGTAGGCGTAGTTGGAAGCGTAATTGTTGATTCTTTGCAACGATAAATACGCCTTTCGAATATTTCTGAATCTCCTTTAATTCCCTCCGTGCCCAACCCGCTGCTCACCGTTTCCAACCTCACCATCGACTTCTCCAGCCACCGCGGCGACGTGCGGGCCGTGGACAACGTGTCGTTTGAGCTGCACCGGGGCGAAACGCTGGCCATTGTGGGCGAATCCGGCTCGGGCAAATCCGTGACGTCGCTGGCGCTGCTGGGGCTGATTCCGATGCCGCCCGGCCGCATTGCCAGCGGCGAGGCCCTCTTCCAGTCCGAAAAGCTGGGCCAGACCGACCTGCTGAAACTCTCCGAAACCGACCTGCGCCAGGTGCGCGGCAACGACATCGGCATGATTTTCCAGGAGCCGATGACCTCGCTGAACCCCGTGTACACCTGCGGCAGCCAGGTGGTGGAAGCCCTGCGCCTGCACACCGACCTCACCGAGGCTGCCGCCAAGCAGCGTACCATCGAGCTGTTCACCGAGGCGCAGTTGCCGCGCCCCGAAGCCATTTTCAGCAGCTATCCGCACGAAATCTCGGGCGGCCAGAAGCAGCGCGTGATGATTGCCATGGCCATGGCCTGCCGCCCGGCCCTGCTCATCGCCGACGAGCCCACCACCGCCCTCGACGTGACGGTGCAGGCCCAGATGCTGCGCCTCATCGACGACCTGCGCCGCCAGCGCAACACGGCCGTGCTCTTCATCACCCACGACCTGGGCGTGGTGGCCGAAATCGCCGACCGCATTCTGGTCATGTATCGGGGCAAAGTCGTGGAGCAGGGGAGGGTGCTGGATATTTTTTCAAATCCGCAACATCCGTACACAAAAGGCCTTTTGGCGTGCCGTCCACGCCTCTCTGTGGGTAAAAAACGCCTGCCCGTAGTGGCCGATTTCATGGGGCAAGATGCCAGCGGCCAGCTTTTCGCCCAGCCCGCTCCCGTGGTTGCGCTGGAAGATGAGGCGCTTACGGATTCGTCGCCCGAAATTGAGGCTCAGCATTTACACGATAAAACTGATACTGCCAAAACGTTCCCCGTGGAACATGGCGTTTTGGGGGATGTTCCACGGGTGGAAACGGGTGCGGCTCCGTTCACCTCACCTCCTGAACTCCTCTCCAAAAAAGAGGGGGCACCGGTTCGTGAGGACGATTCTTCAACTGAACTCACCAAGAGCATTTCCGGTGCCCCCTCTTTTTTGGAGAGGGGGTCAGGGGGTGAGGTTTCGTCCGCGCCTCTCCTCGAAGTCCTGAACCTCCAGGTCTACTTCCCCCTCCGCAAGGGCTTCTTCCGCCGCGCCACCGATTACGTCCGCGCCGTGGACGATGTCAGCTTCACGCTCTACCCCGGCGAAACCATCGGCCTCGTGGGCGAGTCGGGCTGCGGCAAAACCACCCTCGGCCGGGCACTGCTCCGCCTCACGGAACCAACGGCGGGCAGCATCCTGTTTGAAGGGACCGATTTGGCGAAGCTGTCGAGCGGGGATTTACGCCGCCGTCGGCGCGATTTGCAACTGGTGTTCCAGGACCCATACGCCGCGCTGAATCCGATGCTGACCGTGGGCGAGGCTATCTGGGAGCCCATGCGGGTGCACAACGTGGGCGGCACGCGCCAGCAGCAGAAGGCGAAGGTGTTGGAGCTGCTACGCACCGTAGGGCTGCGCGACGAGCATTTCCAGCGCTACCCGCACGAGTTCAGCGGCGGGCAGCGGCAGCGCATCTGCATTGCCCGGGCGCTGGCTTTGCAGCCCAAATTGATTGTCTGCGACGAGTCGGTTTCGGCCCTCGATGTTTCGGTGCAGGCGCAGGTGCTGAACCTGCTCAACGACCTCAAGCGCGAGTTCGGCATCACCTATCTGTTCATCACGCACGACCTGTCCGTGGCTCGGTTTATGAGCGACCGGCTGCTGGTCATGCATCAGGGCCGCATTGTGGAGAGCGGCCCGGCGGCCGCCATCTACGCCGCCCCGCAGCACGAATACACCCAAGGCCTGCTGGCCGCTATTCCCAAAGACAGCCTGGCCGACATCGAAGCGGCCGTAGCCAGCCGGGCGTAACGTAGCGCGGACTTTTAGTCCGCGAGTTCAACCTCCCGCCCTGAACTCGCGGCCAACTGATACCTTGCAGCAGCAGATGCAGCTTCAGTTGCTCGTTTCTGATTTAACCATTGCCTTGCCACGCGCGGACTAAAAGTCCGCGCTACAACCTCTCGGCCCGTCCCGCGTTTCACTAAGTGGCACGGCTCTGCCGGCCCATTCATTTTCCGCTCTCGCCGCCTGCGACCAATCAACTTTTCGGCGGCTACTTTTTTACATGAATACCCCCGAAGAAAACCCGAAGGCTCCCCGCGCCAAGCGCGAAAAGCCCGACCCCACGGCCATCACCCAGGACCAGGTCCTGCACGTCTTCGCCGACAACCCCACCAAAGTCATCGCCTACCGTCAACTCTCGCGCCGCCTCGGCGTCACGACCAAGGGCCAGCGCGAGGAGATTTTTGCCCACATCAAGGTGCTGCGCAAAAATGGTCTGATTACGCTGCTCCAAAACGACGAGTACCGCCTTGCCGATGCCGACGCTGTTGCGGCGGCCCTGATGCCGTCCAGTGCCAAAAAATTGACTAAAAAGAGTGACTCGGCAGTGAAGCCCCCGCGTAACATCTCGGTGCAGGACCAGTTCGGCCGCGACCCCATTGTGCACCGCCGCCGCGAGGCCGGTTTCGACTACGTCGACGGCGACGACCGCCCCGAGCGCGCCCCGTCCAACACCATTATCGGCACCGTCGATTTGGCCACGCCCAACTTTGCTTTCGTGGTGCCCGAGGGCGTTGATGGCGGCGATGACATCCGCGTGTTCACCGACCAGCTCAAGTTTGCCCTGCAGGGCGACGTGGTGCGGGTGAAACTGCGCAGCGGCTCGCGCGACGGCCGGCCCATGGGCGATGTGGTGGAAGTGCTCAAGCGCGTGCGCCCCGAAGTGGTGGGCCGCCTCCAGATTCAGGGCACGCTCGGCTTCGTGAAGGCCGACAACCGCAAGGTGTATTTCGACGTGTTCGTGCCGCCGCACCAACTGCACGAGTCGCGCAACGGCGACAAGGTGCTGGTCCGTATCACCGAATTCCCGACTGACCCCAACCGCCAGCCGGTAGGGGAGGTCATCCGCAACTTCGGCCAGGCCGGCGGCAACGAGGCCGAGATAAACGCCATCATGGCCGAGTTCGGCCTGCCCTTCGAATTCCCCGAGGAAGTACAGGAGGAATCGGAAGGCATTAGCGAGGTGATTCAGCCCGATGAGATTGCCCGCCGCCGCGACTTCCGCGCCATCACCACCTTCACCATCGACCCCGCCGATGCCAAGGATTTCGACGACGCCCTAAGTATTCAGAAGCTGGAAAACGGGCATTGGGAAATCGGCGTGCACATCGCCGATGTTACCCACTACGTGCGCCCCGGCACCGAGCTGGAGCGCGAGGGCAAGCACCGCGCCACCTCCGTTTACCTCGTTGACCGCGTGATTCCGATGCTGCCCGAGCGCCTCTCCAACGGTCTCTGCTCGCTGCGCCCCAACGAGGATAAGCTGACCTTCTCGGCCGTGTTCGAGCTCGATGAGAACGGCAAGCTCTACGAGTCGTGGTTCGGCAAAACCATCATTCACTCCGACCGCCGCTTCAGCTACGAGGACGCCCAGGAGCGCATCGAAAGCAAGGAGGGCGAGTACGCCGAGGAGATAAATATCATGAACGACATGGCGCATAAGCTGTGTGCGCTGCGTTTCAAGCAGGGGGCCATCACCTTCGAAACCCAGGAGGTGAAGTTTCGGCTCGATGCCAACGGCAAGCCCCTCGGCGTGTACGTGAAGGAGCGCAAGGATGCCCACAAGATGATTGAGGAGTTCATGCTGTTGGCCAACCGCAAGGTGGCCGAGTTCGTGTTTAACCTCAAAAAGACTAAGCCGCGCTTTACCATGGTGTACCGCACCCACGACGCGCCCGAGCCCGAACGCCTCCAGACTTTCGCCCTCTTCGCCCAGAAATTCGGCTATAAGCTGAAGCTCGAAAACCCGAAGAAAATCAGCACCGAGCTCAACAACCTCAGCTCCGAGGTGATGGGCAAGCCCGAGCAAAACGTGCTCCAGGGCCTGGCCATTCGCACCATGAGCAAGGCCATTTATACCACCGAGCCGCTCGGTCACTTCGGCCTGGCCTTCGACCATTACTCGCACTTCACCTCGCCCATCCGCCGCTACCCGGATATGATGGCCCACCGCTTGCTGGAGCACTACCTGCTCGGCGGCAAGAACGTGCCCGTCGACCCCGTGGAAGAAGAGTGCAAGCACTCCTCGGCCCGCGAGAAACTTGCGGCCAACGCCGAGCGCGCCAGCATCAAATTCAAGCAGGTCGAGTTCATGGCTAATGAAATCGGTAACGAGTTCAAGGGCGTGGTATCGGGCCTCACCGAGCGCGGCATGTACATCGAAATCGAGGAGAACAAATGCGAGGGCATGGTCCGCATCAGCGATATCCCCGGCGACTTCTTCGAGTTGGATAAGGACAACTACCGCATCGTGGGCAAGAATAACAAGCGCATCATTCAATTCGGCGACGAGATGATGGTCATCGTAAAATCCGCCAACCTGCTCGACCGCACCATCGACTTCGAGCTGGTGGACGACCGCCCCGACCACGTAAAAAAGCGCGAAGCCGACGAGCGCAAGCAGCGCAGCAGTGAGCCTCGTGGCTACCGCGACCACAGCGGCGGCAAGGGCGGGAGCAAGGGCGGGTTCAAGGGGAAGCGCCGGTAGGCTCACCTCACCCCCGACCCCTCTCCTTGGGGAGAGGGGAGCCTGACGGTTTCTAAAGTCCCGACTCAACCCAGAGTCGGGACTTTTTTGTTGATGCGAATAATACCGGGACCTCATCTGCAGGTGCCTCTCGGTTCCCCTCTTCCCAAGAAGAGGGGCCGGGGGTGAGGTTCCCCGCGCCTGCCGTTATTTGCACCACCTATGACCCCAGCCGACTTCCCCGCCACCATCACCGCCGCCCTCGCCCAGCTCGACTACGGGCAGGCCCCGGAAACCCTCTACGCCCCCATCCGCTACATCATGGGCCTTGGCGGCAAACGCATCCGCCCGCTGCTCACGTTGCTCGGGGCGCACCTCTTCACCGATGACTTCAGTAGCATCCTCAAGCCCGCCCTGGCCACCGAAGTCTTCCACAACTTCACCCTCCTGCACGACGACCTGATGGACCAGGCCCCCCTGCGCCGCGGCCAGGCTACCGTGCACGAAAAGTGGAATCCCAACGTGGCCATCCTTTCCGGCGATGTGATGCTGGTGCGCGCCTACGAGCTGTTCCTGGACGTGAAGCCAGAGCTACTGCCGCGCATCCTCGCTCGCTTCAGCCAGACGGCCGCCGAGGTCTGCGAAGGCCAGCAGTGGGACATGAATTTCGAGACCGAGCCCCAGGTCAGCATCGCCCAATACCTGGACATGATTCGCCTGAAAACAGCCGTCCTCCTTGGTTTCTGCCTGGAGCTGGGGGCTCGCCTAGCCGGTGCTTCCGAAGATGATGCTGAGCACCTCCGCCAGTTTGGTACCGACGTTGGCCTGGCCTTCCAGCTGCGCGACGACCTGCTCGACGTGTACGGCGACGCCGCCACCTTCGGCAAGCGCGTGGGCGGCGACATCATCTCCGACAAGAAAACCTTCCTCCTGCTCTCCGCCCAGGCCCAGGCCAGCCCCGCCCAGCAGGCCATCCTGGCCCGGTACATCGGCCAGCCCGTCGCCGACGCCGAAGCCAAAGTAGCCGCCGTGCGCGCCATCTACGACGAGCTCCAAATTCGCCCCCAGACGGAAGTACTCATCAACGACTACTTCCAGGATGCCCTGCAGCATCTGGAGCGCGTAGCGGCCTCTAACGAGCGCAAAGTGCCCCTGCACCACCTCGCCCTCCAGCTCATGGACCGCGAACAGTAATGCGGGCTTCAGCCTGCAGTTGCCTGTTACACGCTACTGCAATCCGGGCTGCCTGCGCTGTCGCTTATTTCTGTTTCTCTATTCTGTTTCCTGCGGGCTGAAGCCCGCAATACTTATGTTCAACCCCATCCTCATTCTCGTCGGCCTCACGGTCCTCGTTTCCGCCTACGCCTGGTCCAACCACGACCTCATGGAGTCGTGGATACTGCGGCCCTACCGCATGGCCCGCGACAATAGCCAGTGGTACCGCTTCCTCACTTCCGGCTTTCTGCACGCCGACTGGGGCCATCTGCTCTTCAACATGATTGCCTTCTACTCCTTCGGCGGCCTTGTGCTGAGTGTGCTGGCCAACGGTACCGGCGCACCCGGCCTCGATGGCTTCGGAGCCTTAGGTGGTATCTGGCGCTTCCTGCTGCTCTACCTGGGCGGCATTGTGGTGTCCGATATCCCCACCTACTTCCGCCACCGCGACGACCGCGACTACGGCAGCCTCGGTGCCTCGGGAGGCGTGGCCTCCGTGCTCTTCGCCGGCGTCATCTACTCGCCCCTGAATAAAATCTACATGATGTTTATCCCGGTGGGCATTCCCGGCTTCATCTTCGGCTTCCTCTACCTGGCGTATTCCTACTACCAGGGCCGCCGCCGGGGCGACAACATCAACCACGATGCCCACTTCTATGGGGCCATCTACGGCGTGGTACTCACGCTACTCTTCATGCCGGCCGCCGGAATGGAGTTTGTTCGCCAAATAGGTGGTTTTGTTGGGTTAAATAACTGATTTTTAACTAGTTAATATCGAAAAAGCCGCATTTGTATATCTTATTCTGAAATCCTTGCGTAATGGGGCAATACACTCTTTCACCTTGCTCCCCTGTCTCATGCAAACCCTTCGTCATTACGCCTCCCGCTTGCCACTCGTCGCGCTCATGCTGCCACTGATGCTGGTAGCCACCTCCTGCAGCCGCTACAACGACAATGGCAGCCTTTCCATTGCTGGCGTCATCTACCTCATCCTGGCCATTGCCGCTATCATCAGCCTGCTCAAGCAGGACTGGGATGTTACCAAAAAAATAATCTGGGGCGTAGTCATCTGGTTCTTCCCCATCGGCGGTTCCATTATCTACTTCCTGTTCTCAGGCCGGAAATAACCTGGCTCACACCAAAACGCAAAGAGCCCCGGCCAATGACTGGCCGGGGCTCTTTGCGTTTCACTGCTATGAGGTAGCTGGGCTAGTTCAGTAGCCGCTTCTTTTCGAGGCGGGCCACGCCGCGCAGCAGCTCCGCGCTGTTCGTTATTTGCGTCATCTGCCAATGGTCGCCCAGGCGGCGCATCTTCACTTCCACCACCATCGTGGTATCGTATTTGGGCTGCGTCACCTCCAGGCCCACGAAAGCATTGTCGCCCTCCTCCCGGGTGTATTTGATGCCCTTGAACTCGCTGTCCGGGCTCACAATTTTGCTGGCCAGGCCCGTGAGCGATACGCTGACCGTGCGCTTCGGTGCTGCGGCTGCGGCCGCCTCCAGCGAGCCCGTTTCTACGTAGCGCTGCACTTCCTGGTGGGCGGCTTTGTCCAGGGCGGGCTTCAGCAGGCGCATGGCTCCGCCCATCATCAGGCTGCCGCCGGGCATCAGCGAAGTCAGGGCCGAACTCTGTTGGGCTACGTCATCCACAAGGTGGCTGGTCACGCTGCTCACATCAACGTACTTCTCAAACATCGCCATGTCGTGTGTCTGCACTGCGGCAGCGGCCGAAACCAATGCGCCACTCGGCCCTTGCTTCAGGTTTCGGTAGTAATAATACCCGCCGGCTGCCAGAGCCAGTAACACAACAAGTAGCAGTAGTTTTTTCATGGATTCGTAAGTGGTTAAGTTGAGCTGTAAAATTACCCCAAACCACGTAGCTAACACCGCCCGCCGTGCGCGACCCGCGCACGGCGGCGCCCAACGCGGCACTCTTCAGTTTCACATCACCCCTCCACTCTATGCCAGCCCCTTCGCATTCCCGCATTCCGGAGCTTCATGGCCATCGTGGCTGCCGGGGCCTGCGCCCCGAGAACACCTTGCCTTCCTTCCTTCACGCCCTCGCGCTGGGCGTCGATGTGCTGGAAATGGATGTTATCATCTCTGCCGACTACCAGGTTGTCGTTTCCCACGAGCCCTGGCTCAACCCTGCCATTTGCCTTGACCTGGAGGGCCAGCCCATCGAAAGCAGCCCCACCCCGCGCTTCAACCTCTACCAGATGCCCTATGCCACCATTCGCCAATGCGACTGCGGCCTGCGGCGTCATCCGGCCTTCCCCGAGCAGGTTTCGGAGCCAGCCCACAAGCCCTTACTCCGCGAAGTACTGGCGGCTGCCGAGGTCGTAGCACGACCCGCCGGCCGCCCACCAATCCGCTACGCCATTGAAATAAAAAGCGCCCCAGACGGGGATAATATCTTCCACCCAACCCCCGACTACTTCCTGTCCCTGGTCCTAGCCGAAATCAACAAAGCCCGGGTTTCAGCCCGTGCCACTGTGCTCTGCTTTGACCCGCGCATTCTCCGGCTTGCGCATCAGCACCAGCCAGCCCTGGCCACCTGCCTCCTCCTCGAAGCCGACCAGCCCTGGCTTGCCAGCATCCAGGCGCTAGGCTTTGTGCCCACCACATTGGGTCCCGATTTCGCCACTGTTACAGCCGCATCCGTGCAGCAGGTGCGGAGCCTGTACCCAAGCCTGCGGCTTGTACCCTGGACCGTAAACCAACCGGCCGATATGATGCAGTTAATCGCCCTCGGCGTGGACGGTATCACTACCGACTACCCCGACCGGTTTTTGGCCCTAACAATCGGGTAGCATCATGCCTGCAGGCAGGCCGCATTTTGTTCCGGGCTTGTGCTGTATCGTTCTGACCGGATAGTTGCCTGTTGTATCAAGTAGCGTTTGTACCCATGTTACAGCTGTTGATTGTAACGCGTGGCAAATAACGACTGTATCAGTATTTTGTAATAATGTAACAATACTTCCTGAGCAAAACAACATTGTTACAAGTGTAATTTTTGTGTCACTGTATTTGTTTAATCGGCTTTCATTAAACATATTTACATAAGCGTTACGTAATACCTTTTCTATGCCACATCAGGGCGAAATCCTTCAAGATGCCATCAAAAACAGCGGTATTTCAATCACTCGTATTGTCGAGGAGTTGGGTATTACACGCCCGACTATCTACCGTAAATTCAAGGATGAAACAGTTGATTACAGCTTTGTAAAGAAAGTCGGCGATATAATCAATTACGATTTTTCAGCTGAATTTACTGTGTTACAGCAGGCCGATTCATCGGTTGTAACGCCGGTTGCTAAAGCGGTTGTTACAAATACTGTCACACCTCGTATGATACAGACGCTTAATACCGACCCTGACCACTCTAAACAGCTATTAGCGCTTCAGATTAAGTACATAGCCCTCCTTGAAGCTTATAATGAGCTCTTGCTAAAAGTGTATGGCCCGAAGTGACAAAAATGTTCCACGTGAAACATTTTTGTTTTAACAACTTCTTTTGTAGTCCGATACAGAAGCGCTGTCGGAACAGAAGTAGGGGTAAGCCCGGGAGAAGTAACCGTCTGCTGAAGCTGGCTTACCGTCCATAACTGATTCAATCTAGACCAGTATCAGTATTACTTCATGGCATGTAAAGCCGCGATACTTCGCGCCTCCTTGCGTGGGAGTCGTTCAACGAGGAGCCGCGAAGTGTCGCGGCTCTACATGCCGTGTACGTGTAGCTTTGGATAGCGCGCTATAGGCGCTGCTCCCATTGTGAGTGTTATCCGTGGCTCGACTGGCCGAGCCCGTTAAATAAATTGCCAGCAGGGTAAGGGGGCGAATCGGTCAGCGTCGTGCCGGCAGACAAACGCTCGGCCAGGCTGAATCACTAAACTGCTGCGGTTTTTTAAAGTATACGCCGAGTGCAGAGCCCCCCCTTCATTACCTGCCGAGGGGCGGACAGTATTCGGAATTACAGCTTGCTCGTCGCGCAATGGATTACGAACATCTGGTGGATATGTGAGGTACACAGTGTGGCAGCTCTATCGCATTCCAGAAACCCGCAATAAATGATATGGTGGGTGGAGGGCTAAAGGAAGATGACTTCCGTTACGACTTTCTCCCCGACCTCCGCATTAATGAGTTCGGCCACGCGGGTCTTGGCCATGAGCAGCTCGTGCTTGAGCGGTGCGGAGCTGAGGCGCACAAATAGCCGGCCTTTATTAACGTACACCTCCTGGGTCTTCAACGCCACTGCCTTCCCCATCACCCGCTCCCAGCTCGATACCACCGTTACCTCGTTGAGCTTGCCCTGGAGCCGGTATGCCCGAACCAATGCTTCGAGGCCTTCCTTGAGCGGAATGATATCGCCGGAGCGGGAGAAAGCGGAAGGTTTTTTCACGAGGGTTCAGAGCAAAGTCAGCCAGCGGAAGGATGCCGGTTGAGCAGCCACAAAGGTACTGCCGCCCGCTGCCTAAACGGGTGCCACGGTACCATTCTGCACCCGAAACCTAAGGATGGGAACGGTTACCCGCGCCAGGGCTTGGTCGGTGCGTTCCAGGTTGGTATCGGTCAGAAAAACCTGGCCGAAGGTTTCGTCGGCCACCAGCTCCAGCAGGCGTGCAATGCGCTTGTCATCGAGGCGGTCGAATATATCATCGAGCAGGAGCAGGGGCTTGTTGTGCTGCTTGGCCGCCAGCAGCTCAAACTGGGCAAGCTTGAGGGCAATGGCAAACGACTTCTGCTGGCCCTGAGAGGCGTAGCTTTTCACGGGCAGCTCATTCATCAAAAACATAAAGTCGTCGCGGTGCGCGCCCACGGTGCTGCGTTGCAGCACGAAGTCCTTGCGCTCATTCAGGCGTAGCAGCTGGGCAAAGTCGGCCCCTACCAGCTGGCTCTTATAAGTAAGCATTACCTGCTCACGGCCGTCGGCCAGCTGCTCGTAGTGCCGCTGAAAGATGGGGAGGTAGTCGATAAGAAAAGCCTCGCGCAGCGCCGTGAGCTGTTGGCCCAACGGCGCCAGCTGCTCATCGAGCGCCAGCAGGTAGTCGCGGTCGAAGCCGTGGGCGTTGCTGTACCCGCCTTGCTTGAGTACGGCATTGCGCTGGCGCAGTAAGGAGTTGTAGGAGATGAGCTGCTCCAGAAACGCGTGGTCGAGTTGCGCCATGAGGCTGTCGAAATACTTGCGGCGCTCTTCGCTGCCCTGGCGAATAAGGTCGGTATCATACGGCGAGATAAGCACGGCAGGGTAGCGGCCAATGTGGTCGGCCATGCGCTCATAGGGCTGTTTATCGTGGGTAACGGTCTTTTTTTGCCCCTGGCGCAGGCTCACCTGGATGGTTTCTTTGTCAGGCGTCGTATTTGAAGAAAAAATACCCTTAACTACAAAGAAATCAGCGTCTTGTTTTATACAAAGGGCGTCGGAAGCCGTGATGGCGCTTTTGGTCAGCGATAGGTAATGAATGGCATCCAACAAGTTGGTTTTGCCGCTCCCATTGTCACCGATGAAGCAATTGAGGCCGGGCGATAAACGAAGCGCGGCATCGTCGTAATTTTTAAAAAAAAGAAGCTGGAGGGAGTCAAGAGTCATAAGGTGCGGATTTGCCAGCAGTTTTACGTAATTTCGCCCTCCCAACGCGAATTATTTCTTTCTTTAAAACTGCTATGGCGGATACGAAAGTAAAAGCTGCTTCTAAAAAACCGACGGCCTCAAAGGCTACCAATGGTTCAGCCGCCAAAGCTGCCAAAGGAAAGAGAAACGGTGTAATCACCGCGCCCCAGCCCGAAGCCCTCCTGCCCGGAACCGATAAGCCCACTGCGGCTGCTTCGGGTTCTGCTACGACTGTGCCCGCCTCTACGGCTACGTTCCCGAAGGAGACGTATATGCAGTGGTACGAGCAAATGCAGCTCATGCGCAAGTTTGAGGACAAGGCCGGGCAGCTCTATGGTCAGCAAAAAATCAAAGGCTTCTGCCACCTCTACATCGGCCAGGAGGCTTGCGTAGCCGGTGCCGTGTCGGCTTTGGAAAAAGGCGACAAGTACATCACCGCCTACCGCGACCATGCCCATCCGCTGGCGCTGGGCACTTCGCCCAATGCCGTGATGGCCGAGCTGTTTGCCAAAGCCACCGGCTGCTCGAAAGGCAAGGGCGGCTCGATGCACATGTTCGATAAGGAGGTTGGTTTCATGGGTGGCCACGGCATTGTGGGTGCCCAGGTGCCAATGGGCGCGGGCATTGCCTTCGCCGAAAAGTATAACAAGACGGGCAAGCTCTGCATTTGCTCGATGGGCGATGGCGCGGTGCGTCAGGGTGCCCTGCACGAGGCCTTCAACATGGCCATGCTGTGGAAGCTGCCGGTCATCTTCGTAATTGAGAACAACGGCTACGCCATGGGCACGTCGGTGGCCCGCACATCGAACGTGACGGACCTCTATAAGATTGGCCTGAGCTATGACATGCCTTCCGAGCCCGTGAACGGCATGCGCGTCGAAGACGTGCACGAGGCCGTGGCCCGCGCCGCCGAGCGCGCCCGCGCCGGCGAAGGCCCCACGCTGCTCGAGCTCAAGACCTACCGCTACAAGGGCCACTCGATGAGCGACCCGGCCAAGTACCGCACCAAAGAGGAGCTGGAGGACTACCGCCACCGCGATGCCATCGAAGGCGTGCGCCACACCATCCTCACGAATAACATGGCCACGGAGGCCGACCTCGAAGCCATTGATGAGCGCATCAAAGCCGAAGTACAGGCTTCGGTGGAGTTCGCCGAAAATTCGCCCTACCCCACGCCCGACGAACTGTACAAGGACGTGTACGTGCAGACCGACTATCCCTACATCCACGACTAATTAACCAGGCCCCCAGGCCCCCCGGCCGGCTTGCGGGCCGTCGTAGCACCCATTGTAATGTCGAAGATTCCCTACACTGGCAAGAGCCAGCAGGCCCGCCAGGGGCAAGCAAACCAGCCGACCAACGTGCCCGCCGACCCGCTGGCCCCGGCTGAAGAATTTGTTCCGTCCGAAAACCCGCTGCTGGAAGACCCGGACGCCCTGGCTGCCCGCCTGGCCGAGTCCGAGGATTTTGTGCGCAACAACCGCAGCCTGCTGCTGGGGATTCTGGCCGTGGTGGTGTTGGCCGTGGTGGGAGGCTTTGGCTACTACACCTGGCGCAACCAGCAGGACTCGAAGGCCCAGGCCATCATGTTCCGCGCCGTGAACAACTGGGAGGCCGACTCGCTCAGCAAAGCCATCAAAGGCGACGGCAAGGCTCCTGGCCTGACCACCGTGGCCAACGAGTACGGCAGCACGAAGGCCGGTAACCTCGCCAATTTCTATGCCGGCGTGGCTTCCCTGAAGCAGGGTAAGTTTAAGGAAGCCCTCGATTTCCTCGAAGATTTCAGCTCCGACGACTATCTGGTGCAAAGCCGCGCCTACTCGCTGATGGGCGATGCGCAGCTGGAGCTGAACAAGCCCAAGGAAGCTGCCGACCTCTACGCCAAAGCCGCCGACCACAACGCCAATGAGTTTTTCTCGCCCGGCTATTTGTTGAAAGAAGGCACGGCCCGCGAGCTTGCCAAAGATGACGAAGGCGCCGTGAAAGCCTACGACCGCATCATCACCGATTACCCCACGGCCCAGGAAGTGGCGGAAGCCCGCCAGTACAAAGCCAAGCTGGAAAAATAAATCACTGCTTTTTGCGGATTAACCGTGATTTCGCTGATTATTATTGCGCTTCCCCAAACTTTGGGGAAGCGCAATTTTTTTAAGTAGCATTGAAAAGTAAAGGAAAAGCCCTTTCACAAGGCACAGACGGTCGACGCGGGCAGTGGCCATGTAAATCTGTGTAATCACGGTTAATCAGCGAGAATCAACGATTTATGGCGACTTCCCTTCAACACCTGAGCGAATACGACGCTTCTGCATTCATCGACATCAGCAACAAGCGGTTTGGGCTGGTGGTGTCCGACTGGAACCGCGAGATAACCGACGTGCTCAGCACCGGGGCCTACGATACCTTGATAAAGCACGGGGCCGTGGCCGACAACATTTACCGCAATAGCGTGCCCGGCAGCTTTGAGCTGACCCTGGGCGCACAGTTTCTGGCTCAGCACGAGGAGATTGATGCGGTCATTTGCCTGGGCGTGGTCATTCAGGGCGAAACCAAGCACGACGACTATATTTGCCACGCGGTGGCACAAGGCATCACCCAGGTAGGCCTGAAGTTCAACAAGCCCGTAATTTTTGGGTTGGTGACCACCAATACCCTGGAGCAGGCCCTGGACCGGGCTGGTGGAAAGCACGGCAATAAGGGAGTAGAAGCCGCTGTGGCTGCTATCCAAATGCTAAGCTTTTAATATTGGGCGGAAAAGCGCGCCGAACCGCGTAACTTTGAACCCGCAAAAACAAGCATGCAAGGGCTTGGATTGGTGGTGATAATGGCTTTTACAGTTTGCCAAATGATTTAGCAGGCTGCTGCGTTGCGCGGTAGCTGCCACTAGTAATTTCTTAACATTCTCTAGCAGTCCTTTTTTCTCAATTCAATGAACGACGACAACATTCGCTATTCGCGGGAGGACTTGAATGAGTTCGACCAGATTATCCAGGAAAAACTGACATCTGCCCGCAAGGAACTGTCTTTCATCAAAGAAACCCTGAACCGCAGCAACGAATCGGGTACCGACACCACGGCCTCATCGGCCAAAGTATTGGAAGACGGTGCCGAAACTGCTGAGAAGGAAAGCATGAACCAGCTGGCCTCGCGCCAGCTGAAATTCATTCAGCAGCTCGAAAACGCGCAGATTCGCATCAAAAACGGCACTTACGGCGTGTGTATCGGCACTGGTAAGCTCATCCCCAAGGACCGCCTGCGGGCCGTGCCCCATACCCAGCATTCTATTGAAGCCAAAATGGCCCGGCGCGACTAAGCCGCCGCTTTTTTGGTAGTCGGTATTGAATAGCCGGTAGTCAGAATTTTATTCGGGTTGATTTTGTTGACCCCTTTCTGACTACCGGCTTTTCAATACCGACTTCTTTTTTTAACCTGTACCGTAGCGATACGGCACGCAACTTTTCTCCCCATGGGCAAGAAACATTTTTCAGAAGATAAAGCGGACCGTCGCGGCGGCCGCAGTGCCGGCGGTCCCGGTGGCTTTGGTGGCGGTGCTGCCGGCCGGAGCGAGCGGCCTGGCGCAAGCCGTGGTGGTGAGCGTGGTGGTGAGCGCAGCAACGACCGTGGGAATTCCGGCGGCAACGGCCGCCCGGCTTCAAACGGCGCATTTGGCCGCCCCGCAACCAATGGTGCCTTCGGCCGCCCATCGGGCGGAGCCTTTGGCGGTGGTAGGAAATTTGACGGCGGTGGCGAGAAGCGTCCCTATGGCAGCAGCTACGGTGGCGGCGAGCGTCGCGAAGGCGGTAGCAGCTTCGGCGGCGGCAAAAGCTTCGGCAACGACCGGCCTTTCGAGCGCCGCGACGAGCGGCCCCGCTTGGGCAAGGAGCAGCGCACCGGCACCAGCTACGGCCGTAGCGCCGAGCCCCGCCCCGAGCGCGGCAGCTTCGGTGGCGACCGCAGCGACCGTGGCGAGCAGCGTGGCCCCGCCACCGATGCCCGGCCCGTGCGCCCGTATCAGCCCAAAGAAAACTGGAATGGCCAGCCCTACCGCCGCGACGGCGAAAAGGCCGTGCCCCGGGGCGAGCCCGGTGAGCGCAACCGCAAATTCCAGAAGAGCAACCCCTACGAGCCGGCCGCCGACAGCAGCCCGCGCGGCGGTGGCAGCTTCGGCCGCAGCACGCCCCGCGAAACGGAAAGCTTCGACCGCAGCGAGAGCCGCAGCGATGAGCGCGGCCCGAACCGGCCCATCCGCTCGGCCCGGCCGTTTGAGGCCAACCCGCCACAGCCCCGCGAGGAGCGTGGCGAGCGCAATGAGCGCCGCGATGCCAACATTGAGCGCGCCGACGCCGGCAATGCCGACTACCGCGCCGACCAGGCCGCGTTTGGCCGCAAGTTCACGCCCGGCGCCTTTGGCCGCCGCGATGGTGCGCCGGCCACTGGCCGCAGCACCGGCGAGCGTCCCGGTGCCTACGAAAAGCGCAGCACCGAGCGTTGGACGCCCGCACCCGGCAGCTTTGCCGAGCGCCGTGAGGCTCTGAAAGCGCAGGAACGTAGCGTGCGCCGCTCAGGCACGGGCTATGGTGCCAGCGTGGACAAGCCCCGGCCGGCCCGCCCCACCGTGCAGGAAAACCGCGCCGACAAGCCCCGCTTCGGCGAGCGCCCCGGCGAGGCGCCCGACTACAAAAACCTGAAGCACTACGAGCAGGACAAAACCCGTGGTAACAAGCGCCGCCGTGAAGAGGAAGATGATTCCAACACCGACGAGCTGCGCCTGAACCGCTATATCGCCAACGCGGGCATTTGCTCGCGCCGCGAGGCCGATGCCCTGATTGCCGCCGGCGAAATCAAGGTAAACGGTGAAGTGGTTACCGAAATGGGCTACAAAGTGCTACCCGAGGACACCGTGCAGTACGGCAAGACCAATCTTAACCGCGAGAAGTCGGTGTACGTGCTGCTGAACAAGCCCAAGGACTTCATCACGACCACGGAAGACCCGGAGGGCCGCCGCACGGTGATGGACCTGGTGGCTAGTGCCTCGAAGGAGCGCATTTTCCCGGTGGGCCGGCTCGACCGCAACACCACGGGCCTGCTGCTCTTCACCAACGATGGTGAGGTAGCCCAGAAGCTTTCGCACCCTTCGCACAAGAACAAAAAAATATACCAGGTAGAGCTGAGCCAGCCGCTGGCCGAGGAGGACCTGCGCAAGATTGTGGAAGGCCTGGAGCTGGAAGATGGCAAAGCCGAGGTGGACGATGTGGCCGTAGTGGCCGGCAACGCGCACTTCGTGGGCATTGAAATCCATATTGGCCGCAACCGCATCGTGCGCCGCATTTTCGAGCACCTCGGCTACGAAGTCGTGGCCTTGGACCGTGTGCAGTACGCCGGCCTCACCAAGAAGGACCTGCCGCGTGGCAAATGGCGCTTCCTGAGTGAGCAGGAGGTGATTCGTATGAAGTACTTCCTGTAGGAGTTTGTCGGACAACCGGATAAAGAACGTCATGCTGAGCACAGCATGACGTTCTTTTATTCAACCCCAACCTAATGCGGACACTGGTTCTGGACATTGGCAATACGGCCGTGAAGGCGGGCAGCTTCGATGGCCCGCTGCTGCGCGAAATGGTGGCCGGCCTCACGCCGGCATCGGTGCGGGAGCTGGTGCTGCGCTGGCAGCCCTTGCACGTCATCGTGGCCTCGGTGGCGGAGGCGGCGGTGCTGGCCGTGGAAGAGTTGCAGGACATCGTGCCGGGCCAGGTGCTGGGCTTTAGCCCGGGCACTACGCCCGTGCCGCTGCGCAATACCTACGCCACGCCCCACACGCTGGGGGCCGACCGGCTGGCGGCCGCCGTGGGCGCGGCCGGCCTGCGCCCCGGCCAGGATACGCTCATCATCGACGCGGGCACGGCCCTGAAATTCGACCTCGTGACGGCCGACGGTACCTACCACGGCGGCAGCATTGCGCCGGGGCTGGCCATGCGGCTGCAGGCGCTGCACACCTTCACGGGGCGGCTACCGCTGCTGGAATTACCCGCTCCCGATGCAACGATTTCGCTCCTTGGCGACTCCACTACCGGGAGCCTGCTGAGCGGCGTAGTGAACGGCACGGTGGCCGAAATCACTGGTTTAGTGGCTCGTTATCAGCAGCAATACCCCGGTATTGGGGTGTTGCTGACCGGGGGCGATGCGGCGTTTCTGGCAGCGCGGCTCCCGGCTCGTATCTTTGTAGTGCCCGAGCTGGTGCTGCTTGGTCTTAATCGGATTCTAGTTTATCATGTTGACAAATAAAGAGATGAAGCGTTTGGTGCTGGCAAGCCTGGCGGTAGTGGCGGCGGGCGGCGCGCAGGCGCAGGGCCTGGGCAACTCGCCATACTCACGCATCGGGCTGGGTGAATACAACGCCAACACCGGCGGCGTGCGCCAGATGGGCATGGGCGGCGTTGGCCTGGCGGCCCCCAATTCTGTCAATGTGAACGAGTTGAACCCGGCCTTGCTGTACTACACGGGCCGCACTACGTTTGAGGCGGGCTACAACGGCCAGTATAAAACCGTGAAAAACGCTAGCGCCTCCAGCCGCAGCGGCAACGGTACGCTGGGCTATTTCGCGCTGTCGGTGCCGCTGAGTACGAAATGGGGCGCGGCCGTGGGCCTGAAACCCGTCAGCGCGGTCGATTACGAGTCGAACATCGTGAAGGACGTAGCCAACACGCCTACCGGGCAGCCGGCGCAGTCGCTCACGCAGCTGAAAGGCACAGGCGGCGTTTCAGAAGCCTATCTGGCCCAGGGGGTTCGCATCACCAAGGCATTCACGCTGGGCTTCACCGCTTCGTACGTATTTGGCGTGGTGGATGAGACGGCCGGCACTACGGTGGTGGTTGCCAATAGCACCAATTCGCTGCAAAAAGCCGTGGACCGCACCCACACCCGCTACTCGGATTTTGCCTTCCGGGCTGGCGCGCACTACCGCCAGAAGTTGGGTAAGTCGCTGAACATGAACTTGGGCGGCGTGTACAGTTTCGCGCACAACCTGAACGGACAGCAAACCATTACCAAGGAAACCGAAGACACCAACGGTACCCTCATAAGCACGGCCACAACGGTGAGCGACGGCCGCGGCCGCACTTTCGTGCCCGCCCTGTCGCAGCTGGGTGTCAGCTTCGACAACGATAAGAACTGGAGCCTGAACCTGGATGTGGCGCAGCAGCAGTGGTCGAAATACCGCAGCTTCGACGGCACGGGGCCGGGCCTGAGCAATACCCTGCGCTTCGGACTGGGTGGGGAAATTACGCCGGACCCGGGTTCGGTGGAGCACTACTTCCAGCGGGTGGCCTACCGGGCCGGCATCTCGCTGGCGCAGCTGCCGTACCAGCCGGGCGGCAAAATGCTCTACGACCGGTCGGTGAGCTGGGGCTTTGGTTTCCCGCTGCCCACGGCCACGCCACTCGAAGCCACGACCATCAGCCTGGCCTTTACCTACGGCGTGCGCGGCAATACAGAATTGCTGGGGGGCACCACGGGTAGCAGCAACGTGCAGGAAAATTACATCCGGGGCCAGCTAGGCGTTACGCTCAATAACCGTTGGTTCATCAAGCGCCGCCTGCAATAAGGCGAGCGTAACTAATTAATATTCAAGTGAAAGCATCGTGGCGCGTGGCAGGAGTGGGGGCGGTGCTGGCCGCGCTGGCGCTGGCTGGCTGCGACAAAAAAGCCGCCACCGGCCCCATGCAGGTCTACACCGGCCCGCTGATGGAAACCACCAACGTGCTCACGCTGGTGAGCGACTCGGCCAAGCTGAAGTTTCAGCTGACCGCGCCGCTGGAGCAGCAGTTTGAGAACGGCGACATCATTTACCCCAAAGGTATGGTGGTCACGTTCTACTCGGCCGATGGCAAGAAGAACGTTATCAACATGCTGAAAGCCAACTACGGCAAGTCGGACAAGGCCAAAAACCTCTACATCATGCGCGGCAAGGTGAACGTGATGAACGTGCCCGAGCAGCAGAACATGGACACCGAGGAGCTGTTTTTTGATAAGAACAAGCAGCTGATTTACACCGATTCGGCCATGTTCGTGAAAGTCACCACGCCCACCGAATACCTGACGGGCTACGGCCTGAAGGCCAACCAGAACTTCTCGCGCTACAAGATTACCCGGCCCACCGGCGTGTTTGCCGCGCCGCAGGCCGTGGCCGCGCCTCAGCCGGCGCGCTAACGGCTACTTAAACAGCAATCCCATGAAATTCGACAAAGACCTGTTGCGCACCGTGTTCTTCGCCGTGGGCGTGGTGGCCATGGTAATTGGTGTTTACCAGACGCTGCTGTTCAACGACCTGATGCGCAACTATTGGATTTTCATGGTGGCCATGGCCTGCTGGATGCCGCTGCTCTACTGGCGGCAGCAGGAGCGGCTGGAAGCAAAAATTGCCGAGCAAAAAGAGAAGCAGGCCCAGCAGGCCCGCGCCAAAACCCCGGCCAAATCGACCAAAAAACGCCGTTAGGCCAGCTTTGGGCCCAAATGTGGCCTTGGCCGGCGGGGCACCGCAATCGGTTGGGAAGGTTTGAGCGAAGACTTTAAAAACCGTAAAACTTTGATTGCCGGCCAAATTCTGGTTATTTTGCGCCTCTTTTGACCAACACAGACTTCGATTCTTTTGACAAGTAAATGGCTTTAATTAACACGATTCGGGAAAAATCTGGCTGGGCGGTAGGTACCGTAGCCGTCGGGATGCTGCTCTTCATTGTGGGCGGCGACCTGGTGGGCGGCAAAAACAAGCTTTTCGGCGGCAACGACCAGACCGTAGGTGAGGTAGCCGGCAAGAAAGTAGAGCTGGCCGATTACAACAACGCCCTGGAGCAGGCCAAGCAGGCGTTCATTGCCCAGCAGCAGCGCCAGCCCGACGACCAGGCCATGGGCTACCTGCGCGACCAGGCCTGGAACCAGACCATCTACCGCATGGCCTTCCGGCCGGAGTGGGACAAGCTGGGCCTGACCGTGAGCGACGACGAATTGGTGGACATGGTGCAGGGCGACAACATCAGCCCCGGCATCAAGCAAGCCTTTACCGACCAGAAAACGGGCCAGTTCGACAAAGCTCGCCTGGTGGAATACCTGAAAAACCTCGACAAGCTGCCTCCCGAAAACCAGGCCGCCTGGCACAATTTCGAAGACAACCTGCCCGCCGAGCGCCTCGCCAACAAGTACAACGCCTTGCTGAAAAACTCGGTGTACGTGACCACGGCCGAAGCCAAGCGCTTCGACGCCAGCCAGAACACCAAGGCCACGGTGAAGTACCTGTTCGTGCCCTACGGCAGCATCTCCGACTCGGCCGTGAAAGTGACCGACGCGCAGCTGCAGGCTTACCTCGACAAGAACAAGGGCAAGTACAAGGTGGAAGACGGCCGCTCGGTAGAGTACATCACCGTGCCGGTGGTGGCCTCGAAGGAGGACAGCGCCGCCGTGAAAACCTCGATGGGCGAGTTCGCCACGCAGTTTGCCTCGGCCCCGGTCGATTCGCTGTTTGTGATGCAGAACTCGGAGCAGCCCTACAACAAGGCGTTCCGCAGCCCCGCCGACCTGCCCGAGGAGCTCCGCAAACAGCTGCCCCTGGCCGCTGGCAAAATCTACGGCCCGTATGCCGAAAACGGCACTTACTCGCTGTATAAAGTGACCGGCACCAGCACCGGTAAAGAGCCGGCTGCCCGCGCCAGCCACATCCTCATCAAGGCCGACGGCACCACGCCCGAAGCCAAAGCCGCCGCGAAAGCCAAGGCCCAGGACATCCTGAACAAAATTAAAGGCGGAGCTGATTTTGCGGCCCTGGCCCGCCAGTTTGGCACCGACGGCACCAAGGAGCAGGGCGGCGACCTCGGCTGGTTTGGCAAAGGCCGGATGGTACCGGAGTTCGAGAAAGCCATTTTTGGCGCTACGGCCACTGGCCTGCTGCCCAACGTAGTGGAAACTTCGTTCGGCTACCACATCATTAAAGTAACCGCCGCGCCTACCAATCAGACCTACCAGGTAGCCGAGGTGAAGAAGACCATTGCCCCGAGTGACGCTACCCGCGAAGCCGCCTACGCCAAGGCGCAGGAGCTGAAAGGCGAGGCTACCGACCTGGCCAGCTTCCGCGCCCTGACCACCAAAGACAAGACCCTGCAAAAGCAGGAAGCCAAAAACCTGGACCGTGGCGCCCGCAGTGTAAACAACCTGCAGAACGCCCGCGAGCTGGTGCGCTGGGCCTTCGGCTTCAGCCCGAACGGCTCAGAAACCAAGGTGGGCGACATCTCGGAAGTGTACGAAATGGGTGACCAGTACGTCATTGCTGCCCTCACCGACGAGCGCGCCAAAGGCACGGCTACCATTGCCAACCTGAAGCCCGAACTGTCGGCCATGGTGCGCAACGAGGAGAAAGCCCAGCAAATCATGGCTAAGCTGCCCAAGACCGGCAGCCTGGAAGAAATGGCCACCAAATACGGCCCCACCGCCCAGGTAGGCACCGCTGACAATGTGATTCTGGGTCAGGGCAGCATTGCCAACATCGGCTTCGAGCCGCTGGCCGTGGGCAAAGCCTACGCGCTGAAGCCCGGCCAGAAGTCGGCCCCAATTCAGGGCGAGCAAGGCGTGCTGGTGATTGAGCCCGTGAGCGTGTCCGAGCCGCAGGTGGCCAACACCAACCTGAAGGCCGTGCAGCAGCAGCTGGCGCAGCAGCGCGCCCAGCAGCAGGACGGCAAGATTTACGAGGCCGTGAAGGCCCACGCCAACGTGAAAGACAACCGCACGAAGTTTTTCTAGGTCGTCAATCCGCGCGTTTGAAAAGGGCCGTACCTTCGGGGGCGGCCCTTTTTCGTTTTTCGGGCAAGCGTTTTTCGGGGCCGGGCCGGTGCTTCGACTTTGAACGAAGCGGCCGTGGTCCGGCGTTTTGGAGCTGGCCGCTGGCCGCTGGCCGCTGGCCGCTGGCCGCTGGCGGTGCTTTGCCGGCCCACTATTGCTTCGTGAATTGACTTTTGAATCTATGCGCTCGTCTTCCTTCCTCGTCGCTGCTGCACTCCTGCTGACTTTGCCCGCGCACGCGCAGCCCTCCAAAGGCTGGGCCCCCGTGAGCAATACCGCCCTGGCCCAGGACTACGCCCGCCGGGGCGAGCATGAGAAAGTAGTTTTTCTGTTTGAAAAGCTGCCGCTGGAAGAGCAAACCAGCCTGGCCACCTTCCCGGTCTACATCGCGTCGCTGCAGGCGTTGAAGCGCTATAAGGATGCCGAGAAGCTGGCCAAAAAAGCCATTAAGCTGCGCCCCGAGGATGCCACGCTGGGCGTGGCGCTGGGCGGCGCCTATCAGGCGGCCGGGGATAAGCCAGCCGCCGAAAAGCAGTGGCAGAAAGTGCTGAGCCAGCTCGCGCCCACGCAGGTGCAGCCGGTAGCCACCGAATTCAGCCGCCGCGAGCTGCCCGAATGGACCGAGCGCACCTACCTGCGCGGCCGCGCCCTGGCCAAAAACGACACCGAGTACGCCCCGCAGCTCATCCAGCTTTACACTCAGGCGGGCGACCAGCCCAAAGTGCTGGCCGAAACCCTGCGCCTGATAGCCCAGGACGACCGGCAACTGCCCTACGTGCGCAACATGCTGCAAAATGCGCTGCACGAGGAAAAAGACTTCGACGCGCTGGAAAAACAGCTGATTACCGCCATCCAGGAGCACCCCGACCAGTCGGCTTACAGCGAGCTGCTGCTGTGGCTGCAGGTGCAGCGCCGAGACTTTGGTGGGGCGCTGGTGCAGGCCCGCGCCCTGGACCGCCGCAGCCGCAGCGAGGGCGTGCGGGTGCTGGAGCTGGCCGCCATCGCGCAGCAGAACAAGGACTATGAAACGGCCATCGAAGGCTTTGCCTACGTGGTGAAAGAGTACCGCAACGGCCCGTACTACAACGGGGCCCGGCAGCGCCTGCTGCAAGCCCGCGAAGCCCAGGTGCGCGAAACCTACCCCGTAGACCAAGCCAAAGTACGCGCCCTGGTCACCGAATACGAGCAGCTGCTCACCGAGCTGGGCCGCACGCCCGATACCGCCCCCATCATCCGCAACCTGGCCAATCTCTACGCTTTTCAGCTGAATGACCGCGCCAAGGCCATGACGCTGCTCCAGCAGGTAATCGACATGCCCCGCGCCAGCGACGAGGTAGTAGACGAAGCCAAAATCACGCTGGGCGACCTCTACATTTTGAAAGGCGAGCCCTGGGAGGCCACGCTGCTCTACTCGCAGGTTGAAAAATCGCATAAAGACTCGCCGTTGGGCTACGAAGCCAAATTGCGCAACGCCCGCCTGAGCTATTATGCTGGTGATTTCAAGCTGGCCCAAAGCCACCTCGACATCCTAAAAGAAGCCACCACCCGCGAAATCGCCAACGACGCCATGCAGCTCTCGCTGCTGATTCAGGACAACACCGTGGAGGACACGCTGGGTCTTGGCCTGAAAGCCTACGCCGCCGTAGAGCAGCTGGTGTTCCAGAACAAGATTCCGGAGGCCATTAAAGGACTGGATGCGCTGCTGGAACGCTTCCCCGGCCATTCGCTGGCCGACGATACGTACTACCTGAAAGCGCAGCTCCAGCGCCGCACCGGCGACTTCCCCGGCGCCATTGCCACGCTGGAACGCATCACCGCCAATCCCCAAACCGACGTGTTGAGCGACGACGCACTATATCTGCTGGCCCGCATTCAGGAAGAAGACGTGAAGGATAAGGGCAAAGCCCAGGAGTTCTACAACCAGTTGATTGCCAGGTTTCCCGGTAGCATCTATGTGGCTGAAGCCCGCAAGCGCTTCCGCAAGCTGCGCGGCGATGGCGTGCAGTAGGAGGGAAGCAACAGAACGTCATGCTGAGCGCAGTCGAAGCATCTCTACCGGGGAAGTAATTGATTTACTCTCACAGTAGAGATGCTTCGACTGCGCTCAGCATGACGTTCTACTTGCCGTTGCGCCCTACCTAAAAAACACGAACATCAGTGCCAGGGCCAGGATAAACACCCCGTACATCAGCACATCGGTTCCGATGTATTGGCGGTATTGGCGGTAGAAATCTCGGAGCTCTTTCATGGTGCGCGGGGCTGGCAAAACGAAGCGCGAAGGTACGGCCGCCGGCGCGGGGGAGGGGTTTGGTCGTACTTTTGGACCCATTTTGACGAAGTATCCGATGCCCGTATCCGCTAGTAAACGCTGGAATTATATCCCCGACCCCGACCCTGCCCAGGTCCATAGCCTCACCCAGGCCCTCTTCATTGCCCCCGAGATAGCCGCCCTGCTGGTGCAGCGCGGCATTGCCACGCCCGAAGCCGCCGCCGCCTTCTTCCACCCCGACCTGCGCCAGCTGCCCAACCCGCTGCTGATGCGCGACATGGACCGCGCCGTGGCCCGCCTGGCTTACGCCCTGCAAGCCGGCGAGAAAGTGCTGGTGCTGGGCGACTACGACGTGGACGGCATCACGTCGGTGGCCACGGTGATGAGCTACCTCACGCCGCTATTCGGCGTGGAGCGGCTGCGCGACTACATCCCCGACCGCTATACCGAGGGCTACGGCATCTCGCACAAAGCCATTGACACGGCCGCCGATAACGGCTTTGCCCTCATCATCGCGCTCGATTGCGGCATTAAAGCCGTGGAGCAGGTGGCCTACGCCAGCAGCCGGGGCGTCGATTTCATCATCTGCGACCACCACCTGCCCGGTGAGGAACTGCCGGCTGCCGTGGCCGTGCTCGACCCCAAGCGGGCCGACTGCGAGTACCCCTATAAAGAGCTGTCGGGCTGCGGCGTGGGCTTCAAGCTGATGCAGGCGCTGGGCGAGCACCTGGGCCTGCCCCAGGCCCCCCTGCACGACTTGCTGGATTTGGTAACGGTGAGCATTGCTGCCGACATCGTGCCCATCACCGGCGAAAACCGCATTCTAGCCTCCTACGGCCTGCGGCGCTTCAACGAAGATGCCCACTTGCTGCGCCCCGGCCTGGCCGCCCTGCGCGAGCTGGCCACCCTGCGCGAAGGCCCGCTGGGCATCAGCAGCCTGATATTCGGCTTCGCGCCGCGCATCAACGCCGCTGGGCGCATGGGCGATGCCCGCCGCGCCGTGGCCATGCTGCTGGCCCCCGACCAGCAGGAAGCCCGCTACACCGCCGAAGTGGTGGACCAGATGAACCAGCAGCGGCGCGGCTCCGACCAGCACACCACCCAGGAGGCACTGGATATGATTGCCAGCGACCCCACGCTGCAAAACGCCCGCGCCACCGTGCTCTACAAGGCCGACTGGCACCAGGGCGTGCTCGGCATCGTGGCCTCGCGCTGCCTGGACCAATACTACCGCCCCACCGTCATTCTCACGCAGCGCGATGGCAAGGCCACCGGCTCGGCCCGCTCCGTGGCGGGGTTCGATGTGCACGAGGCGCTGGAATCCTGCTCGGCGCTGCTCGACCAGTTTGGCGGGCACCGCGCCGCCGCCGGCCTCACCCTGAAGGTGGAGAACGTGCCCGCCTTCCAGCGCCAGTTCGAGCAGGTAGTGGCCGATACGCTGACCACCGAACACCTGGTGCGGCCCGTGGAAATAGCCGCCGTGCTGCCCCTGAGCCGCATCACCGAAGAGTTTTTTGGTGAGCTGCGCCGCATGGAGCCTTTCGGGCCCGGCAACCCCAACCCGGTATTTGCCTCGCAACGGCTGGTGGCCGTGCCGCACAGCGCCCGCGTGGTGGGCCAGGGCCACCTCAAGCTGCGCCTGGCCCTGGCCGATGTGCAGGGCCCGGCCGTGGACGCCATCGGCTTTGGCCTGGCCGATTACCTGCCCGAGATTGAGCAGGGCCGGCCCTTCAGCGCCTGCTATACCGTGGAGCTGAACGAGTACCGGGGCCAGCGCAGCGTGCAGATGCGCCTGCTGGACGTGCGCTGGGAGTAGGTTTGCTGCACGAGTGAATACCTTGCTTCGTCTCACGGGTACAGGTCGCCGGTAATGCGGCACAATCATCTGGCTTCCCTCTCCTGTGGAGAGGGGCTGGGGGTGAGGTGTCGGCCGGGTCGTTTCAAACACAAAAAAGCTGCCTTGCGAACAAGGCAGCTGGCAGCTTTTTGCAAACGGAAAGGATTAGCGGTAAGCTACTTCCGGCTCCATGGCTTTGGCGTTGTTTACCATGTCGACCACCTTCATCATGTCGGGCACCATGTTCACGATGTGATGCTCGTGGTTGGTGGACACCAGCTTGCTGTGCAGGCTAAACGGCGAACGGCCGCGCAGGTCCAGCAGGGTGGTAATGCCGACTTCCTCGAGCAAGCCGGTCAGCTCGGGGTCCAGGCCGTCGACGCGGGAAAGGTCGGCGTAGTTGACCCACTTAAATAGATTGATTTCCTGGATGCCGGTGGCCTTGGCCAGGGCACGGCGAGCGGCGGGCGTGCGGCCTGCGCTTAGTAGCGCATCGGCGGTGGTAATGCCCTGCTCTTTCAGCTTTTTTATCTGGGCGTTGGGGATACTCGTAATCTCATTGATTTGATATTGCATTATGATTGATTAGGTGAAAAATTGTTTATATCTGATACAAATGTACGAAAAATATATCAAAAATGCAAATTTAATGCTAAATTGGTAAGATATAGTGACATTCTAATGCTTGCAAACGGCCCAATAAGCCACTAGCCCCCAGGGGATTATGGCAGGGTATTTTCGAAGGGAAAAAAGCCGCCGAAAAACGAGCTAATGCGTTGTTTTTCATTGAAAAACCAAAGAGCATAGCCGAGCAGCCCGGCCTGTCGGGCGGGCGCGGAGGACCATCCGGACGATGAACTGCTGCTACTCGCCGGCCGGGCGGGGGCGGAAGAAGTAGCTCGTTTGCTGCCCCCCTTTATAGACCAGCGAAACCGACGAGAAAATGTAGCGCAGATAATCGCCGCGCACGAGCAGCCCGCTGCTCACCGGGGCGTTAAATGACTCATTGTACTCGAACAGCTCAAGCCGGGTCAGTTGGTGCCCTTCGTAGCGCTCGGTGAGCACCTTACGGCCTTTGGCATCGTGGTACACTACTTTCTCCAGCTCGATGCCGTAGCGTTGCTTGATGGTCTGCTCCTTTACTACGCCCGAACTGGTTTGAACACCCACGGCATTGACCATGCCTTTGGGTGTGCCAGCATATCCGCACCTTGCGGTGGAGCCCGCCAAAGGAGCCCTGCGTGGCTTTAAAGGAAGAAACACGGGCTTCGGCCTGGCTCCGCGTGCGTGCCACACGGTGCAGGAGCGAATTATTGGCTGCCGCGAAGGAGTTCAGGTTGAGGGCCGCCGGCTGTACAGGTGTGGGTGGTTGCGGCGCGGCCGGGGTGTTCTGGGCGTTGGCTTGCGGGCAGGTAGCCAGTAACAGTACCGTGAGGACCGGAAGGAAATTCTTGGCGTTTGTTGGCATCTGGTAATGGTAGAAAATGCGCCCGCAATACAGGCTGGTACTACCGCTGGCGCATTACCCGCCACACCCACCACAGTAGCGGCAACTGCAAGGGCAGGCGGCCCCAGGCTAGCCAGCCAGGAATGTGCAGCTGCTCATGAATCAGGGCCATGTGCACATTGGCCGGAAACACGGCCACCAGCAGCGCCAGCAGGCCCCCGCCGGCCAGCCGCCTGGTCCGGGCCGGCAGCAGCCCCAGGCCGCCCAGCATTTCAAAAAAGCCACTCAGGTACACCAGGGCCAGTGGGACTGGCAGCATGGGCGGCATAATGGCCAGGTAAGTGGCCGGGTGCACAAAATGCCAGATGCCGGCCAGCGTGAATAATAGACTTGTTGCGAGCTATTAATCACAGATTTAAGCTGAAATTCCACAAGCCCGCACACACTCCCAGCACGTCATTGTACAGGTTCAAATTATGCAAACGTAATCGGTCTTCCAAAATTCGATAACGTTTCAATCCGCCAATGCTATGCTCTACGGTAATTCGTTCACTTGCTTGTTTTGTATTTATTTCTCGTTGTTCATCGGTGAGTTCTTTCCCTTTCGGCTTTTTGATAGGAATAAAAACTTTCCGGCAAACGTAGTCTTTCGCGAAGCCCAAAAACCCCAGGTCCAACCGCACCTTGAACTTTTTAAACCACTCTTTATCAACTGGTAAAATGCTTTTTAGCACACTGTAGTCGTGGTGTCTTCCGCCGTAACAACGGCTGATAAAACCAATCCAGCGGATGGTCGTTGAAATAACTATCTCTTTTACGGCGTGCATTTTTTTTTACCGCTATAGTAGTCTTTTTGCATCTCTTTATTTCCTGGTCGTTGCTTGCGTTGCTCCGTTCCATCGACCAATAACGTCTCGTGTTCCTGAAAATAGGCTTCAAATTCGGCCACTGTCGTAAATTCCCGCTTTGGCGCATGCCCGGTTTGCTCCAGCGCTTCTTGGAGCACCGTAATGCCTAATTCCTGGTTGCGTTTCGCGTTGGAACCGTCCATCCCACTGACCAATCCCAACAAATCATACGTCAAGTTTGCTTTGAAGCTGAATAGGGTGAAAAGCAGTAATTCTTCTTCTGTTTTAAGGGCTACTTCATACGGCGCAAAAGCCCCACGTTCAATCATATCTGTTCCATTCAACCGAAAATACGCCTGCTTAAAATGCGCCAAAAGCTGCGCAAAACGCTCCGCCGTGAGTCCCGTGGCAGCACGCCATTTACGCGAAGTAGTGAGGTTTTTTACGGAAAAGTTCATGTTCTAAATTTAAGTACAGTTTGTCGAAAATTCCGCACTTCACTCACTTCGCAACAAGTCTAATAGAGCCAGCGCGTAGCGGCTGAGGATGCGAATGGTCATATCCGGGTAAAAGTCGTGCAAAGACTCCGGGTCGCTCCAGAAGGTTGTTTAGGCAGAAAGGCCACAATCTTTTGTTGGCTAACGGCTGTTAGGGGAGCTGAGGGCAACCGTTCACCTTGTCCATCGTGCCCCAAGGCCGTACTTTTGTACCGTTAAATTAATTATTCCCACCCCGTCCATGCAAACCGCCACATCCTCCAATATTTACCAACTCAATGAAGAGCAGCTGGCCGTGCGCGACGCTGCCCGCGACTTTGCCCAGAGCGAGCTTTGGGCCGGTGTAATCGAGCGCGACGAGCACCAGAAATTCCCCGCCGCGCAAATCAAAAAGATGGGCGAGCTGGGTTTCATGGGCATGATGGTGAGCCCCGAGTACGGCGGCTCCGGCCTCGACACCGTGAGCTACGTGCTGGCGATGGAGGAAATTAGCAAGGTTGATGCTTCGTGCTCGGTTATCATGAGCGTGAACAACTCGCTGGTGTGCTGGGGCCTGGAGCAGTACGGAACCGAAGAGCAGAAGCAGAAATACTTGCCCCGCCTATGCTCGGGCGAAATTATCGGGGCCTTTGCCCTGAGCGAGCCCGAAGCCGGCTCCGACGCCACCAGCCAGCGCACCACTGCCGAGGACATGGGCGACCATTACCTCCTCAACGGTACCAAAAACTGGATTACCAACGGCACCACCGCCTCGGTGTACCTCGTTATCGCCCAAACTAACCCCGAGCTGAAGTCGCGTGGCATCAACGTGCTCATCGTGGACAAGGACATGCCCGGCTTCATCCAGGGCCCTAAGGAGAACAAGCTCGGCATCCGCGGCTCCGACACCTGCTCGCTCATGTTCACCGACGTGAAGGTGCCCAAGGAAAACCGTATCGGGGCCGACGGCTTCGGCTTCAAGTTTGCCATGCAGGTGCTGGCCGGTGGCCGCATCGGCATTGCGGCGCAGGCGCTGGGCATTGCCTCCGGCTCGCTGGAGCTCAGCCTGAAATACGCCAAGGAGCGCAAGGCCTTTGGCGTGCCGATTTCGCAGCACCAGGCCATTCAGTTTAAGCTGGCCGACATGGCGACCAACGTAGACGCGGCCCGCCTGCTCTGCCTGCAAGCCGCCGCCGACAAGGACAACCACGCCGACTATGGCAAGTCGGGGGCCATGGCCAAGCTCTTCGCCTCCAAAGTAGCCATGGACTCGGCCGTAGAGGCTGTCCAGATTCATGGTGGCTACGGCTTTGTGAAGGAATACCACGTCGAGCGCTTCATGCGCGACGCCAAGATTACCCAGATTTACGAGGGAACTTCGGAAATTCAGAAAATTGTGATTTCGCGGGATATTCTCAAGTAAGCGGGGAATTGCCTAAAATTCAGATTCATTGCACAAAACCCAGCCACTATTTGGCTGGGTTTTTAGTTTTTGTGAATTTCAAGCTGTTATATTGCATTGCGGTAGCCACCCAGTTACCCCACCCGCATCCCTCAAGGTCCTCTCGGGCCACCTGAATTATGGAAGATTACAATAAAGTCATCGAGTCGTTGGGCGTTCGCTACATCAAGGCCAAAAACTTGGTGCTGCACCAGCCCTTCACCGTGCGCAATTCCTACGACGTCGGCAACAACCTGATTCTGCTCCACAAAGGCCTCCTCACGTTTGGCGAAGAAACGATGGTGGTAGAGGAAGGCGAAATGCTGTTCATCCCCGGCGGCCGGCCCACCCGCGTGAGCTACGGCGAGGATACCAAAAACCGCGTCATTACCAACGATGACCTGATTTCGAACAAGGACAAGTTCTTTCATTCCAACGACAGCCTCGACCTCATCGGCGACGCCGAAGAAAGCCACAGCTTTGTGAGCTTCGAAGCGAAGGTGTTCGACTCGGTGAACTTCTTCGCCTCGCTCGACGTGCCGGCTTTCCTCATCTCGGGCCAGGCCAAGCTGGCCAACTTGGTGATTAAGGTGGTGGAAGAGAGCATGCAGGACCTGCCCGGCCGCGAGCGCCTCATCAACATTTACACCGAGAACATTGTGGTGGAAGTGGTGCGCTACGTGCTGCGCAACAACATGTTTGTGGAGCAGTTGGCCACCAACAGCACCTACTTCAAAGACCCCCGCCTGATTGACCTGTTCAACTACATCAAGGAGAACCTGGGCGGCGACCTCTCCAACAAGGTGCTGAGCGGCGTAGCCAACGTGAGCGAGGACTATGTGGGCCAGTATTTCAAGATGCTGACCAACATCAACCCGCAGGATTACATCGAATACCAGCGCATGGAGCGCGCCGTGTTCCTGCTGCGTACGACAAAGAAAAGCATCCGCGACATCGGCAAGGAAGTGGGCTATAAGGACACCGCCTATTTCTGCCGCCGCTTCAAGATGATGTTCGGCATTCCGGCCGGCAAGATGCGCCGCCGCGAGTCGGCCATGAATATTTAGCCGTCAAAGCTTCATGGAATGTCAGTTTGCCCGCTTCCTGTATTAGTATAGGAGGTGGGCATTTTTTTAATCCCTGCCAACGCCAAGCCCAGCATGAAGAAGTGTTTCATGGGCTAAACGGGAAAAGTGAAAAAAGTTGGTGACCGCCTTTTATGGCTGCTGGCGGTCAAAGCGCCCATCCGTAACCTGGATGGTTTTACTGGGGTCAAGGTTACTGACCGCAGTAAACTCAAAAGTGCCAGCCGCAATGCGCTTTACACTCACGTTGGTTAAGTCCACATAGGTGAGGCGAACGGTGCCAGTGTGTTGCACATCAGTGATATATGCCTCCCTCGGATTGTCATTGGGGAGAAACACTGCGTAATTAGAACATTGGTCTAAAGCAGCAGCGGGCAAAATGGGAGTTGTTTGATTGAGGGCGTATGCGCTAATCAAAAGTTGTTTCTTATAATCCGGGACGCTATTCAGAAAAATCTGTAAGCTTCCTTCCCGATTGCCAAACTTCCCATTCAGCCGCAGGTAGTAGGCGCTATCGTACGCGAACCCCCCGCCGATGCCCTGCACTTTTCCCAGCCCGCTTCCGTACCCCGTGGCCACAAAGGGCTGCCCGTTGATGTAGCAACCGGCGGTATTGGCCCCTGTGTGGGTGGCCGCCGGCAGGTCAGCTGCCGGGTATCTTTCTTGCAGCTGCTGGCAAGGAGCAGCAACGAAACCAGACAATACAAAGCGACTTTCATAGCTGATGGATTAAGAGTTAGATGATTTGAATAAAGATAGAGGAGTTGATAATGAGATTGGATTATAAAATGTAGCAGTAACGGACTTTTAAATTCAGCTTTTCCGTAGTGGCATTATGACTTCAGGCGCAATAGTGGCACATTATGGCTGCAAAAGCGTCCCAAAAAAAGGACTTTACGAAAGGGCGTATTTACCTTCTAGTGCAATAAGGCAAAGGCAAACAGGGGGCAGGAGCGTTACCGGGAATAGCTTGGGCTTGCAGTGAATCAAAGCACACTCCTAGCAGCCTCAAAAAAGGACACAATACACTTGAATGTGACTGGTGCTTTTGAGCTATTAATGTTAATGCGGGAAAAATGCTTATATGCACAAACAGACAATTTGCAACAATGCGTCTTGGGATGCTTTTCGGCCACTGCTGAATCTCGCGCATCAATCTAACGCATTATTCCGCACAAGCTTTATTTTGTAAAACTATAAAAGCAACTGTTTTAAAACGCTTCCTCCTCGCCCTATGAGGTCAGTTTACTGGCACCATATCTCACGAAAAGCAGGCACATTAAGACATTGCAGGGAAAAAGTTAGCTAGAGGGGCGGCGTTCGTTCGGTCCCGGCAGGGCGCTGGTGCCGTCGTGGCGCAGGACCACGCATCAATCGGCCTGACTATCCAAGAAATGAAGAAAGCAAAAAGCCCCGCTTCGATGAGAAGGCTTGTCCTTACCCAAAACTCAAACGCCCTTCCGGCCATGTGGCTAGAAGGGCGTTTTTGCGCGGTTGCCTAGTTGGTTTGCCGCTTTTCAAGCGGGGTCAGCCAGCAAAAAAGGTCCTCTGCGTTACCTCGGGGAAGTTAGAAAAAGATTTGGGTAAGGACAAGATTCGATGAGAAGCGGGGCTTTTTGTTTAGAAAATCACAGGGCTATTCGATGCTACGGAAACCGTCGTCTTTCGAGTGGGAGCGGTGTTCAGAAGCCTGCGCGCCGTGGTCGGTGTGGGCCGAGGCGCTGGGGCTGCTCTCGCTGCGGCCGCTACCCGAGTGGATGCCGGTGTTGCCGGACGACTTGGGGGCGCTGGCATCGGTGCTGGAGCCAGTGCTGCTGCTACCGAAGCGGCTGCCACCGTTGGCATAGACCGAGCCGCTATCGGAGCGGCCAGTGGTGCCGGCGGCCGGGCGGCTGGTACTCGCGTCGGGGGCCTGGTAGCCGTAGCTGCGGCGGCCGTAGCCGGCATCGCGCTGGCGGCCATAGTTATAGGAGCTGCTTTCGCTGCTGCCGGACTTGCTCTTGCGGGTAGCCAGCCAGGCAACGCCACCGGCCAGAATAGCGCCGCCCACTACTTTCTGGGTCGTGCTGAGGCCGTTGACTTTATCGAGGGCGCGGGTGCCGAAGTCCTTGAGCGACTGCGGCAACTGGTTCACGCTGTTGAGCACGCCGGAATCCTCAATCCACTTTTTGCCGCTGTTCAGGGCCGTATCAACCAGGGAGCCGGCCTGGTCGTTGGTTTGCTGGCCTTCGCCCTGGCGGTTATCGCCGGCGTTGGCTGTGGTTTGGTTCTGCGCGTCGGGAGTAGGAGAGGAGCTTTGGGCGCTGGGCGTGGGGGTCGATTTGCGCGAAGCGGCCGAAGCGCCGCTGGCAGTATCCGGCGTGGTGGCCGAAGATTGGGCGTTGCGCTCGGCGTTGCGCTCGGCGTTGGTCGGGTTCGAAGTTCCGAGCTGGTCTTTCTGGTTATCCATGATACTGAGACGGAAAGGGGGGTGGAGAGAAAAAAGCAAAGCCGGACACCGCAGTACCCCAGGCGTTAGATTTATTCGTAATCAGCTACCGGTTAGTTGCAATTCGCCGACTTTATTTTGGCTTTCGCGGTTCTTAACCCCCCCCCAAATCAGGGCTGCGCGTGGCGCGGCAGGGGGCGTAGTACGTGGGCGGGGTCGGCCAGCACCACGCGGCGGGCTTCCTCGCGGGCTTCCACTTCAAACTTGTTGTGGTAGTAGCCCACGCGGGCCGACTCGATGAGGTATTTCCAGAGGAAGGGAAGCAGGCCGTGCTCTTGGTACTGGCGCAGGTGCACGGCCTCGTGGGCCACCCACTCGGCATCGGCTAAGAATTCCTCGCGGGAGGCTCCGCTCAGGTGCACGGTTTGGCCCACCACCATGGCCACGCGCCGGGCTTTTAGCACGCGACGAGCAATGAAAGCGAGGGGAGAATTGGTCCAGGTCCGGAGTTTTTGCATGAAGTAGGATATATGAATATTTTGACCGCGCAGATACGAAGTAAAGAGGAGCTTGGTTGCAAGCTATAAGGTTAATATTTGTTGATAAAATTATCTTTTGTAAAGTATTTTTGCCCTTTTTAAAGAAAAAGTGCCGGACTTACGAAAAGTTTAACCTAGCTTTACCCTGTGACCTGTTCTACGAACAATAGAAATTATCGGGTACAACTGTTTTTCATCACATCTTCACTTGGCTGCAGTCAGCCTTGCCTATCGCCTAAGAAAGCTACTACTCCGGCTCTTCCGCCCTCACCTTGGAATCCGGTTTTTTGCCCCCAATCCTAACGACGGACAATGAAACACAGCCTCCTGTATTGCCTCGCCGCTACCTCGCTGGCCCTCTCCTTCTTCTTTGAACGCGCCCCCGAAGCTTCGGTTATGGCCCGTGCCTCCTTGGCACCGGTCGTGGCCGAAGCTTCGCTGCTTCCGGCCCTGACGATAGGAAAGCCCGCCACCGAGCCCCGCGACTTTGGCAACCCACCGGCCACCAGGCCCACTGCCGCCGAGCTGGCCGCCTCCCGCGACTCGCTCACCTACCACTACTACGCCCAAACCCTGGGCCTGCACCTGGCCTTCGACGAAAACAAGGACTTGCTGCGCATGGTAACCGACTGGATTGGCACGCCTTACAGCTACGGCAGCAATTCGCGCAAGGGCACCGACTGCTCGGGTTTTGTAACCCGCGTATTCCACGAAGTATATGGCATCAACCTCATTCACTCGTCGCGCGCTATGTTTAGCAACACCAAGCGTGTGGCCAAGAGCGAGATGGAAACCGGCGACCTGGTGTTTTTCCGCCGGGGCAAGGGTCCGATTTATCACGTTGGTATTTACCTGAAAGACGGCAAATTTGCCCACTCGGCCTGCAATGGCGGCGTAATGGTGAGCTCGCTGAACCAGCCCTATTACCACCGTAATTTCTACGCCGCCGGCCGCGTGCCCGCCGTCGTAGCCGCCGATGCTGCCGCGCTGGAAGAAGCCGCCACGGCCCTGGCTTCCGCCACCGAATAGGAAATTCGCGCCTGCCAAAGCGCCAGACAGAGCGCCTGACCCTTGTGGTTGGGCGCTTTTTTTGTGGCCGCCCGGAGCTGGCAACCCGGGCCAGGAGGCGGCTGAAACGGCCACCGCTTCATGCGATGCCCATTAAAAGAAACCCATACTTGCATTAAACCCGAGGCGAAGACTGTAGTCTTTGCTAAACAGCCGGTTAATGCCGTCGTATTCGGCGGCTGAACGGTGCCTTGTAGCAACGTTTCTGGCCTCATTTTTCGCGCTTATTTATGAACCGTCGACATTTCCTCCAACGAAACGCGGCCGTAATTAATACCCCGGTGGCGGCTGTGGCCGGGCGGCCCGCGCCGCTGGCCGGCCCTGCGGCCGACCTGGCCCAGCAGGACCCGCCTGAAACCGTGAGCCGCTACGCTAATAAGGAGTTGCCCACCGGCCTGGCCCGCACCACCAGCACGCTCACGCCCTACGCCGGCCCCTGGGGCTACGAGCAGGCCGCGCACCTGCTGCGCCGCTGCCTGTTTGGCCCCACCCGGCCGGAGATTCTGGCGGCGGCCGGCTCCAGCCTCACGGCGGTGCTCAATGGCCTGCTCACGGCCCCCGCCACCGCCCCCGACCCGCCCGTGAACGTGTCGGCCACCGATACCAGCGTGCCCATTGGGCAGACCTGGACGGCGCAGGTGTTCGACCAGAACTTTGAGGGCGTGCGCCGCACTTCGCTGCGCGACTGGTGGCTGGGGCAGGTGCTGGGCCAGGGCACCACGCTGGCGGAGAAGATGACGCTGTTCTGGCACAACCATTTTGTGGTGGAAATCAGCAACATTAACGATGCCCGTATGGGCTACGAATACGTGCGCCTGCTGCGCGAGCACGCCCTCGGCAACGTGAAGCAGCTGGCCAAGGACGTGACCGTGACGCCCGCCATGCTGCGCTACCTCAATGGCAACCAGAGCGTAGTGGGTGCGCCCAACGAGAACTACGGCCGCGAGCTGCTGGAGCTGTTCACGGTAGGCAAGGGGCCGCTCATCGGGCCGGGCAACTACACCAACTACACCGAGGCCGACGTGCAGGCCGCCGCCAAAGTCCTCACCGGCTGGCGCGACCTGGCTACCGTGCCCGTGGGCAGCTACTACACGGCCAGCCGCCACGATACCACGACCAAGGTGTTTTCCTCGGCCTTTGGCAATGCCAGCATTGTGGCCAGCGGCAACACCGAATACCAGGCGCTTATCAACCTGATTTTTCAGCAGGTGGAAACGGCGCGGTTTATCGTGCGCAAGCTGTACCGCTGGTTTGTGTACTATCTGATTGATACGCAGGTGGAAACGGATGTTATTCGGCCGCTGGCTACCATCCTCATTAACAATGGCTTCGATGTCGTGCCGGTGCTGCGGGCGCTGTTCAGCTCCGAGCATTTCTTCGATGCCCTGAATATGGGCTGCCTCATCAAAAGCCCGCTCGATTTCACGGTGGGGCTGTGCCGGCAGATGCAGGTGGCGTTTCCGCCCGCTACCAACGTGGCCGTGCAGTACGGCATGTGGAACTACCTCAACGGTCTGACCTTTGTGCAGCAGCAAACGCTGGGCGACCCGCCCAACGTAGCCGGCTGGGCCGCCTACTACCAGACGCCGCAGTACCACGAACTCTGGATAAACGCCGTGACGCTGCCGCGCCGCAACCAGGTTACGGACCTGTTCATTGGCTCGGGCTATACGCGCAGCGGGGTCAAAATTGCGATTGACGTGCTGGCGCTCACGCAATCGTTCCCGGCCGCCACGGCCTCAGACTGCAACCTGCTGATTGACGAGTATGTGAAGCTGATGCTGCCCATCGCCCTCACTACCAACCAGACTGCCTTCCTGAAAACCGCGCTGCTGCCTGGCCTGCCCGATTTTGAGTGGACCGTGGAGTGGCAGCAGTACCTGGCCGCGCCCACCAACACGGCTAAAAAAGCCGCTGTGACCACCAAACTGCAAGCCATGCTGCGCGCCCTAATGGGCCTGGCCGAATACCATCTTTCTTAAGCTGTTAGCTGACAGCTATTGGCTGTTAGCTTCCGCAATATCTCATTCGTCAATTGAAGCTGCTGGCTAACAGCTAACAGCTATTAGCCAGCAGCTTAATCATGAAACGTCGCGAATTTCTACAGACTACGGCTGCGGCCTCGGTTGGTACTGCTTTTCTGAGCGGGCTGCCCATTGGGGCCTACGGGCATTCGGCCCAGCTGGCGGCCCTCACCAATGCTACCACGGTTTCGGATAAGGTGCTGGTCATCATTCAGCTGCAAGGCGGTAATGATGGGCTGAACATGATTATCCCCCTAGACCAGTACCCGGCCCTGCTGGCGGCGCGCAGCAACATCGCTCTGCCCCAGACGGCCGTGTTGCCGCTCACCACGGCCACCGGCATTCATCCGGCCATGGCCTCGCTCCAGAACCTGTACCAGAACGGCAAGCTGGGCGTGGTGCAGAGCGTGGGCTACCCCACGCCCAACTTCTCGCACTTCCGGGCCACCGATATCTGGACCTCGGGCTCCGAGTCTAATGTGACCTGGACCACGGGCTGGGCCGGCCGCTACCTCGACGGCGAGTTTGCGGGCTTCCCCACCGGCTACCCCAGCACCCAGAACCCCGACCCGCTGGCCATCAGCATTGGCTCGGTGGTGAGCAACTGCGTGCAGGGTCCCACCGTGAACATGGGCATGGCCATCGCCAGCACGTCGTCTTTCTACCAGCTGCTTAGCGGTGGCGTTGATGCCGCGCCGAACACGCCGGCCGGGCATGAGCTCACTTTTATTCGGCAGGTGGTGAGCCAGACGCAGGTGTACACCACGGCCATTCAGGCGGCGGCCGGGCGGGCCCAGAACCTCTCGCCCCTGTACCCCACGGCCGGTCAGAACTCGCTGGCCGACCAGCTCAAAATAGTGGCCCAGTTGGTGGCCGGCGGCCTGAGCACCCGCATCTACGTGTGCCAGCTCGGCGGCTTCGATACGCACACGCTGCAAGTGCCCAGCACGGGCAGCACCACCGTGGGCACCCACGCCACGCTGCTGGGCAAGATTGCGGAGGCCGTGAACGCCTTCCAGGACGACCTGCGGCGGCTGGCCATCCAGGACCGGGTGGTGGGCATGACGTTCTCGGAATTCGGGCGGCGCATTCGGTCCAATTCCGGCTTCGGTACCGACCACGGCGCGGCGGCCCCGCTGCTGGTTTTTGGCACTAAGGTGAACCCCATTGTGCATGGGGCCAACCCCACGCTGCCCACCAGCGCCGGCGTGAACGACAACATTCCCATGCAGTTCGACTTCCGCAGCATCTATACCAGCATTCTGAAAGACTGGTTCCAGGTGACGCCGGCCACGCTCACGCAGCTCTTCGGGCAGCCCTTCACCTACGTGCCGGTATTGCGGCCCGGGGCTGCCACGGCCACAACGGCGGCGGCCGAGGTGGCCGAGTTCACGGTGTACCCCAATCCAGTGACGCGCGACGGCCGCACCACCGTAGCCTACGAAAGCGCCGGTGGCCACGTCCAAATCGTGATGCTCGATACCCTGGGCCGCGAGGTGCGCCGCACCGTGGACCAGGTGCTGCCCCGCGGCCCCCAGCTGCTGCCCGTGGACCTGAGCGGCCTGGCGCCAGGCGCTTACTACTGCCAGGTGCGGGAGGACCGGCGCACGGGCTCGCGCATTGTGGTGATAGAGTAAAGCGAGGAATTGTCAGGTAATGTGTTTTGGTAAATGCTGCTGATAATGAATGATTTGCATTTTGATATTGTGGATTGTTTTGGTTCTCGACCAGAAAAAAGGCAGCCCGGCCCGGCTCTTTTCCGTACAGCGAGTCAGGGGCGGCAACGGCCCTGTTTCACCTCTCCCTATTCAATACCAGCTTTATGGAAGCGCAAATCGAAAAACAACTCGAAGACATCCTGCCCGAAGACCTTGCCCGCACTTTCGAGAGCGCCTACCACGTATTTCAAGGCAAAACCGAGCACGTTGACGACCTGCTGAAAAACGGTGGCGTGCTTCTGCGCAAAGCTGCTCAGCGCTTCACGCCCACGCAGATGGTGCTCGGCATTGCCGCCATCGCCGCCGTGACGGTGGTGCTCATCAACCGCGCCAGCAACGACTAGCTGATAGCTGGCTTTCTGCTGTGGAACAGCGGATTGCCAGTCTGATATACCAAAGGCGGCCTTCTGCGGAAGGTCGCCTTTTTTGTGTCTTGCCGAAGTTGCGGAGGACCAAACCTTCGCCCCGGAGGGGCGGCATATCGGTCGTAATAATGGTGAAAATGAACGTCAAAGCCCCATCGGGGCGACATTTATTAGATGGGTGTCGCCCCGATGGGGCTTTAAAAACAGTAATCAGCGGGTTGTGCTACCGATATGCCGCTCCTCCGGGGCGAAGGTTTGATCCTCCGCAATTTCGGTGGCCTAAGGGATATCGTAAGCTGCGTCGCCTCAGCGAATGTCAATCAGGACCGGTACGGCCAGGCGCACGGCGACCGGCTGGCCGTTATGGCGACCGGGCTCGAAGCGGGGGAGGCGCAGGGCAGCCGCTAACACCGCCTCGTCCAGGGCGCTATTGATGGGCTTGAGCATGACCGGGCGCGTGACACGGCCATCGGGCTCCACCACGAAGCTGACCTGGCCCTCGCCGCTGCTGGCGCGCTCGGGGTATTCAATTAGCTCCTGCAGGGCGGCTTGCAGGCCATCGGGGCCGTTGCGGCCGGGCAGCACGGGCATCTGCTCGACTTGGCTGTACACCTGGTTTTCGGGTACCGGCGCGGCCTGGCCGGTGGGCGGCGCGGGCGGGCTGAACGAGATGTTCACCACCTGGTACATGGCCACGGGCTGGTCGTCGTAGCCCAGGGCGGGCTGCCAGCGCGGGAAGCCGCGCACGAGGCGCAGGGCTTCGTCGTCGCAGCTGGGGCAGAGGGGGTTAATGACTTCGCTGGCCCCGATGCGGCCATCGGCCTTCAGCACGAAGCGCACCGCGACGCGGCCCTGGAGGTCGCGCTGCTTTACTTCGGCGGGGGTAGCTTTGTTCTTTTGCAGGTATTGTTCCAGGGCCACATCGCCGCCGGGGAACCGGGCCGGCCGGGTGACTTCCGTGCTGGTAAATACGTGGCGTGGCGACAGGAACATCACCGGCACCGTGAGCAGCACCGCCACCGGCTGGCCCTGGTAGCGGCCCGGCAGCAGGCGCGGCATGCGCTTCACGGCGGCCAGCGCGGCGGCATCGCAGGCAGGGCTGAGCGACTGCACCACGGCTGCCTTTCGCCCCACGCCACTCACCCCCACCACCACGCGCACGAATACTCGCCCTTCAGTGCGGCCTTCGCGCACTTCCAGCGGCAGCTGAAGCTGCTTCTGCACGGCCTTTACCAAGGCCAGGTTGCCGCCGCCGTCGGGCAGGGTGGGTACCTGGTCCACGTAGTTGAATATCTGCGTGGTATCGGTGGCGTACTGGCCGTAGGACTGGGTAGCGGCGAGCCTAGGAAGAATAGTAAGGAGTAGAAAGAACAATCCACCCAACAGCCAGGGGCGGCGGTACAGGGGGCGCAGTCGCTTTAGTTGGTCGGTATTCATGCGGCAAATTTATAGCCGGGCGTAATCTGCGGCCACCCCAGTAGAGGTCCCATTCAGGGTTTTTGCGGCAGCCGGCCAAACAGCACGGGCACGGTCATGCTCACGGAGGCGGGCAGCCCGTTTAGCTTGCCTCCTACGAAGCGTGGCAGCTGCTTCACGGCGGCCAACGCGGCGGCATTGCAGTTGGCGCTCAGCCCCCGGATTACTTTAACGTCACGAATCACCCCGCTGGGGCCGACGATGAATCCCACGAATACCTTGCGGAGCAAAGAATCATTGGCTACCTCAGCGGGCATCACCAACGCCCGTTGAATGGCTTGGGCAATGGGGCGGCTACCCTCCCCGGACGGGAGGCGCGGCATCTGGTCGACCAGTTGGTAAATGCGAGTCAGCGTGTCGGCAGCTACGGATTTGGTGTCCTGAATATTGAACGTGACGGGTACCGTGAAGGAAACTGATACCGGCCTGCCCTGCTGGGTGCCGGGGATAAAGCGAGGTAGAAGCCGTACGGCGGCCAACACTTCCTCATCGCACCCCCCTCCGATGCCCTTGACAATCTTGCCGTTCCGCACCTCACCGCTTTCCGTTACCAGAAAGCTGACGAATACCCGGCCCTGCAACTGTTGCCGTAGGGCCGCTGCCGGGGGTAATGTACCAGCCGCTGAAGCGCTTCCACAATGGCCTTGTTGCCACCGCCGCCGGGCAATTGCGGCATTTGCTCCACATATGTATATTTTTTTCCCACAACCCGTTCAACTTCAGGGCTGGCTGGCGCAGTCGGGGTGACCTGAGCTACGGCAAACCGGGGTGCCGCCAGCCCCAGCAGTAAACAGAAAGCGGGAAACACAAGGGTTTTGGTGGAAAGCAGAGTAGGTTTCACCAGCGTTAGATTGAAGAGTTAAAACTTAAGAATTGGCGACGATTGGTCAGCTTCGCGCAAATTACTTTCCCTGCAGCGTCCAGCTCGTAGCCACCCGCGCATTCGGCTCCTCCGCGTTGCGCAGGAACACCAGTTCGTCGAGCTGGCCCACGCGCCAGGTTTCCAGCAGGTTATTGTAGAAGGGTGAGCCGGGGTTGCCGCTCTGGCCGCCGGGGTACACGCCGTAGGCGCGTACCTGGGGGCCCAGGGCCACCACCATGCGCCAGCTGGGGCCCTGGCGCTCGGTGGTGGCGTTCACGATGCCGGAGCCGCCGCCGCAGTCCACATCCATCTGCCCGAAGCCGGGGAGACTGAGCAGGTGCAGGATGTCGGTGCTTTTCTGGCTGGCCCAGCGCCATTTGGGGCCTTGCGCGCCGTATTTGCGGGTGAGGCTGTCCACGGCCCAGCGCAGGCTTTGGCGGGCCAGCAGGGGCAGGGTTTCGCGGGTGCGGGTGCGGCGGTCATCAATCCAGCGGCTGCTGTCTTCGGTCAGAATCAGGTTGTTGGTGCGGTCGCGGGCGGGGCGGCGGTAGGCCGGGCCTTTGGGGTCGGAAGGAAAATCATCGTCCCAAAGGCGCTTCACCAGGTTTTCGTACCACAGCTCAAACAGGCTGGGGCCCACGGCATCGGCCGTGTATTGGTAGTCCCAGCGGCGCAGGGCGGCCAGGGCCTGGCCTTCGGGCGTGGTGGCAGCTTGTGCGCCGGCCAGCGCCAGCATGCGCGGCAGCATCAGCTGGGCATTCAGGCCGAGCACGTCGTTCTGGAGTAGGCGCAGGCTGTCGGCCGTGACTATGGGCATCTGGCCGAGGCGTTGGTTAATGCGCCGGCCGCGCTCCGACGAGCCGTAATCCCAGTTCATATAATAAGGATAGTCCTGGGGCCGCACCGACGACTGGTTGGCCGACGACACGAAGCCCCGGGCCGGGTTCTTGGCGTGCGGGTTCTGGGCGGCCGGAATCCAGCCCTGCCAGTCCTGGGCCGGGTCGCGGCCGTCGAGCAGGTACTTGCCCTGCTCGTGCCACTTTAGCGGCAGGTGGCCGTTGGGCCAGATGGCAATGTCCTGGCCGGCATCGGCAAACACGAAGTTCTGGGCCGGCGCGCCGTAGCTGGCCAGCGCGGCCGTGTAGTCGGCGTAGGTGTGGGCGCGGTTGAGCTGGTAAAACGTCCGGAACTCGTTGGCCGCGTCGTGGGCCGTCCAGCGCGCCGCGTAGCCGATGGGCACGTAGGTTAGGAAGGGCTTCTGGGGGCGGTCATACACCACCGGGCCGTGGTGGGTATATAATACGGTATCGAGGCGGTCGGGCTGGCCGCGCACCCTAATGCGCTCCACCACGCGGCGCACGGGCTTCCATCGGCCACCGTGCCAGTACTCGCGCTTGTGAGCGTCCCGAAACTGCACCTGGTACCAGTCCAGCACGTCGGCGTAGGTGTTGGTTACGCCCCAGGCCGCCTGCTCATTAAAGCCGATGATGGCCATCGGCGCGCCCGGAATCGACACGCCGTACACGTTCACGCCCGGTGCCGTCAGCTGCACCTGGTACCAGATGCTGGGCAGGTTGAGCTGCAGGTGCGGGTCGTTGGCCAGCATCGGAAAGCCAGTGGCCGAGCGTGCCCCGCTCACCGCAAAGTTGTTGGAGCCCAGGTCGCGCGAAGGCTCCTGATTGGGCGCATAGGGCGCTTCGGCCGCCACGAAAGCCGGCGGCACGGGCGGCGTGGCCTGGGGCTTAAAGTCGAGCGTCGTACCCGCCGGAATCACCGGCGACTCGCGGGTGGGGTAGTCCGGAAACAGGTCGCGCATCACCGCCGGGCCGTACTTGCGCAGGGCATTGCTCATGCGCAGGTCGTCGGAGCGGCCGGTGAGGTCGAAGGCCATGTATTTGAGGATGAGGGCGCTTTTCAGCGGCTCCCAGGGCTCGGGCGCGTAGTCGAGCAGCTTGTACTCAAACGGGTAAGTGGCGGGCGTGAGGGTGTTGATATAGGCGTTGATGCCGTCGGAATAGGCCCGCGCCACTACGCTGGTCACGGGGTCGGCCAGCACGGCGGCCACCGATTTCTGCGCTCCGAAGCCCAGGCCCATGCGCCGGAAAAACCGGTCCGTTTCCAGCCGCTCCGGCCCCAGAATTTCGGCCAGCCGCCCGGCTGCTACGTGCGCCACAAAATCCATCTGCCAGAGCCGGTCGCGGGCCGTGAGGTAGCCCTGGGCCAGGTACAGGTCGTGGTCGTTTTGGGCGAAGATGTGGGGCACGCGGCGGTCGTCGTAGCGCACCGTCACGGGCTGTTGCAGGCCCGCGATAGCCAGCTGCTGCCGGGCCGGAAAGTCTTCGGGCCGCTCGCCATTCTGCCAAAAGCCCCGGTATGGGCTCAGCAGCTTGCCGAAGGGCGGCAGGTTGCCCTGTTTGGTATTCAGCACCCAGATGAGGGTGAGGCACGCGGCGAGGGTCAGTAGCGCTTTGAGCATTCGGGTTTTGGGTGTCAGGGTAAAAGCAGAGCCCAATTAACGACAATGTTGCCGTTCTGTCCTTAAAACCAGCCGCGTAGCGGCGGCAGGTTTGTAGCCAGCGGGTCATTCATAATGACAAAAGCCGCGTAGCGGCGACAGAATCCACGCGGGTTTTCTGTCGCCGCTACGCGGCTTTTATCGGTTGTGATTGGTTTGCTACAAATCTGTCGCCGCTATGCGGCTACTTATATCGTTATCGGAGTGCGACTTCGCGCACCAGCCCACCGATGCCCCACACCAGCAATTGCTGGCGAATGGCTTCGGCCTCGGGGCGCTCGCCAAACTGGCCCACGAGCACGCGGCTGCGCTGGCGGCCATCGAGCAAATCTTGGGAGATGGTCACTTTAAGCTCGGGCAGCAGCGCCTTGATGCGGGCCTGCACCGTCTGGGCATTGGCGGCATCAATAAAAGAGCCGGCCTGAATGAGGAAGCCCGCCGGGCAGTTCACCGATTCGGTGGCCGTGATGACCTCGGCCTTGCTGGTGGTGGAAGCCGCGATGAGCTTTGCCGTAGCGCCAACCCGGGCCACCGAGTCGGCGGGGCTGATGAGGGCTTCCGGGGTTACGGAGTAGGTGGTGAAGGCGGCGTCGGGGTTGGGGTCGGCGGCGAAGAGGGCGGCCAGGTTTTCGGGGGTGGAAGCGGGGCCGAGGGGCGTTTCGGGGGCTACTACTTCGGCTACCACGGTGGCGGCACCGCATTCAACCACGCCCAGGGGCTTAGCGGCAGCCTCGGATAAATCGATGATGCGCTGGTGGCGGTAGGGGCCGCGGTCGGAAACACGCACCACAACGGATTTGCCATTCTTCACATTCGTAACCCGCAGGCGGGTGCCGAAGGGCAGGGTTTTGTGCGCGCAGGTATATTTGAAGCGGTTGTAGCGCTCGCCGCTGGTGGTGCGTCGGCCTTGGAAGTAACTGCCATACCAGGAGGCCCGGCCGCGCAGCACCGTGGTGGCGGTGCGAGAGGCGGGAGCTACTTTGGTGGTACCGGGGGCGGTATGCGCCGAAGCGCCCAGCAAAGTCAGCAGAAAAAAGAAGCAACTGGAAAGGGCGAGTACTTGTAGGCGACGAAATAAAATCATGCGATTCGCAGGTGGTGAGCATGACAAACATAGACCTATCCATTTGAGCAATGCTAAAAATACGCTGACCTCTACTAACCGAATTAGGCTAAAAATTGTCCTTTATCCAGAAATTTTGCATTTAATTAATCTTCATGTTGGGGTTAAAAGTAGCCGTGAGGTTGTCTCAAAGTATATTTTGCCGAATGAGGCCTTTGGCATTGCGTAGGTGCGAAAATTAGATTATGCGACGGGTGTAAAATTTGGGCATCGCCCCCACGACTACCTTCGGAACCGGGTTGCGCGAGTCCGTTTTTTTTCGTAAGAGTAGTAGCCCACCGCCGGGCCCCAACCCTACCTTTGCCCCATGGATTTTGGCCGCCTGCCTGACCTTCGCTATGTTGATTTTAGCCTGCCGCCCGACCACCCCGAAACGGCCCGCGTGCTGGCCCGCGCCCGGCCCACGCAGCCCACGCCGGCCCGCATCTATGTCGGCTGCCCCATCTGGACGAACAAGGAGTGGCTGGGTACGTATTTCCCCGCCGGCATCAGGGAGCCCGACTACCTGCGCTACTATGCGCAGCAGTTCAATAGCATCGAGCTGAATACCACGCACTACCGCATCCCGGATGCCACTACCGTGCGGCGCTGGCGCGAGGCCGTGGGGCCGGCTTCGGGCTTTAAGTTCTGCCCCAAGCTGCCGCGCAGCATCAGCCACGAGCGGGAGTTGTTTCAGGCCGACGACCTGGTGGTGACCACGGCGCGGGCCTTCGAAGGGCTGGGCGAGAACCTGGGCTGGGCCTTTTTGCAGCTGCCGCCGCACTTCGGCCCCGAGCATTTGCCGCGCCTGGAGCGCTTCCTCGTCGACTTCCCCACTACCGTGCCGCTGGCTGTGGAGCTGCGCCACCCGCGCTGGTTTGCCGACCCGGTTTTGGCCGATGCCGTATTCGCCACCCTCGAAGCCCTGGGCAAAACGCTGGTGATAACCGACGTGGCCGGCCGGCGCGACGTGCTGCCCCTGCGCCTGACCACGCCCACGGTCTTTATCCGCTTCAACGGCCACGGCCTGCACAGCACCGACTACCAGCGCGCCGACGCCTGGGCCGAGCGCATTGCCGCCTGGGTGGCGCAGGGCGTGCACGAGGTCTACTTCTTCATCCACCAGAAAGACGTGCGCCACGCGCCGGTTTTCGCCCAGTACTTACTGGAGAAAATCCGGGGGCTTACCGGGATTGTGGTGCCGCCGCCGCACATTATTCCGCAGCCGGTGCAGGGAAATCTGTTTGGGTTTTAGGGGCTGAGCGACCCGTACGTCTGTCATGTAGAGCGCAGCGAAGCATCTTTACCGCACAACGCAATCCAATTAAAAGGATTACTGGTGGCGGGCAAGATGCAGAGCTGCGCTCTGCATGATGGACGTGCTTTAAGCAACTTCCTGTTACTGAGCAACCGCTTGCTGCAACAGCGGCCCCAACACCTGCCACACGTTTTCAGCCAGGATTTTTTGGCCCGCCGCGTTGGGGTGCACGCCGTCGGCCAGGTTCAGCGCGCGGTTTCCCAGCACGCCTTGTAACAGGAAGGGCACGAAGGGCAGCGTGTTTTTATCGGCCAGGGTGCGGAACAGGGCTTTGAACTCGGTGGCGTAGTGGGCCAGGCGGTGGCCGCCGAGCGGGCCGAGGTCGAAGGGAAACTCCAGGCCGGCCAGCACCAGTTGGGCCTCCGGATGCTGCCGCCGCACGGCGTCGATGATGAACTGCAGGTTTTGGGTGGTTTCGCGGACCGGAATGCCCCGGATGCCGTCGTTGGCCCCCAGGGCCAGCATAAACACGTCAATCGGGTGGCGGGCCAGCACGGCGGACAGGCGCTGGCGGCCCCCGGCGCTGGTTTCGCCGCTCACGCCGTAGTTGTAGGCTTTATAAAGAAGTGGTTGGTTATCGAGCCGCTGCTGAAGGAGGCTGGGGAAGCTGTTGGCGGCTGGCAGGCCGTGGCCGGCCGTGAGGCTGTCGCCGAAGAAAATGATGTTTTTCATATAGTGCTGATTTAACAGCAAACGGGGCGTTTTCGTGCCCGGTGTCACCTCACCCCCGGCCCCTCTCCGCAGGCTTCGCGCTTCAAGCGAACCGGGGCCGGGGGTGAGGTTCCCGCGTGGGGGGCAGCAAACAAACTTACTCCACCACTTCCAGCACGGTGCGGAACGAGACGTACTTGCCGGCGAAGTGTTTTTCCATGTCGGCGCGCAGGGCCGGGGCGCAGATGGCTTGGTACTCTTCCAACTGCTCCAGGCTGAGGCAGTAGTATTGGGCGGCGTAGGTGATGCCGCCTTCTTCCTCGTCGAGCAGGCGCAGAAGCTGGCTCTTGATGAAAAACCCGGTGTCCATTACTTCAGGAATGTGGGTGGTGCGCATGTAGTCGAGCCATTCGTCGGCGGCGGTGGGCTCGAGGCTGCTGGTGACGTTGTAGAGAATCATAATTCGATGAGATAGTGAGGTGATGAAATGGTGAAGCTGTTTAGAAAGGCACTCAACCGGTCATGCAGAGCGCAGCGAAGCATGACCGGTTGAGTGCCTTTTGTGACTTTCTAAACAGCTTCGGGTGAGTTGAGAGACGGAAATCAAGGGAAATAACTTACTATTCCACCATCTCGCCATTTCACCATTTCAGACGCGCATGGCGTCGAACTGAAAGTCGGTGATACGGGCCTGAATGTCTTTGGGTGTAAGGTTGGATGTGACGGCGGCCTGGGCCAGGGCGGGCAACTCGGCGTCGCCGGCCAGGCGCAGGCTCAGGATTTGGCCAGTGCTGAGCTGCTGTTCGAGTGGGGCGAAGCGCTGGCCGCTCACCTCAAAATAGCGCTGGCGCACTTCGAGCCGGCAGATGCGGTCCTGCAATTGCAGGGCATAGTGCTGGCGCAGCATCACGAGCACTCCGAAGCCGATGACGGCCAGCGCCGCCACGCTGAACCAGAGCCGGGCCGTCTGGTCGTCGTCGCCGGCTACTTTGGTATAGTGCACAATGGTGTAGCCGGCCATAAGTAGGGCCAGCGGCAGCAGCACAAAATGGTGCCACGGATAATACATGGCAGTGTTTTTAGTAGGCGTGGCCATACGGGTAAGAGGGGTTGAGGTGGGCGAAAGTAGGGGCGCGGACTGATAAGCGGGCAATAAAAAACTCCGGCCGAAGCCGGAGTCTTTATGCATACGACGGAATGGCCGCTTCGTTATTTCATTTCCTTGGCGCGTTTCTTTTCGGCCTTGGCCGTGTCGCGGGCGGTGCGCTCCTGCTTCTTGGCTTCCTTAGCGGCAGTGCGCTGCTCTTTAAGCTGTGCTTTCTGTGCTTTCTCTTGCTTGCGCTGCTCGTGGAGCTGCTTTTTAAGGTCCGATTGCTGGTTGGCGGTTTCTTTCAGCTGGTTGCGGCTGTCGCGAACGGCCTGGTCGCTGCTGTTGGTCTGCTGCTTTTGGGCGTCGTAAGTGGCTTTGGCGTCGTTGGCGCGCTGCTGCTGCTGCTCAGCGGTGAGAGCCGGCTCAGCAGTGGCGGGAATGGGAGCTAGGGTAGTCTGGGCGTGGGCAGAGAAGGCCGAGGCCACAATGATGGCCAACAGGCCGAGTGTTTTTTTCATGGGGAGGGGTGGTGAAACCCGTTAGATTCGGCCTGTGTACGCCGGGCCTAAAACAAGGTTCTCAGAATTGTAGCTTCGGATAAAGTTCAGCCGAAGCCGTTGGCTATTCTTCCACGTAGTCCAGGTCTTTGCCGTAGCTCTCGGGCAGGGTGCTCACGGCCCAGAAGGCCACCAGCAGCGAAATGCCGCCCAGCACCGCCGCGCCAGGCACAAAGCCCAACACCCCGCTCAGGTACTTGAAAGCCGGCACCAGGCCCACCACCGCGCCCCGCGCAAAGTTGGGCGCGGTGGTGGCCACCGTGGCCCGCAGGTTGGTGCCAAACTGCTCGGCCGCCACCGTCACAAACAAGGCCCAGAAGCCCACCGAAATACCCATCACAAAGCACACGGCATAAAAGGTAGTCGGCGAAGCGCCCTCAATTCCGAATAGGTACACGCCCACCAGCACGGCGCAAAATACCAAAAACACCTGCAGCGCCTTGTTGCGCGAATGCCACAGCTGGCTGAGCGCCCCACTGATAAAATCGCCAAACACCAGCCCGAAGTAGCACCAGAACACCGCCAGCCCGGCCGTGACCTCGCCCGTGAGCCCCAGGGCCCGCCCAAACTCGGGCGCCAGCGTCACCAGAATGCCCACCACGAACCACAGCGGCACCCCAATCAGCAAAATGCGCAGGTACTTGCCCAGCCGCGCCGGGTTGGTAAACAGGCTCAGGAAATCGCCCCGCGATACCGCCGCCTGGGCCTGCAGCTGCCGGAACATGCCCGACTCGAATACGCTCACGCGCAACAGTAGTAGCGCCAGGCCCAGCCCGCCGCCCACGAAGTAGGCATTGCGCCAGCCCAGCTTTTCGCCCACCCAGTAGCCCAGCATGGCCCCGCTCACGCCCACGGTGGCCACTATCATGGTGCCGTAGCCGCGCTTTTCCTTGGGCAGGCTTTCGCTGACCAGGGTGATGCCCGCGCCCAGCTCGCCGGCCAGCCCCACGCCCGCAATGAGCCGCAACCAGGCATACTGGTCGATGGTCTGCACGAAGCCGTTGGCAATATTGGCCAGCGAATAGAGCAGGATGGAGCCGAACAGCACCGAAAGCCGGCCCTTCTTGTCACCCAATATGCCCCACAGGATGCCGCCGAGCAGCATGCCGCCCATCTGCATGTTTATCAGGAACAAACCCCGGTCTGTGACGGCGGCTTTGTCGATAATGCCCAGGTCGTTGAGGCTCTTAACCCGCACGATGCTGAACAGAATCAGGTCGTAGATATCGACGAAATAGCCCAGCGCCGCCACAACGACGACAGCCGTGAACACGGTGGTTTTAGTAGGGTGGGAAGCTTGCATGGCCGAAATGTAGCGCGGACTTTTAGTCCGCGAGGCCATTGGCACCCCTTGCTGTATCCCGTGCGGACTAAAAGTCCGCGTTACCGGCCTTTAGCTCGCAGTGGCTGTGGCAGCCGCCGGGTAGCTCGCCATCTTCCACCTGCACGGTGCAGTGACGGATGTTGAATTCAATTTCGAGGCCCTTGGTGAGGGTGGCCAGCCAGGCGGCATCGGCCCCACCGGGGCGCACGAGGTGGGCCATGAGGGCGGCATCGTGGCCGGCGCTGCTCAGGCTCCAGATGTGGAGGTCATGCACGGATTCGACTTCGGACTGCTGCAGCAGGTAGTTGCGCACGGCTTCGGGGTCGATGCCATCGGGCACGGCCTGCAGGCTCAGGCGCAGGCTGTCGCGCAGCAGTCCCCACGAGCTGAAGACGATGATGCCCAGGATGATAAAGCTGATGGCCGGGTCGAGCCAGGTCCAGCCGGTGAGCAGCACCAGGCCACCGCCGGCCACTACGCCCGCGCTCACCAGCGCATCCACCATCATGTGCAGGTAGGCCCCGCGCACGTTCACGTCGGCCTTCTGCCCGCTGCGGAAAAGCAGGGCCGTGACGCCGTTCACCAAAATGCCAACGCCGGCCAGCAGCATCACCCAACGGCCGTTCACCGGCTCCGGGTGGCGCAGGTGGTCAATGGTTTCCCAGAGGATAAAGCCCACTGCGGCGTAGAGCAGCGCCGTGTTCAGCAGCGCCGCCTGAATAGTTGCGCCCCGGTAGCCAAACGTGTAGCGCCGCGTGGCCGGCCTGCCTGCCAGCCAGGCTGCGCCCCAGGCCAGGGCCAGGCTCAGCACGTCGCTCAGGTTGTGGCCGGCATCGGAGAGCAGGGCGCTGGAATTAGCCCAGAAGCCGCCAATGGTTTCGGCAATCACAAAGGCCAGGTTGAGGCCGATGCCAATGGCAAAAGCGGCGCTGAAGCCGCCGCCGGGCGGCGGGGCGGCATGCTGGTGGCCGGCGTGCGAGTGGCCGGGGGCAGAATGGTCGTGGTCGTGGGGCACTGGGCGGAAAACTATTGGGGGCTGCGTCCTAAACGCAGGGCGGCGGGTTTTGGGTGCATCGCTACCGTCAGCCCTTGGCCGCTGGAAACCAACACGCCCTAATTCAAAAAAAGCCGCCCGCCCTCCCCGGCGGGGAGAACGGGTTGACCTGGGGCAGTGCCGCCGCGTCGTCGTTACTTGAACGCCAGCGGCACCACCAGCCGCACGCTCACATTCCGGCCTTGGTTAAATACGCCGGTGCGCCCGTTCGCCACATTCAAATCGGCGTATTTCAACCGGCTCAAATGGCTCTGGTAGCCCACGTCGAACAGGTTATTGGCCGTGATGAACAGCGAGAAAAGCGTACGGCCCCGGGCATCGGCTAAATCGGTGCCGATGCCGGCGTTGATGAGCGTGTAGCCGGGCGTGGCCGTCTCGGTATCGAAGGCCGAGAAGTAGCGGTTCTGGGTGAAGGTGTGCTCCAGCTGCACGCGGGCGTAGGGATTGGTGATGCGCTGGCCCTGGCGGCGGAAGTTGGCCCGCAGCTCCGATTGCAGCCGGTCGCCGGGGATGAAGGGCAGGTATTTCTCGGCGGCGGCCACGTTCAGCTGCTCGGCGCGCACCATCGAGAACGAGTTTTCGAAGTGCAGCCAGTCGAGTGGGTGGGGGTGGAAATCGAAGCTGACCTCGCCGCCTACCAGCCGGGCCTGGCCCTGGGCGTACTTATAGGCGCGGGTGTCGTTGCGCAGCGAATCGCCCCCGCTGGCCGTGAGCAGCCGGCGCGTGAAAATGTAGTTGCTGATGCTGTTCTCAAACGCATCGACGCTGAACCGGACGTGGTCCGTGACGTAGCTCACGCCGGCATCCACCTGCAGGCTGGTTTCGGGGCGGAGGTTGTCGTTGCCGATTTCGTAGCGAATCGTGCCTTCATGCTTGCCGTTCGAGCCCAGCTCGGCAATGTTGGGGGCCCGGAAGCCGCGCGAGAGGTTGGCCTTCACCGTCAGCTTCTCATTCAGATTATACGCCGCGCCCAAGCTGCCGCTGTAGTTACGAAAAGTGCTCAGGAAGCCCGGAAACTTGATTTCGGCATCGGGGTTCGCGCTAGTGGTGGGCCGCTCGCGGCCGTCGAGCAGCAGCTTATCGGCCGCAATCTGGCGCACGTCATACCGCAGTCCGCCGCTTATATCCAGCGCACCAATGGTTTTCTTGGCCACGCCAAACACGCCGCCCTCGCTCACGCGGTAGGCCGGAATCAGGAATTCCTGGCCCAGGTTCTGATTTTGCTGGTGCAGGCCGCTGGTGCCCACGGTCAGGTTCCAGCCGTTGCGCTCGGGCAGGAAATAGCGCAGCGAGTAGTCCACGGTGCGCAGCTGGAAGTAGAGCGAGGTTTCACTGGGGTCGAGCACGTTGCCGTATTCGCGGCGCAGGTTCTGCTGGTAGCTCACCTGCAGGCCGATGCGCCCGCCGTTCGGGCCCAGAATGAAACTGTTGTCGGTACCGATGCGCAGGTGGTTAATCTGCTGCTGGGGCACGGCCAGGCCATAGCCGCGCAGGTCGCCGTCGGTCACGGGCACGCTCTGGGTCGAGTCGCCGCTGGGTACGTCTTTCACGAAGCGGCCGGTTTGCGGGTCACGGGCGCCCTCGGTCAGCCCCAGCCGCTGGTTGAACGTGCTGAAAGTCAGGTGCGAATAGCCCCAGCTTTTATTTACGCCCACGTAGCCGTTGGCGTCCCATTCATTAAAGCCCGAGTTGTACACCCGGCCGTCGTAGCGGTTCTGGTAGTCGCCGGCCACCTTGCGGGTACCCCGCGCCAGCCAGTTGAAGCCGTTGAGGTTGCCCGCGTTCTGAAAAGAATAGGCTTGCAGGTTGTTGTTGGTCTGGTAGTTGGCCGTGGCCGTGCCCGTGATGTGGCCTTCGGCAATGGGGTCGGGGGCCACGAAGTTGATAACCCCGGCCATCGCATCGGAGCCGTACAGCAGCGAGCCCGGCCCTTTGATAATCTCGGCCCGGTCCACGCTAAACTCGTCAATCTCAATGCCGTGCTCGTCGCCCCATTGCTGGCCTTCCTGCCTGGCCCCGTTGTTCAGGGTGATGACGCGGTTGTAGCCCAGCCCGCGCACCACGGGCTTGCTGATGGCCGCGCCGGTGGTAATCTGGCTCACGCCGGGCGTGTGCGCAATGGCATCCACGAGGTTCGAGCCGGCCGTCTGGTTCAGCCGTGTATGGTCCACCACCGAGGTGGGGATGGGCGAGCGCCGCAACTGGGTGGCCTGCGACACGCCCGTCACCACCACCTGCCCAATCTCAGTGGCCGCCACCGTCAGCTTGAAATCGAGGGGTTGGCCGCTGCCCGTGTCCACGGTCTGCGACACGGTGTTGTAGCCCAGCGAGCGCACCTGCACCGTGAAGCGCCCCCGGGGCAGGCTGCTGAAGCTGAACGAGCCATCCGGCCCGGCCGCCGTGCCCTGCTTCAGGTCGTCGAAAATAATATTAGCCCCCGGCAGGCCCTCGCCGGTAGCCGCATCGGTAATGCGGCCGGTGAGGGGCGGGGCCATCGGGCGCACCCGCGCCGCCACGGGCGGGGCCGTTTGGGCAACAAGCGCCGTGGGCACTGCCGCTAGGCCCATCAATAAAGAAAACCGGGAAAGATTGAATGACATAAAAAAGCTAAAGCAGCCCGGCCCGTCAGCCGCTGCAAAAGCGCGGCTGCGGACAAGGTAGGGTATCACCAAAAAGAAAAAGGAATGCGCCGGAAGCTAGGCGCGGCAGGGCGGGCCGCGCAGCGACCGCGCAAAAAGCACCTCGCCCGCCGCTGGCCGCACGGGCGGCAGGGGCGGCGTGGCGGCGTAGTGCCGGGCCACGCGGTGCTGGGGCGCCGCCACCGGCCCTGCCGCCTGAAACGCTACGTTGTAGAATTGCTCTACGTCGCAGTGCTGGTGCCGGGCGCTGACGAGGGCCTTGCCCTTGTGGCGAAAAGCCGGGGCCTGGGCCGGCTCCTCGGTGGTGTGGGCGTGGGGGTGCAGGGCCAGAATCCACGCCTCGGGCAGCAGCGTCCGCACGAGGCAGAGCAGCAGCAGCAGGGCTAAAGGTGAACGCAGGGCTTGCACAATACAAAGATGGCGGTAAACGCCGGAAGTTGCTCCGTAAATAAATTGCACGCGGCGTCACAGTTCACAAATCATGGGCAGCGCATTTCTCGTATCGGTGCACTATCTTGCTGCCCGAGCGGCCTTTTAGCGCCTTTTTTTGTGATAATTAGCAATATTCCCGACTTGTCTTTGCAATACGACGAACAGCTGAGTCTGTTACGCATTGAATGGGCCTCCGGGGCCGACACTCGTACCCTACGCCAAAGTGCCGAGCAGCTCCTGGTCCTGGACCGGGAGCTGGGCGTCCGCAATTTGTTGTTCAACATGAATACCTTTCCCGACATCTCGGTCTACGACCAGGTGTGGCTGGGCGTGAGCTGGATGCCGGGCATTGTGAAGCTGCCGCTGGAGCGCGTGGTGCTCGTGAACCACCGCCACCGCGTGCACAACCAACTGGCCATCGACTCGCTGCTGGCCATGTTCCGGAGCATCATCAGGTTTGATATTCAGTATTTCCCCCAGCCTGAGCCTGGCTTGCAATGGCTGGCCGACTATTCGGCGCGTCTGCCCGAGCTGCAGGCCGAGTGGGATGCCGTATTTGGTCCCGGCCTGGTGCAGGCCGGTAGCCTCGAAGCCCCGCACCGGCACCAGCCCGAGCGGCTGTAGCCCGCCGCCGCTGTCAATCTGACAGTCAAGTACCCCTTGGAACGTCCTTTGAAAGCTCCGGAAACCGTGGCCAGCGCCCGTGCGCCCGGCCATTCCGTCTGTATTCAACCGTTTCCCCTTTATACCATGCAAGAAACCGGCTCCATCTCCATCCACACCGAGAACATCTTCCCGATTATCAAGAAGTTCTTGTATTCCGACCACGAGATTTTCCTGCGCGAGCTGGTCAGCAATGCCGTCGATGCCACCCAAAAGCTGAAAAGCCTGGCCCAGCTGGGCGAGTACAAAGGCGAGCTGGGCGAGCTGAAAGTGCGCGTGACCGTGGACAAGGAAGCCCGCAAAATCACGATTTCCGACCACGGCCTGGGCATGACCGGCGAGGAAATCAAGAAGTACATCAACCAGATTGCCTTCAGCGGCGCCACCGAGTTTGTGGAGCAGTACAAGGACAAGGATGCCGCCACTAAGGACCAGATTATCGGACAGTTCGGCCTCGGTTTCTACTCCGCGTTCATGGTGGCCAAGGAGGTTGAAATCTTCTCGCAGAGCTACAAGGAAGGCACCGAAGCCGCCCACTGGACCTGTGATGGCAGCACGTCCTTCACCCTGGAAAGTACCGACAAGGCCGAGCGCGGCACCGACGTGGTGCTGAACGTGGCCGAAGATTCGGACGAGTTTCTGGAGGAAGCCCGCCTGCGCACCATCCTCACCAAGTACTGCAAGTTCCTGCCTATTCCGATTGAGTTCGAGGGCCAGCTAATCAACGATACCAACCCTATCTGGACCAAGCAGCCAAGCGAGCTGACCGATGAGGACTACAAGAAATTCTACCAGGAGCTCTACCCCATGAGCATGGACGAGCCCCTGTTCTGGATTCACCTGAATGTGGACTACCCGTTCAATCTCACTGGTATTCTGTACTTCCCGAAGGTGAAGGACGAGCTCCAGTTTTCACGTAATAAGATTCAGCTGTACTCGCGCCAGGTGTTCATCACCGACGAGGTGAAGGACGTGGTGCCCGAGTTCCTGATGCTGCTGCACGGCGTGATTGACTCGCCCGACATCCCGCTGAACGTGAGCCGCAGCTTCCTGCAGGCCGACGCGGCTGTGCGCAAAATCAACACCTACATCACCAAGAAAGTGGCCGATAAGCTGAGCAGCCTGTTCAAGCAGGACCGGCCCGGCTACGAGGAGAAGTGGTCCGACATCGGCATGTTCGTGAAGTACGGCATGCTGAGTGACGAGAAGTTCTACGACAAGGGTAAGGACTTCGTGCTGCTCAAGAATGTGGACGGCAAGCTGTTCACCATCAGCGAGTACACTGAGCACATTCAGGCCAACCAGCAGGACAAGGACGGTAACACCGTGGTGCTTTACACCAACGATGCCGAGCAGCAGCACGGCTACGTGGCCGCCGCCAAAGAACGCGGCTACGACGTGCTGAACTTCGACCACATCCTTGACCCGCACTTCATCGGCCAGCTCGAGCAGAAGCTGGAAAAAACCAGCTTCAAGCGCGTGGATGCCGACACGGTGAGCAAGCTCATCGAGAAGGAAGGCACCACCGAAAGCGTGCTGACCGAAGACGACACCAAGAAGCTGGAGGAAAGCTTTACTACGGCCATTGCCAACCCGGCCATGCACGTGAAAGTGGCCGCCCTCAGCCCGCAGGACGCCCCGGTTACCATCACCCAGAACGAATTCATGCGCCGCATGAAGGACATGCAGCGCACCGGCGGCGGCGGCGGCATGCAGATGTTCGGGGCCTTCCCCGAGTCGTACGACGTGACCGTGAACGCCAACCACCCGCTGGTAGCCAAAGTACTGGCCGACGGCGGCGAGAAGCTCGCCAAGCAAGCGTTTGATTTGGCCCTTCTGGCCCAGGGGATGCTGAAAGGCGAAGCCCTGACGGCGTTTGTGAAGCGCAGCACGGAGTTGCTGGGCTAACGGACGTAGCGTGGACTCTGCGAGTCCGCGAACCATAAAAAGCGGCCCCTGGCAATTTGCCAGGGGCCGCTTTTGCGTTAGCAGGCCGGCCGTTTGTACGCCCAATCTCCTACCTTGGCTTTCATGCTTACGTCCCTCCGCACTCAGAATTTTCGCAGCATCCGCGACGCCTCGGTAAAGCTGGGGCAAGTCAACCTGTTTATCGGGCCGAACAACTCGGGCAAGTCAAATTTCTTGAAGGGGATTGAAGTAGCGGCTGCTCTACTATCAAACACAAATAAGGACGGAAATATTGGGCGCAATAATCTGTCGAAATCATTGCAAAATAGGCCGTATGATTCTCCTGCTACTGTAGCTTTTATAACGGGATTCCGCGGTAATAATGGTGAAGAGGCAATTGTCACAACAGCCTTAAAAGATGACACTATCAGTCAGTACATAGCTGCTTCGGTAAAAGTGCTGAATAATCAAGGTGTCATTAACCCCGAGTTACTTGATGGCCAGTTTCAAGCAACCCCGGCAGAAATTAGACAAGCAACGCAGGGTACAATCATATATAATATCAATCCGGAAAATCTGCGGGCAAGTGCTGGTCTGAAGAATATGCTCAGGCCAAGCGCTGATGGAGCAGATTTGGTAATGTTTTTATTTTATTTGGAACAGAATTATCGGGCTCAGGCGAAGAGGATACAAACAGATTTCAGAGAGTGTATTCGGGATTTGGTTCACGTTTCAACCGCTCCGGTTCCAGACGAACCGGGTAAGCTCAAGCTCAAATTCTTCGACAAAAACGACGTCTGCTACTGGGCCGAAGAGGTATCCGAAGGTGTCCTCTACTTCCTGGCGCTACTCTGCATCGTGCACCAGCCCGACCCACCGAAACTATTGCTGCTGGAGGAGCCGGAGAAGGGCATTCACCCTCGCCGCATCAAGGAGGTGATGGATTTCATTTTTGAGCTGGCCGAGCTGCGGGGGATTCAGATTATTCTGACTTCGCACAGCCCCTATGTGGTCGACCATTTTGCGGATATTCCGGAGTACATTTCCGTATTCGACCGCGAAAATGACGAAACGGTGATTCGCAATGCCGGCGACCTCATCAGTGAAAGCAACGCGCAGCTGGCCGCCGAAGGCAAGCCGCCCATTCGCTGCACCGATTCGCTGGGCGAGCATTGGGTATCGGGCTTCCTGGGAGGCGTGCCGGCATGAGCAGCATTCGCTAGGTTTCTTTGGGGAAGACGACGCGCAACGGCTTTTTCTGCAGCACTACCTGACTGCCCTGACGGCCGATTCGCCGCACCGTTTCGAATTCGATGAAGCCTTTGCCCTCCGGTTTCGGGCCACCAACAAAAAGCAGGTTGACGACCTTTTTGCTGAAGCCTGTACAGTCGGACTGTCGCAGTATCAGCAGCAATGCTTTTTTGTGGGCCGCGACCTGGACGACCACGACCCCGCAGCATTCTCCCGGAAGCTGCAGGAAATGCGATTGCGGCTGGAAGGTCGCGGAGTAGAGGCGGTGCTTCTATTGCCGGTGCAGTGCATCGAGCACTGGCTGTGGTACCTGAAATGGCACCGGGAAAATCCCGGTCAGACCAAAAATATCAGCTTTGAAACCCAGCCCCGGCCAGAGGCTAAGCAGGCGGTTTACAATGCCCGCAAGTGTTCCACCAAGCATTCTAACCCAATAGTGGCGGAATTAGTGGCCGGACTGGATATTGACTGGCTGGCCAGTCGTTCTGCCAGCTTTCTGGCATTTCATACGCAAGTCCAGGAATACGTGGCGGCCCTGTAGCCGTGCATATTACCTCATCGGAAGTCGCCGGCTTTGCGAGTTGAGGTTCGTTGTCAAAGTTGTTTGAGGAGCTGTCTTCAGCGCAAACTGCCGAAACCCCTTAGCTGTGAGCACTACCACGCCCTCCGGTCCCGCCAGCCACAGCCGCTGCTGCTTGTCTACGGCCAGCAGGGTAGGGTTGCCAGCGCCCGGCAGCGCGGGCAGCGGCTGCAACAGGCGCTGCGGCTCGATTTTATCGGTAGCGGCGGCGAAGTCGGGGAGGGGCGTGGTGGGCGCATCGGGTAGCAGCAGCAGGCCCTGGGCGGTGGCAAACAGGCGGCCCGCGCCGGGCACGTGGGCCACGCCGAACACCTCGTTGCCGGGCCGGCCGATGAACTTCACGGTGGGCAGCTCGGTCTCGGCCGCGCCGCGCTGGCCGCCCTTTTCGAACACGCAGATGGCGTCCGACATCACCACCCAGAGGTTGCCGTCGTTGTCGGGCAGTAGCTTTTCCACGATGTTATCGGGGATTTCGTGGTTGGCCACGCCTTCCTCGTTGTAGCGCGTCCACTCGGGGCCCTGCTTGCGGCTGAGGCCGATGCTGGTGGCAATCCAGACAGCGCTGTCGGCCGTGGCCACGCCGCCGTTGATGGCAGGCGTATGCAGCTCCTGCTCGAAGGCCTGGCCGGCCCGGCGGAACACGCCCGCGCCGTTGGCTCCCACCCAGAGCTGGCCCCGGGCATCGCCAAACAGCGCCGTTACGTTGGGCGCGGCCACGCCGGGCAGAGCCAGCGGCTGCGGGCGGAAGGTGCGCGGGCTCAGCCGTAGCAGGCCCTGGCGCGTGCCCAGCCACAGGGCCGTATCGTGGGTCGTGGCGCACTGAATGGCGGCTTCGCTCCGGAAGTGGCGCACGAGCCGCCGGCCTTCGAGCCGCAGCACGCTGTGCTGGGTAATCAGGTAGGTGGCTTTGCCAGCGTGCAGCAGGGCGACGGGCTGCTCGTGGCCGGGCACCGCGTAGGGCGGCCGGGGGCGGGCCTGCATCGCCGGGCTGGCGCTGAGCAGCAATAGCCCCGGCAGCCACTGGCGAAGACACGGAAATTTCAGGAAAAAAAGCATGGTGCCAGGACAGTTTGATGATTCGTGCAAAGGTAGAATTGCCTGCGCAACCAGCTGATTACTTAATGATTAATTAAGTGTTTGGTTGGTGCGGCTTTCATAATGCAGGCTTGATGAATGAGTAACCATGGCCTCACGGCACTCGCCCAATTTTGCGGCCGGTTAGTATTCCATTCATCAACTTCAACCGGCTTTTATGAAAGCGAAAATTTTACTCGGTGGCCTGGTGCTGGCGGCAGTGGCAGGACAGGAGGCGCGGGCCCAGGCATCGGCCACCAACAACAACGTCATCATCTACATCGGCGACGGCTTTGGGCTGGCCCCGAAAACAGCGGCGCGCATGGCCATGGGCCAGGGCACCACGGGCAAGCGCTTCACGTCCGATGCCGGGTTCCAGGTGCTGGCGCTCGATAAGCTCAAGTACAACGCCACCGTCACCACCCACTCGCTCAACTCCTGGATTACCGACTCGGCCCCGGGGGCGGCGGTGTACGCCTGTGGCAAGCCCGGCAAGCAGGACAACGAGGTGATTTCGCTGAACCCCGGTTCGGGCGCGGCCATCGAAACCATTCTCGAAGCCGCCAAGAAGCAGGGCTATGCCGTGGGCCTCGTAAGCACGGCCCGCATCACGCACGCCACGCCGGCTGCCTTTGCCAGCCACATTTGGTACCGCGACCTGGAGGACTACATCTCGGCCCAGTACATTGCCTCGACGCAGACGCAGTACGAAGCCGTTTTCAACAGCAGCCCCACCACGTCGTACCGCTACACGGCGGCCCGCGACTGGGTGCTGCCCACGCCCAAAGTAGGCGTAGAGCTGGACGTGATTCTCGGCGGCGGGGCCCGCCATTTCATGCCCCGCTCCCGCACGGCGGCCAGCTCCTACGAAACCATCTTGGACCGCAACGGTGCGGCCATCATCGACCCGGCCACCGGCGTGGCCGCCACCCTGAAAGGCAACCGCGCCGACGATGTGGACCTCGTGGGCTACGCCGTGAACCAGCGCAACTACGGCTACGTGAACAGTCGCGACGCCCTCAACAACATCAATCTCAGCCAGTATGGCCCCGGCGGTAAGAAGCTGCTGGGCCTGTTCAACTCCTCGCACGTCAACTACGAGCAAGACCGCCAGACCAGCGCCGCCTGGGAGCCCTCGCTGGCCGAGATGACCCACATGGCCATCGAAGTCCTCAAGGCTAAGAGCAACGGCAAGGGCTTTTTCCTGATGGTGGAGGCCGGCCGCATCGACCACCTGGAGCACGCCAACACCGGCGGCATCACGGTGGTGGCCAACCCCGCCGGCGGCAACCAGTACACCGTCGATTCGGACAAGCCGGCCTACCTGACGGGCGGCGGCGAGGCCAACTACATCGCCACGCCCGCCACGCCCCGCACCACCAGCGTGTACGCTTCCGATTACATGATTAAGGAGGTAATGGCCTTCGACTACGCCGTGGCCGAGGGCCGGGCCCTGCTTGCCACGCCCACTGCCACCGGCAAAACCCTGATTTTTAGCACGTCCGACCACGAGTGCGGCGGCTTCGCCGTAACGGGCCTGCACGATGAGGCCGATGCGCAAGCTAACGGCACCAAAATCCGCACTTACTCGGGCCAGATTACCAAGTCGGTAGCGGCCGAGGCGGGCTATGCCACCCCCACTAACCTGGTGCGCGGCGACGGCGGCGCGGGCGGCTGGTTTCCTGATTACGTGATGAATACCTTCCAGGGTAAGGACTACCCGCAGCCGGCTTCGGCTACCGGCCGCCGCATCGTGGTGGCCTACGGCTCAAATCCCCTCACCAACGGCAACGGCACCCGCGCCAGCACCGGCGTAGGCAGCAACCAGGGCGCCACGCCCGGCAACCACACCCCACAGGACATTTGGGTAGGAGCCGAAGACAACACCAATACCCACGCCCAGCAGATTACCGGCCGCGGCCTGCTCGACAATACCGCCATCACGCCCATCATGGCCGACTTCCTGAATATCAGCGCCTTCGGCACTACGCTCGGCCTGCGCACCAGCAGCGCCGACCCCAAAGCCCAGCTCCAGCTCAGCCCGGTACCGTTCGTGAATCAGTTCGAAGTCGGCTTCACGCTGCCGACGGCCGGGGCCGTTACGGTTGAGCTGTTCGACGAAATGGGCCGCCGCGTGCAGAGCGTGTTGAGCGATAAGCGTTTCGCTGCGGGCACTCACTCCGTCGCCGTAGATGGCAGCCGCCTCAGCGCCGGGCTTTACATCGCCGCCGTCACGGTGAATGGGCAAGTGGTGAGCAAGCGCACGATTAAGCTATAACCTCACCCCCGGCCCCTCTCCTTGGGGAGAGGGGAGCCTGACGATAAAGAAAAATGCCCGCTGCATCTGCAGTGGGCGTTTTTTATAGAGTTGGTGTCATTCGCGACGCGGGTGGCTCGTGAGGGGACGCCGTTGGGGAGGTTACTTCACGTTCCGCGCCACCACAAACATCCGGTCGCCAAACCGTCCCGTCAGCTTGTTGAGATAGTATGTTGGGTACTGCCCGGCCAGCTTGCTCACCTTCTCCACCACGCTGCCGCCGAGGCGAATATTCTTCGGCGGCTTCACCGGATTCAGCAGCTCCACCACTTCAAATCCCTGCTTTTTGAGCATCCTGGTGATGGTAGCCGGCGTAAACTCGAACAGGTGGTAGGGCGGAATATCCATCTTGCGCTCCTTGCCCAAAGCCGCGTAGGCGGCAAAGCCCAGGCGCACCGCGGGAAGATTGAGCGTGGCCGGCAGGGCCAGCACCAGTAGCCCGCCCGGCTCCAGAATGCGGTGGAACTTGGCCAGCGTGGCGGCGGGCGAGAGCAGGTGCTCCAGCACGTCGCCCATGTAGGCGAGGTCGAACTGGTTTTCGTGGAAGTCCTCGGTGGTTTCGATGTTTCCCGTGACGACGGGCAGGTGCAGCTCGCGGCGGGCGAAGTCGGCCGCGTGCTCGGATATTTCGAGGCCGTGGGCTTCCCAGCCCAGGGCCTCCAGGCTTTTGAGGGTGTAGCCAGGGCCGCAGCCCACGTCGAGGTAGCGGAACCTGCGGCCGGGATATTTGGCCAGGATGTAGTTGGTGAACTTGTCGGGCCGAACCTGGTTTAAAGCAGCCTGCTTCTGGCCTTCCTCGATGAAAACGACCTCCTGCTGGGTCCGGTCATAGTTGGGGCGCTCGGTGAAATAGTCTTTGCCGTAGAGCCGCTCCAGCTGTGCGGGCGTGGGCTGGGGGTCGAGAAACATCAGGTTGCAGCTGCGGCATTGGGTGCCTTGCAGCTTTTGGCCTTCAAATTCGTAGTAAAAGGGCAGCTTCTTAAAATCGGTGCTGCCGCACAGGTCGCAGGTACGCATGGAAGTAGCGCGAACTTTGTAGTTCGCGTTGCCGCACGGTCAATTTCGTAACAACAACGCGGGGACGCGAACTGCAAAGTTCGCGCTACTTCGCCCAAGATTCTTATGCTCGACGTTCTCATCATCGGAGCCGGCCCCGTGGGCCTGGCCTGCGCCCTCGAAACCCAGCGCAAAGGCCTCAAAGTGGCCATTATCGAAAAGGGCGCGCTGGTCAATTCCCTGGTGGGCTACCCTACCAACATGGAGTTTTTCTCCACGCCCGAGCTGCTTGAAATCGGCGGCTACCCCTTTCCCACGGCGCACTACAAGCCCCTGCGTGAAGATGCCCTCGACTACTACCAGCGGGTGGCCCGCGACGAAAAAATCGACATCCGCCTGCACGAGAAAGTGCTGAGCCTGCGCGGGGAGCAGGGTGATTTCATTATCACCACCAGCAAAGGGGAGATTCCGACCCGCAACGTGGTGGTAGCCACCGGCTTCTACGACCTGCCCAACCCGCTGGGTGTGCCCGGCGAAGACCTGCCCCACGTCAGCCACTACTACAAGGAGCCCTACCAGCACGTAATGCAGCACGTTGTGGTCATCGGGGCCAAAAACTCTTCGGCCAAAGCCGCCCTGCAAATGACCCGCGCCGGGGCCAAAGTCACGCTCATCGTGCGCGGCTCCGAAATCAGCGATTCTGTGAAATACTGGATTCGCCCCGACCTCGTCAACCGCATTGCCGAGGGCCGCATTACGGCGCACTTCAACACCACTGTCGCCGCCATCACGCCCGAGGCCATCGAAGTCCTCACGCCCGACGGCCCGCTCACCATCCCCACCGATTTCGTGTACGCCCTCACCGGCTACCACCCCGACGAGGCCCTGCTCGGCCGCCTCGGCATTGAGCCCGACCCCGCCGACGAAGCCCGCGCCCCGCTCTTCGACCCCGCCACCCACGAAACCACCCAGCCCGGCGTGTTCGTGGCCGGCACCGTGTGCGGCGGCCGCGCCACCAGCCGCTGGTTTATCGAAAACGGCCGGCACCACGCCCAACTCATTGCCGCGCATCTGGCCACGCAGGCTACTGTGGCGGCCTGATTTTCGGCGAATTTCATCATAAAAAAAGCGCCTTCCCCAGCCGGGGAAGGCGCTTTTTGCTGGTGGTTGCTCACCCGTAGGTTACTGCGGGAAAACGACGCCGCGGTAGTTGTTGGCGTTCACGCCCTGGAAGGAGCTGCCATACTTGGCGTTGATAACCTTCAGCATTTCGTTGGCGATAATGGCGTAGCCGCGCGGCGTAGGGTGCACGCCGTCGAGGCTAAATATGTAGCCCGAGAGGTAGCCGGTCGTGTTGTTGGCGGCATTCACCACGTAGCCACCGGCCGCTATCGTGCGGAAGAAGGCATAGGCATCGAATACGGCCAGATTGCGCGCGTTGGCTGCCGCTACCAGGGCCGCGTTGAATGCGGTGGTAGCTGTTGCTACAGTCGTCTGCTCGGTGCCGTCCAGCACCAGCGTGCTGGGGAAGGGGTTGCCCGTGCTCTGGCCGAAGGCCTGAGTGGTATCTACAGCCATGCCTCTCAAAAAGCCATTGTAGACCGGGTCGGAGGAGCTTGTTGGATACGCGCCAGTTGCTTGTTTGTAGAAATCGCGCCAGTATTTACCAGTGGGGCGACCGTAGAGACCGGCGTAGGGCGAGGCCGTCAGGGTTAGAAGCAGGTTACCGTTGCCGCTGGCATCACGAATGCTAGCAAGCGTAGTGCTTACACGGGCATTAGTGCCCGGCGTAGCGCTTGGGGCCAGTATGCCAGTAGTGTACACAAACGGTGCTGCGCTGGGTACGTTGGCTGCCGCCAGCGTGGCGCGGAACGATGGGCCCACGGTGGTGAAGAACGGAATACCAGTTACGTCGGGAATGGTCGAAACCACACCTTTGGCCCCACCAGACACCAATACATTCAAAATCCGGTTGGTCTTGAGGGTGAAGGTATCAGTACGGGTTATTGAGTTGGCCCCACCGCCGGCGGTGGCGTAGCCCAGCACGTCGTTGTTGCCCAGCCATTCGGTGAAGAAGGTCGGCTTCAGCGACGCTACCGTAGCCTGCACGCGCTGCAGGTAGGTTTGCCCGGCCGCGGCTGCGGGCGTGATGCGCTCAAAATATGGGTTGCCCAGCGTGCTGCCGTACCCCACGGTCTGAATGTCCGACATGCGAATGCCGGGCACGCCCAGGTTGTTCACTGGGTCGAGGAACTGCGTGTAGAGCGGGGCTGCTGCCGTGCCGCCGCGCACGGCCAGGTTGGTGGTCACGTTGGCCGTGATGGGCGAGCCCGTGGCCGTAAACCCGGCAAGCCGCAGGTACCCCGAGCCATTGCTCTGAGCCTCCGTAAAGAGGGGCTGGACAAAGTTGCCGCCGCCGGCCTTGGCAAACTGGCTGGCCAGGATGCTGGGGTACGAGCTCAGCTGGCCTTCGCGGTACAGGCCGCCGTCGGAATAGCCGGCCGTGAGCGAGTTGCCTACGGCGATGTAGCTGGAAAAATCGGCCGAGCCGGCCGAGGTCGAGGGCGCTTCAATATCGGGCTGGCAGCCGGCCAGGCCCAGCAGCGCGAGTGCCGGCGCGGTACGTTTAATCATTAGGTTCATGTCAGGAGGAAGCTAAAGTCGGGTGGGAGTGATTAAAACTTGTAGTGCAGGCCGATGCCGGGCACGTAAACCTGGGTTTTGTAGGTGCCGGCCAGGCGGTCGGTGGTGCCGTTGTCGAGCAGCTGGGCCTGGGTCTGGGTACGCTTGAGGAAGTCCTCGAACAGGAAGGACGCATCCACGCCGAAGTGCTCGGTTACCTGGTAGCTCAGGCCAGCCGTCAGGATTACGCGGTCGGCATCGGGCGTTTCGGGGCCCACGTACCCGTCTTTTACGGCCGTGAAGTCGTAGCTCGCGCCGGCCCGTACGGTCAGCTTGTCATCCACTTTGTACTGGCCGCCCAGGCGGAAGGCCAGCGCGTCCTGGTAGTAGCGCTTCGAGGAACTGAGGCTGCTGCCACCCACCAGACCGGTGTTAGCATCGGTAGCCGTGCCGGCGTTGCCGTTGTTGCCGCTGAAGCCAAAGTCCAGGGTGCGGTAAGCGCTCCAGAACGTGAGCGAGGCATCCAGACCGATGGTCAGTTTCTCGTTCGGCGTCACGCCAACGCCGATGTTGGCCACGGCCGGCAGCGGCAGCGTAGCCGTGAAATTGGTAGCCGTGAAGCTGCGGTTGATAAGTGCCGCGCTGGCACTGCCCGCCGCGGGCAGGCCCGAATAGGTCACGCTGCCATTGTCTACGGTTGCGTCAATTTTCGAGCGGTAGCTCACGCCCACGCTCAACTTCTCCGACGGCTTAAAGAAAATGCCGGCGTTGTAGCCAAACTGGGTCTTGGTTTTACCGTCGAGGGTGATGTGGCCCGTGCCGGTGGGCAGCGGAATATCCTTCTGCAGGTTCACCGAGCCGTAGGCCAGAATGGTGAGGCCCGCGCCCACGCTCAGCGTCGGCGTGATGGCGTAGGAAGCCGTGGGCTGCACATATATCGCTTGCAGCGTGATTTCGGTGAGGGCGTAGCGGCCTTCCCAGTCACTGGCGTATTTCAGCGTGCTGCCGTAGGGCGTGTACGCGGCAATACCAAACTTGTACTTCGCGTCCTTCGGGCCAAAGCTGGCGTAGAAGTTGAACGGAAACACCACCTGCTTCTCGAGATTGCGCTGCGGGGTGCTGTTGTCGCTGCGGAAACTCACGCGGGCCAGGGCAGCATTGAAGCCCACCTGCACGCCGTTTTCGCGCACCATGGCCAGGGCACCGGGGTTGTAGAACATGGCGGCCTGGTCGAGCGACAAGCCCACGCCTACGCCACCCATACCGATATTTTTCTGTCCGCCAAGGTTTACCTGAAAGCCGCTGGCCGACGCCGCCGACGCGCTGACCAACAGGGCGCCCCCCGCGAGGAGTAGTTTTTTAACCGTCATAAAATGTGAGATTGAGGGTGGGTTAGATTGTGGGGGTTAAAAGTAGGGGAAAATTTTAAGGGATTTGTTAGGCAAGCCGAATAATTTGTTTCGTTCAATCGTTTGTTTGGCGGTTCTGCTCCCCTGCCGCTGCCCCCTACCTTTGTGCCCATGATTCTTCGCGCCGACCACCTCGTTAAAAAATACAAAGCCCGCACCGTCGTCAACGACATGTCGGTGACCGTGGAGCAGGGCGAAATCGTGGGTCTGCTCGGGCCCAACGGGGCCGGCAAAACCACCTGCTTCTACATGATGGTGGGTATGGTGAAGCCTAATTCCGGCCGTATCTTTTTGGATAACACTGAGATAACGACTATGCCCATCTACCAGCGGGCGCGCCTCGGGGTGGGCTACCTGGCCCAGGAAGCCAGCGTGTTCCGCGACCTGAGCGTGGAGGAAAACATCATGGCCGTGCTCGAAATGACCAGCATGAAAAAAGACGCCCGCCTCGCCAAGGTGGAGGAAATGCTCGAAGAGTTCAGCCTGACCCATGTGCGCAAAAACCTGGGCAAAGTATTGAGCGGGGGCGAGCGGCGCCGTACCGAAATAGCCCGCGCCCTGGCCGTAGACCCCAAATTCGTGCTCCTCGACGAGCCCTTTGCCGGCGTCGACCCCATTGCCACCGAAGAAATCCAGGGCATCGTGTCCAAGCTCAAGCACCGCAACATCGGCGTGCTCATCACTGACCACGACGTGAACTCCACCCTCAGCATCGTGGACCGCGCCTACCTGCTCTTCGAGGGCAAGCTCCTTAAAGCCGGCACCGCTGAAGAGCTGGCCGGCGACGAAACCGTGCGCCGTGTGTACCTGGGCAAGAATTTCGAGCTGAAGCGGAATGTGTAGTTTTTTTAAATGTGGGAAGGTGCTGGATGTGAAAATGTGAAAATGAAATAAGCGAGATTGGCAGAAAAGCTGGCCTTGGTACTATTGTGGGCTAAAACCAGGCTCCACCCCCACAAATTCAGGCTCTTTCCTGCATTTCCACATCATCACATCTCCACATTAGTAAAGATGCTCGACCAGCTCGTCGCCCACGCCGTTCAACTTAGCAGCCTGCCGCGGCTGGCCCGCATCCGGCAGCAGCCGCATGAGGTGCAGGCGCGGCTGCTGCGGGGGCTGTTGGGGCGGGCGCAGGGCACGGAATGGGGCCGGCGCTACGGCTTTAGCGAGAAAATGACGCCTGCCGAGTTTGCCCGCCGCGTGCCCGCCAACACCTATGAGCAGCTGTATCCGGAGCTGGAAAAGGTGCTGCGGGGCCAGCCCGATGTGCTGTGGCCCGGCCGCCCGCAGTGGTTTGCCAAGAGCAGCGGCACCACTAATGCCCGCAGCAAGTTTATCCCCGTCACGGCCGAGGCCCTCTATCACTGCCACTACCGCGCCGGGCGCGATATGCTGGCCCTGAGCACCCATCTCTACCCCCGCGAGCGGCTGCTGGCCGGCAAAACCCTGTCGTTGGGCGGGGCGCACGCGCCCAACCCGTTCCGGCCCCACGAGCCGGCCTCGCGGGTGGGCGACGTGTCGGCCGTCATCATGGCGCAGCTGCCGGGCTGGGCCGAGCGGCTGCGCACGCCGCCGCTCAAGCTGGCACTACTGGAGGAGTGGGAAGAGAAGATTGAGCGCATTGCCCGGCACGCCCTGCGGCAGGATGTGCGGGTGCTGGCCGGCGTGCCCACCTGGATGGTGGTGCTGCTACGCCGCGTGGTGGCCCTGGCCGGAGCCGACAACATTACCCAGGTGTGGCCGCAGCTACGGCTGTTTTTGCATGGCGCGGTGGCGTTTGGGCCGTACCGCGAGCTTTTTCGACAGCTTATTCCGGATGCGCGCATGCGCTACCTCGAAATCTACAACGCCTCGGAGGGCTACTTCGCCCTGCAGGACGAGCCTGAGGGCGAAGACCTGCTGCTGCTGCTCGACCACGGTATCTACTACGAGTTTCTGCCCGCCGACCAGTGGGCCGCGCCCGACCCACGCCCCGTGCCCCTGGCCGAAGTGGAGCTGCACCGGCCCTATGCCCTGGTCATCAGCACCAACGCCGGCCTGTGGCGCTACGTGGTGGGCGACACCGTGCGATTCACCTCGTTGGCCCCGTACCGGGTGCGTATTACTGGCCGTACCAAGCACTTTCTCAATGCCTTCGGCGAAGAAGTGGTGATTGAAACCGCCGAGGCCGCCGTAGCCGCCGCCAGCCACGCCACCGGTCTGCTGGTGCGCGATTTTACGGCCGCTCCGGTCTGGTTCACGGCCGACAGCGCCACCTCGCGGGGCGGGCACGAGTGGGTGATTGAGTTTGCCGACGCGCCCGTTGTGCCCGACCTGGCCCGGTTTGGGGCCGTGCTCGATGCCACCCTGTGCGCGCTCAATTCCGACTATGCCGCCAAGCGTCACCGTAGCTTGGCCCTGGCCCCGCCCAGGGTGCGGGCCGTGCCCGGCGGCACCTTCGAGGCGTGGCTGGCCCACCAGGGCAAGCTGGGTGGCCAGCACAAAGTGCCGCGCCTGCTCAACTCGCGCGAGGTGCTGGAGGCCGTGCTGCGCGCTGCCAGCGTAGCCGCACGACAGGCGTAGTAATCAATTTGATAATCTGCTAATCATCATTTGTGGAGCCAAATAGGCGTTTGGTAAAGATTGTTTAGACTTTAGTCGAGTCATAGTGATATATATTGGAATTTAGGCAGTAATATTACCGTTGCATTCCCGCCCAATGTTCTATACCACTGAATTACCAACTGCCCAGAAGTCAGCTTATAAGCGCCCTTATAAGTCCCGCCAGCAGCGTCGCGAAACCGACCGCCGCAAGCATGATGAATCCAGCGATGTTAAATTTTTGGTGCGCGTAGGCGTGGGCGTGGCCCTCGTGCTGGCCCTGGCCCTGGCATTTATGCTCAAGGGGGCCATGAGCCCCGCCGAGCCCGTGACTACCGGAGCGCAGCAATAGTAGCCCCGAAGCCGCTGCTATTCGTCCATCATCCCATTAAACAGGCCGCCCAATACGCCGCCGCTTTCTTTTTGGGAATTGCCGCCGCCCGGGGCCAGTGCCCGGATGAGCTTTTTGACGGGCATGGACTGCAGCCACACGCGGCCACTGCCGCGCAGGGTGGCCAGCAGTAGCCCTTCGCCACCAAATATCATGGATTTGAGGCCGCCCGCCCGGGCCACGCTGAAATCAATGCCCGGCTCGAAGGCCACCACGCAGCCGGTATCCACGCGCAGCAGCTCGTTGTTGAGGCGCTTTTCGATGATGGTGCCGCCCGCGTGCACGAAGGCTTTGCCGTCGCCGGTCAGCTTCTGCAAGATGAAGCCCTCACCGCCAAACAGGCCGGCTCCTAGTTTCTGGTTGAAGTGCAGGCTGATTTTGGTGCCCCGCGCGGCGGCCAGGAACCCATCTTTCTGCACGATGAGGCCGGCGGGCATCTCCCGCAAATCGACCGCGATGATGGTGCCGGGATAGGGAGCCGAAAAGGCCACTTTACTCTTGCCAAAGCCACCCCGGTGCGTGAAGTGCGTGAGAAACAGCGACTCGCCGGTGATGAGGCGCGTGCCGGCCGAGAATAGCTTGCCCATCAGGCCCTGGTCGGGCTCGGAGCCATCGCCCATCTTGGTTTCAAAGGCAATGGCTTCTTCCATGTACACCATGGCCCCGGCCTCGGCAATGACGGTTTCGTTGGGGTCGAGCTCAATTTCGAGCACCTGAATATCGGAGCCGAGGATGCGGTAGTCAACGTCGTGGGAAGTCATGGCAGCGGGAATGGTTGGGGTAGCCAAAGATATAGGTGAAGGGCTATTTGCAATGGGATGAATAGCGACGGGCGCAATATTTTTTTGCAAATGCGTTGAAAAGGCTTCTGTTAACTAGCTTTATAGTTAGCTCCTTTTTCTTCCGCCGATGACGTCCTTCCGACTCCCGTTATTGCTTGTATTCAGTGCCTTGCTGAGCGGCTGCGTCGGCTCACGCTTTGCGCTTGCGCCGCCCGCGTGGGCCTTTTGGCTGCCCAACCGCTTCGACCGGCATGGCCTCGAAACCGGCCGCTGGCGCACCTACTACGACGATGGCCGCCACCGGCCCCATACCGCCGGGCGCTACCGCCACGGCCAACCGGTCCGCACCTTTCAGTACTACGACCCAGCAGGCCAGCTTGACCGCACCGAAACCTACCGCAAGGAGGGCTACTGCGAGGTGAGCTACTGGCATCCGGGCGGGCAACTGGCCCGGCGCGGCCCGGCCCAGTGGGTAACCGGTAAGGGCCAGGTCCCGCGCTTCTACTGGTACGGCACCTGGACGAGCTACGCGCCCGATGGGCAGATTTCGGCCGTGCAGACCTATGCCGATGGCAACATCACCCGCGCCGAAACCTACGAGAACGGCCAGCTCACGCAGATTGAAACCTTCGACCGGAACAAGCGCACCCGCCTCGAAACCTATGCCGACGGCCAGCTCATCAAAGTAGAGTCCTTTGAAAAAGGCCTGCGCATCGGCACTACCAATACGCTGTGATTAATGGACTTACGCAGTTGAAACACTAACCATCTGAAAAACAGCAATATAACAAACATGCGTCTTGAATGCAAGTCGTTGATTTTCAGGTTACACAGCTTTTGAAGTGCGTAAGTCCTACATTAAAAACTATTCCTCTGATGGGAGTTCGCTGCGGGTGTCAGCGGTTTCCTTTTCGGGGTCGCCAACGGCTTTTTTGCGTTTGGCCTCGCGGCTGGTGCGCTTGATGAAGTCCTCATCCGACTCTTCGGGCTCGGCCTGGCCGTCTTCGATGGGGAAGTTTCCATCTTCGGGGTCATCATCGCCGGCCTTTTCGCCGAACTGGCCGGCGCGGTCCACCAGCTTTTTGTCGCGCACGTGGCGGCCCAGAAACTGATTTATCTGCTCGATGGAGTAGTTGGAGGTGATTTCGCCCAGTGGGTTCACCCCAATCTCAAAGCCTTCGAGCTCTTTGTGCACGCGGGCCTTTTTGGCGGGGTCGGTAGCAGCTTTTTTGGGTTTGACGGGTTTCTTGGCCATGATGGGAGGGAGCAGAAGCAGGGAGTACTCTAGGACTGTACGCGAAACTGCCCCGGTGGGTGGCAGCCCCGGCCGATAACAGGCAGGCCCGCCAGGTAAAATTGCTGCCCGAGTGGGAAGGCTAGGTCCTGGCGAAAGTACTTTTGAGAAGTTTTTGGCCGGTACTACCCAAAACCGCCTTTCCCACTGGTCAGCCCTCATGCTTCCTCTCCCCCTGCGCACTTTTTTTGCCGCTCGGCAGCGCTCCTTCTACGTACGGCTTTATTTTGGTCTGCTGCTGTTGGTGGGCCTGTTTTGCTACAAAGACTACGGGGTATCGTGGGATGAGCCCGTGGACCGTACCAACGGCATGGTGAGCGCCAAGTACGTGGGGGGGCTCGTGGCACCAGAATGGACGAGCAACCAGGCGGCGTTTACCGACACGCCCGACATTCACGGCTACCGGGAGAACGACCACGGCGTGCTCTTTGAAATGCCGTTGGCCTTTGTCGACCAGCTCATTGATATCCGCGACTCACGCACCTACTACCTGCTCCGGCACTTTGCCGTGTTCCTCGTATTTGTTGCCGGCACCTGGGCCTTGTACCACATTGGGCGCGTGCGCTTTAATAGCTGGCGGCTGGGCTTGCTGCTGAGCACGCTGCTGGTATTATCGCCCCGCTTCTTTGCCGAAGCCTTTTACAACGGCAAGGACATTGTATTTCTGGCATTTTTTACGTTGGGCGCCTACACGCTGGTGCGCCTGCTGCAACGGCCGTCGCTGGCCCGCGCGGCGGTGCACGGCGTGGCCACGGCGGCGGCCATCGACGTGCGTATTCTGGGTATTCTGCTCATTGCGCTCACCGTGGGCATGGTGGGCCTGGAAGTGCTGTTCGGGGACGATGCCAAGGCTCGGCGCTGGCAATTTGCCCGGGCGCTGCCGGTTTTTGGCGTGGTGGTGGTGGTGGCTGTTATCATCGGCTGGCCTTATTTGTGGGAGGCCCCGGTTGACAACTTCCTGACCTCGCTCGAAAACATGAAGCGTTTTCGCTGGGACGGGGAGGTAATCTACCTGGGCGAGCGGGTTTCGACGCTGGCCCTGCCGTGGCACTACGCGCCGGTCTGGATTGCCGTTACCACGCCCGTGGCCTACATCGTGGCCTTCCTGCTGGGCTCAGTGGCCACCGGCTACGCGTTGCTGCGGCACCCCATTGCCACGCTGCGCACTTTCGAGGGGCGGCTGGACGTGTTGTTCATCGGCTGGTTTGCGCTTCCCATTATCATGGTAATTGCGTTGCACTCGGTCATTTACGACGGCTGGCGGCATCTGTACTTTGTGTATCCGGCCCTGCTGCTGGTGGCCTTGCGCGGGGCCCGGGCACTGTGGCAGCAGGGGCAGCGGCTGCGCTGGCTGCGGCCGGTGGCGGTAGGAGCCGCCGGGCTGGCCGGGCTCGAAATGGTGTACACTGTTGGGCGCATGGTGCAGGCCCACCCCCAGGAGCAGGTGTACTTCTCCTTCCTGCCGGGCGAGGAAGTTGACCGGTTGTTTGAGCGCGATTATTGGGGGCTCTCGTACCGGCAAGGGCTGGAGTGGGTGGCGCAGCACGACCCCGCTGCTCAGCTCAACGTGATGGGCCAGAACGGTGGCCTTATCGAGAACAACCTCGCCATCATGAAGCCCGAGGTGCGGGCGCGTTTCCGGGTGTGGCAGCCGGGCCAGGAGCAGGAGGCCGGCAAGCAGCTCTACTTTCTGGGAGCATACCGCACCCATCCCGAGGCGTATCCGCCGAGCTTAGGGGGCGAGATATACACCCTGAAGCCCTACGGGGTCACGGCGCTGTCGGTGCTGCACCCGTGGTAAGCCGACGGCCCTACTCCTTCGGTATCATGCGCTCAAATTCCTGCTGCATTTCCTTGGGCTGCTGCTTCAGCATATAGGATTGGAAGTGCTGGGCCCCGTAAGCCAGGGCAAAGCACAGCAGTAGCGGCGGTAGCCAGCTACGGTTGCGGTACACCGGCTGCCCCACGTAGCGCGGCCAGAACCACAGCACGTAAGCCAGAATAGCGGGCAGGTTAAACAGCGGCCCGTACCACGGGCTCAGGCCGTAGCGGGGCAGGGCCCAGCTCAGGGCCAGCACCCCGGCCAGCAGATAGGTCACAATGAAGACCCCCAGCCCCAGTAAGGCCTGCTTGCGGCCCAGCCGCCACAGGTTGAGGCCCAGTAGCACGCCGCCTGCTATAAAGGTGAATGGAATGGAAAACAGCACGATGGTCACCGGCGAATACAGCGCGGGCGCAGTTTCATCGGGTTCAATGGCATCGGGGGTTTCAGCCGGCCGGGTCCGGTCTTGCGCAGCTTCGGCGGCGGCTTCGTCGAGGGGGCGCTGGGCGGCGGCTCCGGCTTCTAGGGCGGGGCGCAGGGCGGCTTCCTCGGGGGCGGGCTGGCCCCGGCGGCGCAGCTCATCGAGCGCGGCGAGCACGGCGGCCTCGCGGTACTGGACATGGCCGGTCACGTATTCGCGCAGGGCCACGTCGGTTTTGAGCAGCATCTTAGCGGCGTAATCTTCCATCTTTTCTAGTTAAGAGTTGTGAGTTAAAAGTTGTGAGTTGAAAACTGGAGTTGTTGGAGTTGTTTAGAAAGTCACAAAAGGTACTCAAACGGTCATTCAGAGCGCAGCATCTTGCTCGCCTCGTTGAACGGGCCTGAGGATGCGAGCAAGATGCTTCGCTGCGCGCTGCATGACCGTTCGGGGACTTTCTAAACAGCTTCGTTGAATGAAAACGGGGCTTGGCAGTCATCGGCAGCAAGGCGGTTTCAACTCACAACTCCTAACGCTTAACTGAAGAAGCGCGCCAGCGCCGCGCCCACCCGTTCCACATCCTCAAACGAATTATAGAGCGGGACGGGTGCCAGGCGGATGACATTCGGTTCGCGCCAGTCGGCGATGATGCCCTGGGCGGCCAGGAAATCGAATAGCTCGCGGCCCCGCTCGTGCACCAGCACCGAGAGCTGGCAGCCGCGCTGGGCCGGGTCGGCGGGCGTGATGATTTCGAGCTTATTGGCCGGCAGGCCCAGGCCGTGGATGAGGCTTTCGAGGCGGGCGGTGAGCTGCTCGCTTTTGCGGCGCAGCGCGGCCATGCCCCCGGCCCGGTCCACGATTTCGAGGCTGGCGCGGTGAATGGCCATTGGGAAAATCTGGGCGTTGGAGAGCTGCCAGCCGGCCGCGCCGGCCATGGGCCGGAAGCCTTTTTTCATCTGGAAGCGCACCGAGGCATCGTGACCCCACCAGCCGGCCAGCCGCACAAGGTCGGGCCGCTGGGCAAACCGCTCGTGCACAAACACGCCCGAGGTGCCGCCGGGGCCGGAGTTGAGGTACTTATAGGTGCACCAGCAGGCAAAATCCACATCCCAGTCGTGCAGGTGCAGTTCCAGGTTGCCGGCGGCATGGGCCAGGTCGAAGCCCACGTAGGCCCCCACGGCGTGGCCCGCCCGGGCAATGGCGGCCATGTCGAAGGCCTGCCCGGTGTAGTAGTTCACCCCGCCGATGAGGACGGTGGCCAGCGAGTCGCCCAGCTCCGCGATTTTGGCTTCAATGTCTGCTGTGCGCAGGGTGTGCTCGCCGGGGCGCGGTACCAGCTCCACAATGGCCTCGGCGGGGTCGAGGCCGTGCAGGCGGGCCTGGCTTTCGATGGCGTACTGGTCCGATGGAAATGCGCCGCCTTCCATCAAAATCTTGTAGCGCGAGCCCGTGGGGCGGTAAAACGACACCAGTAGCAAGTGCAGGTTTACGCTCAGGTTGTTCATCACGACTACCTCCAGGGGCAGGGCGCCCACCAGCCGGGCCGTGGCCTCGGTGAGGGTGTCGTGGAAGTGCATCCAGAACGAGGGGGCCTGAAAATGGCCTTCCACGCCCAGCCGCTCCCAAGTGGCAAACTCCTGCTCGACGGCGGCTCGGGCAGCTTTCGGCATCAGCCCCAGCGAGTTGCCGCAGAAGTAGGCGCAGGGCCGGCCATCGGGGCCGGGCGGCAGGTGAAACTCCTGGCGGAAAGCGGCTAGCGGGTCGGCAGCGTCGAGGTGGGCGGTGGAGGGGGCCAAAGGATTCATGACTGAGTGGTAATAAGCCGCCGAAACGGCAGGCGGGCAAAAAATAGCGTTGTTTGGCAGGGAGTTACCACGTCACGACTTTTGGCGGCCCGACTTCCGGCCGCTGCCATTTGAAAACGTAGCGAGGAGCTTTGTCCAGGCTGAGCTGCATATTGGTCGATACGATGAAGCAGCTCACTACCACGGTGGCATACAGGGCCACGCCGGCCAGGTGCTGACGCAGGTCGCTGCGCCGCCAGAAGGCCAGCGGCTGCGCCCCAAACGCAAAGCCCGCGTAAAGAATGAGGTGTATCGGCAATAGAAAGCGGCATTCCATGGCCACCGGCAGCGTAGCCAGGCACGGGCCGAGAAAGGCTGCCAACACCAGCGCAATGGGCACATAGCTGCGCCAGGGCCGACGGCGCACCCGACTGGCGAGCACACAGAAGCCCCCAAATAAAACCGTGTAATTCAACCAGGCAAGGCCCCAGGTAGAAGCATAAACCCGCTGAACGTACGGGGTGGTATACTGTAAATCCAGGCCATTGAACAAGTGAACCAACCATATGGAAGCCACCGTGAGCGGGGCCGATTGGGCAATTTGCCCGTACTGCGCATAGGTGGTTAGTCTGTTCAGGCCACTATCTGTCCACAGCTGATAACCTTCTCTGCTCCCAAAAACCATGGGCGGAATCGGGTAGTCGGCGGCTATGCTGGTTTCGTATTTCTGGTAGCGCAGCCCCCACTCCAGCTGATTAAGATACAAGCTGGGCTTCCCGGGCCGGTCGGTGAGCACAAATGGGCTGCGAACGCCAAAATGCTCTTGGTTGACGGCTACTTGGGGAGCCATTACCAGGGCCATGCCCGCTACCACGGCCAGCCCGCGGAACCAGACCAGCCATTGGGGCCGTGCTGCCCCGGGCTGGGGCCACAGGCTGAGCAGGAGCACTAGCGGCAGCGTGGCCGCATATACCGGCCGGAAATTAGCCGCCGCCGCCACGCACAGGCCCACCAGCAGCCCGCTCCCCACCGACCGGCTCCGCACGGCCATCCACAGGCCGCCGGCCAGTGCCAGCAAGGCCGGAAAATCGCTGAGCGGAAAATTGAAGTAGCCACGCCAGAACGCAAAGCCCAGGGCTCCAAGCATTAGGCGCCGGCCCAGGGGCACCGGTGGGCTGCCCATCGGCTGGAGCGCCCGCCACAGGCCGGGCATCACCACGCCAAAGAGCAGGCCCGCCGTAACTGCCCCCATGGCCCTGGTCAAATCGAGCGGGGTCAGGGCGACGTGCTGAAGCAGCCAAACCAACCCCGAGAGCAGCAGTGGAAAAAGGTAGCCCCGCAACACGCTGTCGAAAGCCAGAAAGCGGAAATCTCCGTTGGCCCGGTATTTCTCGGCTAGCTGCCAGTACTCTTTCGCATCGTAGATAATAGGTAGCGGTTCACTGCTAAGTAAATAAATGGAAAACAGGAGGGTCAGGACCAGCCAAGCCAGCCAGCCCGGATGGCGGCCGACCCAGGCAGTGATGCGGGAAGGGGAAGTGGTTGCAGCGGAATTGGGTAGCATTCTAAAAGGCATTATTCACATTAAGTCAAGCGTACTGGTCCGACGGGAGCGTGCCACCTTCCATCAGAATTTTGTAGCGCGCGCCGGCGGGGTGGTAAAACGACCGTAGCAGCAGCAGGTGTGGGTTCACGGTCAGGGTGTTCATCACCACCACTCCAGGGGTGTAAAGGTCGGAGCAAAGGCCGCGCCGATGCTAACAAAATATGGCCTACCACGACCCCGGCACGGGCTCCTGCCACTTGAAAAGCAGGCGGGGCTTCGCTTCCAGCTGGCGCTGGGTACTGGCCGAAACCGCAAAACTACCCACCACCAACAGCCCGTAGAGGGCGAAGCCGGCGGCCCGCCGGCCCAGCGAAGCCGCCCGCCATTGCCGCAGCGGATGAGCCCCAAAGGCAACCATGGCGCACAACAGCAGGTGCAGCGGCATCAGAAACCGGCATTCCATCACCACCGGCAAGGTAGCGGCGCACGGCCCCAGTAAAATGAGCAACACAATAATGGCCGGGCCGCGGGACCACGTAAGCCGCCGCCAGCCCAGCCGAACCAGCACTAATATTCCGGTGATGAGCACCAGGTAGTTGGTGAGGGCCAGGGCAGAGGTGTTGACAAATATGGCCTGGGGATAGGGCGTTGGGTATTGCAGGTCGAGCCCGTTGAAAAGGTGCCGGAGCCAGAGCGCCAGCAGCGGCCCCGGGTAGTGGCCGGCCATGGCCAAGTAGTCCGCAAACGACATGTCGGGCGGCAGCTGGGCCTCGGTGGCCAGGGCATCGCCGGTGGCATCCCGAAACACCACGCTGGGAGTGGGGTAGTCTACCCCCACCGTCGTTTCGTATTTCTGGATGAACAGTCCCCCGTGCACCTGCGAGAGGTACAGGTTGGGGCTGTCGGGCGGGGCCGTGAGCACCAGCGGGCTATTGCTGTCGAAATGCGCCCGATTGATGAGCAGTTGGGGAGCCAGCACCAAGGCAACGCCGAGCAGGAAAGTGCCCCCCCGCACCCAATGCAATGCCCCGAGCCACCTGCCGCCAGTAGTAGGCCGCTCGCGGGGCCACACGCTCAATAGCAGCACGAGGGGCAGGGTGGCCGCATATACGGGCCGAAAGTTGAGGGCTGCCCCCACCGCCATACCGGCTAATAAGCCGCCCCAAACCAACTGCCGGTGCCGCAACAATGCCCAGATGCCCGCCAGCAGGGCCAGCAACGCCGGAAAATCGGTGAGGGCAAAGTTGAAATAGTCGCGCCACATCAAAAAGCCCAGCAGGCCAAATACCAGCCGGCGGCCCAGCGGCACGGCCGGGGCCAACGGCCCACGCAGCGCGCGCCACAACCCGGGCCCCACCACGCCAAACAGCAGCACCGCCGTGCCGAGCCCAAACCCCCGGGTGATGTTAATCGGCTTCCAGCCAAAGTAGGCCGTGAGCAGGGTGAAGGGAGAAATTATCAGGGGAAATAAATAGCCCCGCAGAATATTATCGAAGGACAGCAGCTCGAAGCCGCCGGTGCTCCAGTATTTGTTGGCCAGCTCCCAGTAGCCCTGGGCATCGTACCGGTTTTCGTGGTATCGGTTGGTATACAGGTGAATGCCGAACAGGATGCCGAGCAATACAACCGCCCCCCAGGCAGGGTGCTGAGCAAACCAGGCGGCAGCCCGCTCCCGCGCCGGTTGGGGCGCGGCGGGGGCAGGGGGGAGGACTTGTGACAAGTGGTTGGAAGGATAGAAGGCTTGCGCCGGGCAGCAGGAAAGGGGAATCCGTAACAAAATAAAGTGCCACCACACAGAGATGAGCCCGGCGTTAGCATCCACGCTCAGCAACGTACTTTGTGGCGGGGGCAGGCGCTTACCGCGCGGCCGTCAGCGGATGAGAAGAGTACCCAAACTGCCCGGCCGTCAGCCCCAGCCAGTCCAGCGCGTTCTGGCCCAGCATCCGGGCTTTGATGTCGTCTGAAAACGGCATGGACTTGATGAGCTGGCCCGGCTCCAGCTCGCCCAGCGGAAACGGGTAGTCGGTGCCGAGCGTGATTTTATCGGCCCCCAGGGTTTTCATCAGGTAGTCGAGCATCAGCGGGTCGTGCACCAGCGAATCGACCCAAAACTTGCCCAGGTACCGGCGCGGGTTGTGCGGGTTGTCGACGGCGCAGAGGTCGGGCCGCACCTGCCAGCCGTGCTCGATGCGCCCAATGGTGCTGGCAAACGAGCCCCCGCCGTGGGCCACGGCCACGCGCAGGTTGGGCAGGCGCTCCAGCACCCCGCCAAATATGAGGGAGCAGAGGGCCAGCGTGCTTTCGGCGGGCATGCCCACCAGCCAGGGTAGCCAGTATTTGGGCATTTTCTGCTGGGCCATCATGTCCCAGGGGTGCACAAATACGCAGGCACCCAGCTCCTCGGCGGCGGCGAAAATTTCGAATAACTCTGGCGCGTCCAGGTTCCAGTCGTTCACATGCGAGCCAATCTGCACGCCGGCCAGCCCGATTTTCATGCAGCGCTCCAGTTCCCGGATGGCCAGGTTGGGGGCCTGCATCGGGATGGTGCCCAGGCCCACGAAACGGGTAGGGTAGCGCCGCACCACGTCGGCAATGTGGTCGTTGAGCAACTGGCTGAGGTCGAGGCAGTCCAGCGGCTGGGCCCAGTAGCTGAACATGACGGGCACCGTACTCAGTACCTGCACCTGCACCCCAAACTGGTCGTACTCGCGCATCCGCACCTGCGGGTCCCAGCAGTTGTCCTGCACTTCGCGGAAGAACTTGTCGTCCTGCATCATGCGGGCGCAGCAGGGCTTGTGGTGGTCGAGCCGGATAAAGCCCCCGTAGCCATACCGCTCGTGCAGGTCGGGCCAGCGCTCGGGCAGAATGTGGGTGTGGATATCGATGCTGAGAGGGTGGGGCAACACGGCGGGGCGGGCGAGGGGTTGGGGAAAAAGACCGTCATGCTGAGCGCAGCCGAAGCCTCTCTACTGCGCAAGTAATCAGATTTACTGTTGCGGTAGAGGGGCTTCGACCGCGCTCAGCATGACGGTCGGCAATTATTCGGCGGCTGGCACTACCGGTGCGGGCGCCTCCATATAAGTGCCGCACACCTTGCAGGTGCGCAGGTCGTCGTTGGCCCAAAAGGCATTCATGATGGGCGGCAGCTGGGCCACGATGTCGGTGATTTCGGCAAATTCCTCATATAGTTTGTTGCTGCAGTTTTCGCAGTACCATTGGAAGCCGTCGAGCTCGCCGGCGGTGCGGTAGCGCTCCAGCACCAGGCCCACGGTGCCGGCCGGGCGGCGCGGCGAGTGGGGCACGTAGGGCGGCAGCAGAAACATCTCGCCTGGGCCGATGGTGATATCGACCGGCTGGCCGTCCTCGATGATTTTCACGGTCATCGTGCCCTCAATCTGCCAGAACAGCTCCTCGCCGGCATCCACGTGGTAGTCTTTGCGGGCGTTGGGGCCGCCCACCACCATCACGATGAAATCCTGGTTGCTTTTGAAAACCTGCATGTTGCCCACCGGGGGCTTCAGCAAATGGCGGTGTTCATCAATCCACTGCTGGATGTTGAAAGGGCGGGCTATCATGGGTGGGGTGGGGTTAGTTGCAGGGGCTAATTTACTGCCGGGCACCCGGCCCGCGCGCGGAGTCACTTCCGCCCATACCCCGACGCTCGAAAAAACGCCGATTGGGCACAGGCAGCGGGTGGATACGCTGCAATATCCGCAGGGGCGGCTGGTCCAGCAACATGCGCCAGCGGCTACTACCTTGGTATTCGGTCAGCTGCGAATCGAGGGCGGCTACAGTGAGCGGGTAGGTCGACTCTAGGCGCAAGGCTACGATGTAGTCGGCATCGCCCACGTAGGGAAACTGGTAGATGTAGGGTCGGGCCGCCAGGTGGGGCACCAGAGGCGAGGTAGCACTTACCCGCGCGTTGGCCGGTATCAGGGCCAGGGCCCGATGTACCGCTCCGGCATCAAACTCGCGATGATAGTGCCGGCTACGGAAAAACTGGGCCGCACTCTTGTCGTACCCGTGCGCTTTGCGTACCTGCATCGATACAATGGTGGCGGCAAGGGCCAGCGTGGCCGCGCCTATGGCCAGCCACTTGGCACGGCGAGGGGTGGCCGGGGCCAGCCAGTGGCTCAGGGCGGCATGCAGCACGGGCACGAACTCTACCGAGTATTGTGCACTAATGCCCCAGTGTGCAATATTGCCCGACAGCAGCTTCTGCCCATAAATGGGGGCCAGCATGAGCAGGTAGGCCGGGCGGCGCAGCAGGGCCAGGCCACCCGAGAGCAATACCATGATGTGCAGCTCGGCCTTCACGTAGTCGCCGTTGGGGTCGGCCAGGTGGTTTTTGAATAGCAGCCCCAGCACGTAGCTTGGCCGCGTAAGCAGCGTATTCAGGGCCTCGCCCGCCGAGCGCCCCACCGCAACATACTGCTGTTGGTAGAGGTAAGCATCGCCCGAGCCCAGGCCCGGAATAATGAGCTTGACCACGACCAGGAAATAAACGGCCGTTGCCCCGGCCACGGCCAGCGCCCAGCGCCGCCGCGCCGGCTCGCGCCAGTGCAGCACGGCCAGCCCCAGGGCAATAAAAACCAGCCAGAGCGCCATGTTTTCCTTGCTGGCCGCCATCAGCACGGCCACCCCGGTGGCCCGGCCGCGGCGGTCGGCTTCGAGCCAATACAACAGCCAGGGCAGCAGCATGGCGGCCAGCACATTGTCGTGGTAATCAAACGCCAGGGCCGAATAAATGCCCCAGGTACTCAGAAACAGCACTAAAAGGCCCAGCGCCGCGCCCGCCTGCCGGCCCTGAGTGCGCAGCAGGTGCAGCCGGTAGGCGCCGTAGCCGCCGCCCAGCACCAGCGTAATTTGCACCAGCACCAGCGTGTAGGAGCCAAACAGGTAGTATAGTGGGGCATACAGCAGCTGCACCAGCGTGAAATGGTCGCCGAGCAAATTGTTGTAGCGCATCACCGAGTTGGTGTTCAGGCGCAGGTGCGCGTAGTCCCACAGGGCCTGGTTATAAATGCCCAGGTCGTAGGCGTAAGTCCGAAACAGGTAATGATTCACCAGCGCCAGCGAGCCGTAGGCCGCGCCAAAAATGGCCACTATCAGGAGCGCTACGCGGCGGTTTGGTAGCTTTGCTTGCGATAAAAACATGGAATAAACGCGTAGAATGAGCGGGAAGCCGCCGGCTGGCTTGCAGGCCCGTTGAACCCGCCTGCGCGAGCTCCGCTACAAAGCAACATCTCAATCCCCTTTGCCCCAGCCCCAGCCCCAGACTATGGCCCTTCCTCTCTCCTCCCGCTGCGCCCTGGTGGGCGGCTCCACGCAAGGTATCGGCCGTGCCGTGGCCGAAGCCCTCGCGGCCCAGGGCGCTACCGTCACGCTGCTGGCCCGCAACGAAACCACGCTGCGCGAAGTGGCCGCCGCCCTGCCCATACCCGCCGGCCAGACCCACGACTACCTGGTAGCCGATTTCGACGCCCCCAGCCACTTGGCCGAGGTGGTGCAGGCCTACCTGGCCACACACGCCAATGGCTTTCAGATTCTGGTGAACAACACGGGTGGACCGGCCGGTGGCCCCTTGCTCGATGCCCCGATAGACGCCCTGCTAATAGCTTTTAACCAGCACGTTATCTGCAATCACTTGCTGGCGCAGGCGGTGGTGCCGGGCATGCGGGCCGCCGGCTTCGGGCGCATTATCAACATTGTGAGCACCTCGGTTAAGATTCCGTTGGCTGGCCTGGGCGTGAGCAATACTATTCGCGGGGCGGTGGCCAGCTGGGCCAAAACCCTGGCCAACGAGCTGGGCCCCCACGGCATCACTGTGAACAATGTGCTGCCCGGCGCCACCCTTACTCAGCGCCACACGTCCCTCATCGAGAAAAAAACGGCCCAGACCGGCCAGACCACCGCGGCCATCGAAGCCGACATGCTGAAAGCCATCCCGGCCCGCCGCTTTGGCCTGGCCGAAGATGTAGCGGCGGCTGTCGCGTTTCTGGCCTCGCCGGCGGCCGGCTACATCACCGGCACCAGCGTGCCCGTGGATGGGGGCCGCACGGGCACGCTATAGGTGTTCGTTTTCAGTTGTTAGTCCGGTGCTTAAAAAAAGCTCGGCAACCAACAGCGAACCACTAGCTTTACGGCTCCTTTGTCGTGCCCAACCTTTTTCCTGTGGTAAAATTCGATACGCTTTCCATCGTTATTCCGGTCTACAACGAGGCCCGCACTATTCACCAGATTCTGGATTTGCTGCGCGAGCTGAAGCTGGTGAATAATATCGGCAAGGAAATTATTCTCGTCAACGACTGCTCAACGGATGCTTCCGGCGAGCGCATTCGGGCCTACGCGGCGCGCTACCCCGAAATGGGCCTGCGCCTGCTGGAGCACCCCGAAAACAAGGGCAAGGGCGCGGCGCTGCACACCGGCATCCGCGAGGCTACCGGCGACTACGTCATCATTCAGGATGCCGACCTGGAGTATGACCCCGAGGAATATAATCTGTTGATAAGACCGGTATTGAAGGGCTTTGCCGACGTGGTATTCGGCTCCCGGTTTATGGGCGGCAACCCGCACCGCATCCTGTTCTTCTGGCACAGCATCGGCAACAAGATGCTCACCTTCATGTCGAACATGATGACCGACCTGAACCTGACCGACATGGAAACCTGCTACAAGATGTTTCGGCGCGACATCATTCAGGGCCTGGTGCTGGTCGAAAACCGGTTCGGCTTCGAGCCCGAGGTAACCGCCAAAGTGGCCCGGGTGAAGGACACCCGCATTTACGAAGTCGGCATCAGCTACTACGGTCGCACTTACGCCGAGGGCAAAAAAATTGGCTGGCGCGATGGGTTTCGGGCCATCTATTGCATCATTAAATACGGCCTGCTGGGTCAGTAGGCCGCCGGGCTTACCCGCTTGGCTCGGTACTTCATATGTCGGTTGGGTGTAGGGGCGGGGCTTGTCCCCGCCCATCGTTGAACGAAATCCGTCGGAATGGCGCGAACAACGGGCGGGGGCAAGCCCCGCCCCTACACCCAACCGACAACCTGCCAAAGTAGAGTTATGAAGTACCACGCCAAGCGGGTAAGCCCGGCGGCCTTACGCGGCAGTGGCGGGCACCAGCGGCGGCAGGACCGCCGGCGCGCGCTTATCGGCCCGGGGCGTAGTCGTGGCCAGCCCGGCCCCGGTCATCATCACCACAAATACCGAAATGAACAGGCCCAGCGACTCCAGGTAGGCGTAGGGCGTCTGGATAAAAGCGTAGAACGTGGCCAGGTAGAACTTTAGCGCGATGAGGGCGAAAATGCGGTAGTCGAAGCGGTGGCGGAAGTAGTAGTAAACCCCGGCTGCCAGCACCACCGCTCCTATTGAAAGCAGGGCATCGGCCGCCTGAATAAGGCTGATGCGGGCATTCAAATCATCGGGGCCGTAGGTGAAGAACCACGCGGCCAGGCCCACGCCGCCGAAGAGCTGCGGCGGCAGGCCCCCGGCCCCGTCGGTGCGGCCCCACTCGCCGAGGGTCGAAATGCGGTATTCGCTCAGCGCGTGGGTGAAAATCGTCCAGTCTTTGCTCAGGAAGGGCACCACGTAAATGCCCACGATGCCGGCCAGCACCAGCCCGGCCACTAACAGGGCGTGGCGGCGGCCCTCCTCACGCCACAGCACCCACAAATAAAACGGCACCCAGAACACCACCGAGTAGCGCGATAACAGGCACAGCACCAGGGCGGCCCCCTGCAACAGCGCCGACCGGCTCAGCACGCTGGCCGCCAGAATGCAGTAGTAGGCAATGATGGTGGGCTCGACGGGGTGCGCGTACAGCTGCCCATCGCGGGAGATGAGGCGGTAGAGCACGTAGGCTGGCAGGGCCACCTTGAGCAGGAAATTGACCAGGCTGAGGGGCTGCCGCGCCAGCGTGGCCTGGTAAGCGCCAAACCCCACCAACAGCAAAATGCCCAGCGCCCACCAGCGGTAGTCGATGCCCAGCTGGTCGGCGGGTACGTAGGGCAGCCACTGGAGCGGTAAGTGGTTCGGAAACAGTGGGTACGGCAGGGTGGTGATGTAGCGGTACACCACCTCGCCCGCGCGAAACCGGCTCACGTCGGCCTGCAGGATGGGGATGATGTCGGACGAGCGCACGTCGATGGCCTGCGTCGCAATAATCGGGGCCTGCACATAAAGCACCTGCACGGCGCCGAGCAACAGCCCAATCCAGGCCAGCGGGAAGCGGCGGCTGGTGCGCTCCGCATCGGCCGGGGCCACGGGGCGGTCGAGCCAGTAGAGGGCCGCAAACCCGCACAGGAACACCGAGGACAGGTAGAACAGCACCGGGTTCAGAAACGGGCCATAGTTCAGGCGCAGGTCGGTGAACAGGCGCAGCTCGGCCCAGAAGCTGAGGTAGAGCCCCGCCTGCCACAGCCAGGCGCGCCGGAATGGGCCCACGGCCCCCAAAGTTGGAAGAAAACGCATCAGCAGAAAGGATATGGCCCGCGCAACGCGCCGGCCCGGCAGCAATTACTCCAGGGCCTTCACCCGCAAGTCGTCAAGGTAAGCCGTTGCCTGGGTAGCATTGCGCCACAGGAAAATGCGCAGGTGCGCATCGCCGGGCAGGCCCGCCGGAAAGGCAAACTCCTGCCGGACGCGGGTCCACTTCGCGGTTTCCTTCACCTGGTCGGCCAGCTTGATGCTGCCCGCAAAGCCCATGCGGCTGTCGGGGCCGGCCAGGGGCACCTGCACTTCGAGCGAAGCGGCGGCCTCCGGCGTGGGCAGATAAACCCAGGCTTCCACGGCCACGCCCTTGAGCGTGTGCACGCTGGCATCGCGCAGGGGCAGGTCGAAGGTCAGGCCGTATTCGCGCTCGGGGCCCACGTAGGTGGCAAACTGCCCGGAGTGCGCGTGGTCGCGGGTGAGGCTGGAGGCATCGGGCAGCCAGCCGCGCATGGCCTCAAAGTCGTTGTCCGTCACGTAGTCGCCCACCCAATGGCCGGCGTCGGACCCGGAGCAGGCCGCAACGAAGCACAGGAGCCCCGCTGCGGCCAGCCGGCCGATTTTTCGGAGAAGTTTATTCGCCAACGCTCAGGGTCATATCATCAACATAGACTGCTTCGCTGTTGCCGGCCCGCCACAGGTAGCATTTCAGGTGATTGGTCGACTGCACCGAATCGGGCAGGGTAAAGGTCTTCGACACGTGCTGCCAGCTCTTGTACTTGGTCACGTCTTTGCTCAGGTCGATGCCACCGTAGTATACTACCGTGTTCACCATGGTGGAGTGGTTGATGGAAACCACCAGGGTGCTGGACGCCTGCGCGTTGGGCACCCAAACCCAGGCCGAGAGGGTCAGCTCCTTTATTTTCGTCGGGCTCATCTGGCCCAGGGTCTGCGAGTAGGTGTAGGCATACTCGTTCTGCGGCCCGGTTTTTATCGAATATTTGCCCGAATGGGCCTTTTCGGTGTTCACGCTAATGTCGGTGGTGCCGCCCCAGCCCAGTACCGCTTCAAAATCGTTGTGGGTTACCAGGGTGCCCTTTACCTTGTCTTCGTCTTTGGAGCAGGAAACTAACAGCAGACTGGTACCGGCCAGTACGACCAGCGAATTGAGAATATTTTTTCTCATTGTATTAAAGTGGATGGAGAATAATGGGGCAAAACTACAGCATTCAGCCCACTCACCCTGCTCTTGGCCGAACGAGAATTAGTAGCCCGCATAAATAAATACGGGGAAATAAGGAATTGTAAATTTGGCAACTACCACCAGATGCCGGGTTGCGGACCGTCGAGAAAAGGGAGTAGCCGGCCCACGCCCCCGGCGCTGGCGGGGCAGCTCATTCGGTGTCCAGTGGGACTATGGCCGGCTTCTGCCACACACTATCGGGCGCCGAATGGACGGCCCGGCCTATGATGTTGAGGGGCTGCACAGTAGCTGCCGCGCCCTGGCGCAGGTGCAGGGCGTAGGCCCCGGGCGGGAGCGCCGCCAGGCTGGGCCGCCACGTACTGCCGCCCGGGCTGGTGCCACTGCCAACAAATTGTCCAAAGGCATCACGCATTGTCCAATGCAGCGAGTCGGGCGCGGGAATGCGCACGCGCAGCTCGGGGGTGCCATAGGTTTGCGTCCAGGTGGGGGCCCAGCGGCCGGCTACGGGCAGCGACATGTGCAAATCGCAGGTCGGATTATAGTTGTCCGTGAGCTGAAGCGTGAGCTGCTGCGGGGCGCGGCGGGCCGGGGCCAGTAGCCAGTCCTGGCGGGTGGCCTGGTCGGCCCGGCCGGGCTGCGTTTCGGCCGGCATCCAGTCCTGTTCGTTGTGCGGGTATTCGGCCCCTGGGCGCTGCACCACGGGCACGGGCGGCAGCTGGCGGGGCCGGTAGATGCGGATGTAATCGACGGCCATGGTATCGGTGGCGTGCCGGGCCCAGTCGACCACGCCTAGGTTCAGGATAACGGCCATGCCGCAACCGGTCGGAATGTACCGGGTTTCGTGGCGGATGGGAATGCCGTCGTAATAGAAAATAACCCCGTCGGGCATCCAGCTCATGCCGTAGGTATGAAACTGGTCGTGCAGGTTGCCGGAGGGGTCCACGTTGTAGTATTCGCACTGGCAGGCCATCGATGTTCGCCTTGTCGGCCGCCAGTACTCGTTTGCCGCCAGATGAAAATTGTTGCTGAAGTTGTCGGCGGCGGCTTCAAAAATGTCAATCTCATCAGGAACCCCCCCAAAGAGCCAGAACGCGGGAAATGATTCCCGGTGCCGGGGCTGCCGCAGCCGCACCTCAAACAGCCCGTAGCTGAATCCCTCGCCGGCGTTGCAGTTGTAGGGCAGGAGCGAATCGGCGGGGTGCCGGCTCATGAGCATGGGGGTATCGTAGCGCATGTTTTTGCCCCGGTAGGGCCGCGGCTCGGCCAGCTCGCGCATGGTCATGTTGAGCAGGCCGTCGCCGGTATGCAGGCCCTCGCCGGTGTAGTAGCCCGCCTCAAACGATGGGTTGATGACGTGGCCCCAGGGATAGAAGAAGCGCCACCGCTCGGCCAGCTTGGCGGTATCGATGGGCGTATTGAATTCTTCGGCCCATTCCAGGCGCCAGTTGGCGTAGTTCACCGGGCCCTGGGCCCTGCCGGGGAGGGTGCCGGCTCCCAGCAGGACAACGAGGATAATAACTCGGATTATAGAATTCAGCGCCATGGCAAATGCAGGGAAGGAGCAGGAGGCGATGCAGAGCTGGTGCCTGGAGGATTCGCCCGAAGTCATTGCTCGCGCTGCCCGCCGCCGGGCAAAAGTAGAAGCGCAACCCGGATGAATAATGCGCGCTCGGGGATTGGGCTGTAGTTTTGAAGCGTGTAAATACCGAGTATTCAGGCCGCATTTGAAAGCGGGCTGAAAAGTGCCAGGTATTCTTTGCTGTTTCCAGACGGTCTACCGGCCACGTATTCCTTTCCGTATGAGTCCAACTTTCCGCAACGCGCACCGGCTGGGTATGGCCGGGGTGGCCCTGGTGGCCGCCCTGCTAACGGCCGTGCTATTCTGGCCGATACTGGTTAACCCGAACGACTACTTTTTCAAAGACGGCGGCGATGCGCTGCAAAGCTATTTCGCCACGGCTTTCTACACCATGCACGATGTGGGTAACCGCTTCACGGGCATGAACTACCCCTACGGCGAGCATTTCAACTACCCCAACCTCCAGCCCCTGCTGGCCACCATAATGGGTTTTTTGCAGCGGCACGGGGTGCCCACGGGCCGCTACACGGTGGCCATCACCAACTTGCTGCCCCTGGTTTCGGTCGCCTTCACACCGGTGGTGATGTATGCCATTCTGCGTCGCACGCGGCTGCCGGTTCTGTACGCGGCAGTGCTGGCCTTGCTAATCGGCTTCATGTCGCCGCAAATTCTGCGGCTCGACGGCCACATCTCGCTCAGCTACGCCTGCTTCGTGCCCCTGCTCTGGTACTGCATCATCCGCATGCAGGAGGCCCCGCGGCAGTGGCGCTGGTACGTGCTGTTTGGGGTGGGCACCCTGCTGATGGGCGGCATGATGCTGTATTTTCTGGCCTGCGGCTGCTTTTTTCTGATGGGCCACATTGCGGTGCTGGCCTGGCAGCAGCCCCGTATGCGGCCCTGGCTGGGGCGCATGGTGCTGGCGGCGCTGCTGCCGCTGCTGCTGTTTCGGGGCTACATCTGGGCCACCGACCACGTCGCCGACCGCCCCCCCAATCCCTACGGGCTCACGGTGTACATCTCCAACACCCAATCGGTATTTACGCCCGTGCTAGGGCCGCTGCATGACTGGTGGCAGGCGCACTGGCCGAGCGACGAGTACAACGATGAAGGGTTTGCTTACGTCGGGCTGGTGAGCACGCTCACCCTGGCGGTGTCGGTGGTGCTGGGCCTGGTGGCCGTGGTGCGGCGGCGCCAGTGGCAGCGGCTGTGGCGGCCCGCCCTGCCGCTGCACCTGCGCACGGGGCTGTGGGCGGCCAGCCTGCTGCTGCTGCTGGCCTTCGGTATGCCATTTAAGTGGGAGTGGTTCGCGTGGGTGACGGACCATGCGGGACCCGTGAAGCAGTTCCGCTCGCTGGGCCGCTTTGCCTGGCCTTTTTACTACGTAGCCACTACCTACACGGCCTACTGCCTGTACCGCATGTGGCGGTACCTGCGCCGCCAGCGCGTGCCCGCCCTGGCGTGGGTGGGGCTGCCGCTGCTGCTGTTTTGGGCCACCGAGGCCTGGCTGCAGGTATCCACCAAGGCCGACCAGGTGACGGTGGGCACCGGGGCCAGCACCTTTCTGGACCCCGCTACTGGCGTGGTTTCCCGGCTGTCGTGGGCAGGGCGTCAGCTTTCCGATTTTCAGGCTATTCTGCCGGTGCCATATTACAATATGGGCACTGACAAGTTTGACCTGAGCGGAAGCAGTAACTCAATTTACCAGGGCGATAAGGCGGCGGCCACCACCGGCCTGCCCCTGCTGGCCACCTACGTATCGCGGGCTTCGGTGGGCCAGGCCATGCAGCATATTCAGCTGTTCAGCAGCGACATGGTTCCCAAAGAGCTGCTGGCCCACTTCCCCAACGATAAGCCCATTCTGCTGCTCGTCACCCCCGACTATTATACCGAAGCCGAGCAGCGCCTCATCAAGCTGGGCCACCTGCTGGTGGAAACGCCCGAGGCCTCGCTCTACGAGCTGCCGATTGCGGCCCTGGCGGCCACGGCCCTGCCCCGGGCGCGCATCCTGGCCGATTCGCTGCTGCCCACGCTGCCGGTGCGCGCCGGGGGGCTGCGCGCCACTACCCCGGCCGGGGTGCTGGTGCAGTCGTTCGACCAGGCGCCCGACCGGCGGGGGCGGCTCGGGGCGGGGGCCTATTACCAGGCCGCCGACGGCTTCTCGACGCTGTATGATGGCCCCGTGCCGGCCCCCGCCGATACCGGCCGCTACGAAGCCTCGGTGTGGATGAACGGGAAGTCGGACTATGGCTACGGCAACATGCAGGTGAAGGCCTATAACGCCAAAGGCGAAGCCACCGCAACCGTGGTTGATGGGCGCAAAGCCACCGAGGTGCTGGGCAACTGGGTGCGGATAATTGTGCCGTTCCGGGTGACGCCGGAGGTCGTACGCATCGAAGTCATCTACCAAAACCGGGACCTGCTGGCCGACGACCTGCTTATCCGGCCCGTCAATACCGATGTCTATTACTACGTTGGCACCGGTAGCCATCGCCGCTTAATCAAAAATACCTACCCGCTCACGCCCTGAGGGCGCGGGCGGGCTTTTCGGGGCGAAACCATACTTTTGCGCATCATCGGCCCCGCCCGGCAGCTATGATGCGGCGGAAAGCGCCGGATAGGTATCGGCTGTACTTTGGAACCATTGCTATTCAATAACTTGCCCGCATGGACTTATCCGTCATTATTCCCATTTACAACGAAGAGTCCAATATTGCCGAGCTGTACCGCCGCCTGCAAGGCGTGCTCGACGGCATGAGCCTGCCCGGCGGCTACGAGTTGATTTTTGTCAACGATGGCTCGCACGACCAGTCGCTCACCATGTTGAAAGCCCTGGCCGCGCAGGACGAGCGGGTGCGCTACTTCGATTTTAGCCGCAATTTTGGCCACCAGATTGCCGTTTCGGCCGGGCTCGACCACGCGCGGGGCGAAGCCATCTCCATCATCGACGCCGACTTGCAGGACCCGCCCGAGCTCATCGTGGACCTGTACGCCAAGCTGCAGCAGGGCTACGACGTGGTATATGCCAAGCGCCGCTCGCGCCAGGGCGAGAGTTACGCCAAGAAGCTGACCGCGAAGCTCTTCTATCGAATGCTGGCGCGAATTACGCGGGTTTCCATTCCCGTCGATACCGGCGACTTTCGCATCATTTCGCGCCGCATTGTGCTCACCCTGCGCCAGATGCCCGAGCAGCACAAGTTCCTGCGGGGGCAGATTGCCTGGGTGGGCTTCCGCCAAACCTTTGTGGAGTATGACCGCGCCGAGCGTGCCGGGGGCGAAACCGGCTACACCTACCGCAAGATGCTCAGCTTCGCCCTCGACGGCATCACCAGCTTCTCCGACGCACCGCTGAAGGCGGCCACGGTGATGGGGTTCACGGTGTCGGGTGTGGCATTTTTGCTCATGCTTTACACCCTGTATGCCCGCCTGGTACGGCACGACTACGAGCCCGGCTGGGCCTCGCTCATGATGAGCATTCTGTTTCTGGGCGGGGTGCAGCTCATTGCCGTGGGGGTTATTGGCGAGTACATGGCTCGCCTTAGTGCCAACGTGCGCCAGCGCCCGCTCTACATCATCGCCGAATCGAACCAAACGCCCGCCGCTCTCGAAAGCACCCCGGCCCAACCGTTACTCACGCGCTAGCCGCAGTATTTTATTGCCCGGCTTGTTGCGGGCACCTGTTTTTTTGACACCAATGGGTACTCTTTCATTTCGTCGGCAGGCGGCCTATACTATTCTGCTTTTCTCGCTGCTGCTGCTGCTGCTGCTGCTGCTGCTGGTGCCCCGCGCGGGCCACGACAGCGACATGAGCTTTTGGGTGGCCTGGGGCAAGGATATTTTTTACCAGGGGCTGGGCAACGTTTGTAAGACGCCAAGCAACTCATACAATCCCTTGTATCACTACATTTTATGGTTTTTTGGGTGGGTGCTGGGCGATGTCGATAAGTTCATCTACTACCGGCATTGGCTCAAGGCGTTTACCCTGGTGTTCGATTTTGCGGGGGCTTTTTGGGCGGCGTCGCTGGTGCGCGAGCGCGACCGGCGCTTTGGCCTGGTGCTGCTGCTGTTGTTAAACATCGGCTACCTCTACGCTACGCTGGTGTGGATTCAGGTAGATGCCATCTACACGTTTTTTGCGTTTGGGGCCGTGGTGCTGGCCGTGCGGCAGCGGGCAGTGCCCAGCATGTTGTTCTTCGTGCTGTCGTTGGCCGCTAAGCCCCAGGCCATGATTTTCCTGCCGCCGCTGCCGCCGCTGCCGCCGCTGCCGCCGCTGCCGCCGCTGCTGTGGGTCCCGCTGTGGTGGCACCGGCCCCGGCAGCTGGTAGTGGCCCTTGTGGCCGGGGCGGCACTGATGACCTTAATCCTGGCTCCCTTCATTTGGGGCGGCGAAGAGAACTATCTGCCGCGCATCATGGAAATTAACCTGGGCGCGTCGAATTTCTTTCCGTACCTGTCCATGAATGCCTTCAACATCTGGCATATTCTGGTTCCAACCCCCGACCCGCTCACGGCTCCCGATTCCCAGCTGTTCGCCGGAATCACGTACCGGGCCTGGGGGCTTTTGATGTTCTTCGTGGCGTCGGCGCTGGCATTGCTGCCGTTGTTGCTGCTCACTGTGCGTAACCTGCGCCAGCAGCGCATATCGCCGTTCGTGGCCGCTGCATACTCGCCGGACGACTTTGCGCAGGTCTTGCTCAGCATCGGGCTGATTCCGCTCCTGTTCGCGTTCTTCAATACCCAGATGCACGAGCGGTACTGGCACGCGGCCGTGCTCTTTTTGGCGGCCTACGGTTTCCTGCGGAGCGATTACGTCCTTTATATTATCGTTTCGGTGGCTTATTTCCTGAACCTTGAATCGGTGTTACGATACCTGGAGCTGAGAAAATATTCCGTCCTGGTGTTCGAACCTCGTTTCGTGGCCAGCTTGTTTGCGCTGGCCATCGTGGTGGGCCTGGTAAAGCTGTACCGCCTCACGGCCTGGCGGAAGGAATGGCACCTTATCAGTCAGCCGGTTCGTGAGGAAATTGTTCCTGATTTATCTGCTGGCTATCAGCCTGGTTAGCAAAATATTATGCTTGGTAGCCCCGGTGAAATTGCAAAGCGAACCTGAGTTTACGGCCAAATTATCATGCTCCGCATCCAGAACTACCTCAACGGCCAGCTCGTGCCACCGCAAGCCGGCCGCTACCTCGATAACGTAGACCCCGCCACCGGCCAGGTCTACGGCCAGATTCCCGACTCCGGCCCCGAGGATGTGGCCGCCGCCGTGGCCGCCGCCGAAGTCGCTCTGCCCGCCTGGCGCGCGCTGCCCGCTGAAGACCGGGGCCGCCTGCTGGTAAAAATCGCCGACCTCATCGATGCCAACCTCGACCGTCTGGCCCGCGCCGAAAGCCAGGATAACGGCAAGCCCCTGAGCCTGGCCCGCGTGATGGACATCCCCCGCGCCGCCTCCAATTTCCACTTCTTCGGCACTGCTGCCGGCCACTTCGCCACCGAAGCCCACGTGCAGGAAGGCGTGGCCGTGAACTACACCGTGCGCCACCCCGTGGGCGTGGTGGGCTGCATCTCGCCTTGGAACCTGCCGCTCTACCTCTTTACCTGGAAAATTGCGCCGGCCTTGGCCGTGGGCTGCTGCGTGGTGGCCAAGCCCTCGGAAATAACCCCGGCCACCGCTTTTTTGCTGAGTGAATTATGCATGGAAGCCGGCTTGCCGGCGGGCGTGCTCAACATCATCCACGGCAACGGCCCCAACTGCGGGCAGGCCATTGTGGAGCATCCGGGTATCAAGGCCATCAGCTTCACGGGCGGTACGGCCACCGGGCGGCACCTGGCCGCTACGGCCGCGCCCATGTTCAAAAAGCTCAGCCTGGAGCTGGGCGGCAAGAATCCCAACATCATCTTCGCCGATTGCGACTTGGCCGCCGCCGTGGCCACCAGCATCCGCAGCAGCTTCGCCAACCAGGGGCAGATTTGCCTGTGCGGCTCCCGCATTTTCATCGAGCGCCCGATTTACGAGGCATTCAAAACTGAGTTTCTGAAGCAGCTGCAGGACCAGAAAATCGGTGACCCGCTCGAAGCCGATACCAAACAAGGTGCCCTGGTGAGCGAAGCCCACCTGCACAAGGTGCTCGATTACATTAAACTAGCCCACGCAGAAGGCGGCACGCTGCTGGCCGGCGGCCACCGCGCCACCGTGCCCGGCCGCTGTGAAAGCGGCTATTTCCTGGAGCCCACCGTGTTCGAGAACCTGCCCTTCGACTGCCGCACCAACCAGGAAGAAATTTTCGGTCCCGTGGTCACCCTCACGCCCTTCGATACCGATGAGGAAGCGCTGCTGATGGCCAATAGCACCGACTACGGCCTCTCTGCCACCCTCTGGACGCGCGATTTGCAGCGCGCCCACCGCGTGGCCCACCAGCTACACACCGGCATCGTCTGGATAAACACCTGGCTGCACCGCGACCTGCGCACGCCCTTCGGCGGCATGAAAAATTCCGGCGTCGGCCGCGAGGGCGGGCTGGAAGCGTTGCGGTTTTTTACCGAGGCGCAGAACGTGTGCGTGAAGCTCTGACCACGGATTTATCGGATTTAGCGGATTTCGTGGGTGATTTTTCGCGCACACGCATTGCCGTGTTCAGGATAGTTGATTCCGTCCTGGCACCACCCACAAAATCCGAATAATCCGCTAAATCCGCGGTTCAGACCCCCGCATATACCTCCGCCAGCGGCACCTGGCAGCCGATGCTGCTCAAATCCAGCGTGGCGCTCAGGTCGCGGGTTTCGGTGAGGACCCAGCGCCCCAGGTCGTCCAGCGTATGTAGCTCGGCGTGAATGGCCTGGGCATCCAACGTCAGGTACTGGCGGAGGCTGGGCACCTGGCGGTAGAGCATGAACTTTTCGCTGCGGTCGTACTGGCTGGTAGTGGGCGAAAGCACTTCCACCAGCAGCGTGGGATTCAGCAGCGTATCGGGCTTTTTTTCTTCGTTGAATTCCGGCTTGCCGCACACCACCGTCAGGTCGGGGTACACGAAGGCGCTGCCGCTCATGATTTGCAGGCGCTGGTCGCTGCCCACCACCGAGCAGCCTTGGCTGCGTAATCGGCTATAAAGTTCGCCGGTCAGGTTCGCGCAAATCAGGTTGTGCGCGTAGCCTGCACCGGCCATAGCGCGGATTTCGCCCTGAAAATATTCGTGCTTGAATTCCGCCTCGCGTTCCAGACGCAGGTATTCTTCGGGCGAAACGTAGCTGGTGGGTTCGGTTTGGAAGGCGGGCTGAGCCATAATACAAGGACAATAAGGGGATTACCCAAAAGTACGAAGCTAACCCCGCCCTTCTCCTTACCTTTGCAGGCTGAACCGCCCGACCGCCCCGAATGCCCCATAATACCCCCGATTATTACGCCCATCCCACGGCCATCCTCGACGAAGGGTGCCAGATAGGCCGGGGTAGCCGCATCTGGCACTTTAGCCACGTCTGCGCCGGGGCCGATATCGGCGAAGAATGCAACCTGGGTCAGAACGTGTTTGTGGCCGACGGCGTGACCCTGGGCCGCAACGTGAAGGTGCAGAATAACGTGAGCCTCTACGGTGGCGTCGTCTGTGAGGACGACGTATTCCTGGGCCCTTCCGTGGTGTTCACCAACGTGAAAAACCCGCGCAGCGCCGTGCCCCGCAAAGGTCCCGGCCAGTACCAGACCACTTATCTGGAGCAGGGCGTCACAATTGGGGCCAACGCCACCATCGTGTGCGGCACGCGGCTGGGCCGCTACGCCTTTGTGGGCGCGGGCAGCGTAGTCACGCACGACGTTCCGGCGTATGCCCTCGTATACGGCACGCCCGCCCGCCCACAAGGCTGGATGAGCGCCTACGGCCACCGCCTCAGCTTCGACCAGCAAGGGCACGCCACTTGCCCCGAAAGTGCCGAAAAATATGAGCTGAGCGCCGACGAGCAATCGGTGCGGCCCGTGGTAACAACCACCGCCAGACGGCCCCGGGGGAATTCATAATTCATAATTCACAACCCATAATTTTAGCAGTGTACGACCAACTATTGCGCAAAGAGGCCACGCTGGCCGTTATCGGCCTCGGTTACGTGGGCCTTCCCATTGCCCTCGAATTTGCCAAGCAACTCAAGGTGATTGGCTTCGACATCAACGCCGGCCGCGTGGCCCAGATGAAAGAAGGCATTGACCCGAGCGGTGAGTTGGAAAAGAAGGATTTTGAAGGCTGCGACATCACCTTCACCGATTCGCTGGAGGTGCTGCGTCAGGCGCAATTCTACATCGTGGCCGTGCCCACGCCCATCGATGAGCACGCACAGCCCGACCTTAAGCCGCTGCTTGGCGCCTCGGGTTCAGTAGGTAAGGTCCTGGAAAAAGGTGATTATGTGGTGTTTGAGAGCACTGTATACCCCGGCTGCACCGAGGAGGACTGCATTCCGGTAATGGAGCGCCTCTCGGGCCTAAAATTCCCGACTGATTTTAAAGTGGGCTACTCGCCTGAGCGCATCAACCCCGGCGATAAGGAGCACACGTTGCGCCGCATCGTGAAAGTGGTGTCCGGCAACGACGAGGAAGCCCTCGATACCGTGGCCAAAGTGTACGAGCTGGTGGTAGATGCCGGCGTGCACCGCGCCAGCAGCATCCGCGTGGCCGAGGCTGCCAAAATCATCGAAAACACCCAGCGTGACGTCAATATCGCGCTGATGAACGAGCTGTCGATGATTTTTGACCGCATGAACATCAACACTTACGAGGTGCTGGAAGCTGCGGGTACCAAGTGGAATTTCCTGAAGTTCTCGCCCGGTCTGGTGGGTGGCCACTGCATCGGCGTGGACCCATACTACCTGACTTACAAAGCGAAAGAGCTGGGCTACGACGCCAAAGTCATTCTTTCGGGCCGCACCACCAACGATAACATGGGAGCCTACATCGCCCGCAAAACGGTGCAGATGATGATTAAGAAAGGCAAGGACGTGGCCAAAAGCCGCGTGCTGGTGATGGGCGCTACCTTCAAGGAGAACGTGGAAGACATCCGCAACTCGAAAGTGGCCGACGTAATCCAGGAGCTGAAAAACTTCTCGGTGAATGTCGACATAGTGGACCCGCACGCCGACTCCGACGAACTGCACCACGAGTATGGCTTCCGCCTGACCCAAAACGACGATGTGCGCACCGACTACGACGCCGTGATTGTAGCCGTGAGCCACGCGCCCTACGCCGCCAAAGACGAGGCCTACTTCCAGTCCATTACTTCCGAAAATGCCGTGCTGGTCGACATCAAAGGCCTGTACCGCGGCAAGATGAAAGACCTGCAATACTGGAGCCTGTAATTATTTAGCGGTTAGCCATTAGCTTTTAGCTGTTAGCCATTTCTGTGGAGTAGCAGTCAAAAAAAGCTAACAGCTAATGGCTTTCAACTAATAACTAATAACATGAAGATTCTTGTTACCGGCGGAGCCGGCTACATTGGCTCCCACACGGTAGTTGCCCTTCAGCAGGCCGGCTATCAGCCGGTTATCGTAGATAATTTCAGCAACTCGGAAGAGCCAGCCCTGGCCGGTATCGAGTCAATTCTGGGCGTAAAGGTGCCGACTTACCGCATCGACTGCGGTGATGAAGCTGCGCTGCGTGGCGTGTTTGAGGCCGAGAAGGATATCAAAGGCGTGATTCATTTCGCGGCTTACAAAGCTGTGGGCGAGTCAGTGGCTAAGCCATTGGCCTACTTCCAGAACAACGTGGGCTCGCTGCTGACGCTGCTGGCCGTAATGCCGGACTTTGGGGTCGAGAACCTGGTGTTTTCGTCGTCGTGCACCGTGTATGGCATTCCCGATGCGCTGCCCGTGACCGAGGCCACACCTACCAAGCCGGCCTCGTCGCCCTACGGCCGCACCAAGCAGATGTGCGAGGAAATCGTGCATGATGTGTCGGCGGCCCCGACCAACAAGCTGCGCACCATTCTGCTGCGCTACTTCAATCCCATCGGGGCGCACGAATCCGCCAAAATCGGCGAATTGCCCCTGGGCGTGCCGAATAACCTGGTGCCCTACATCACCCAAACGGCGGCCGGCATCCGCGAGAAGCTGACCATCAATGGCAGCGACTACGACACGCCCGATGGCACTAATGTGCGCGACTACATCCACGTTGTGGATTTGGCCAAGGCGCACATCGTGGCCGTGCAGCGCCTGCTGGACCGCAAAGCCAGTGAGTCCGTCGAAACCTTTAATGTGGGCACCGGGCACGGTAATTCAGTGCTCGAAGTAGTGCAGGCATTCGAACAGGCCAGCGGCCAGAAGTTGAACTACAGCATCGGCCCGCGCCGCCCCGGCGATGTGCCCGCCATCTACGCCGATGCCACCAAGGCCGCGCAGGTGCTGGGCTTCAAAACCGAAACTTCCCTGGCTGATTCCCTGGCCAGTTCCTGGAAGTGGCAGCAAACCCTGAAATAAATATGAGAAATGGGGAAATGTGGAAATGTGCTTGATAAATAGCCATTGCCATCATTTTCACATCAGTCACATTTTCACATTTGAAATCATGAAAATCCTCATCACTGGCGGCGCCGGCTTTATCGGCTCCCACGTAGTTCGGCTCTTCGTTACGAAATACCCCGAGCACCAGATTATCAACCTCGACGCGCTGACCTACGCCGGCAACCTGGAAAACCTGCGCGACATTGAGAAGGCTGAAAACTACCGCTTCATTAAGGGCGATATTTCTGACCAGTCATTTATCGACCAGCTGTTTGCCAACGAGGAGCCCGATTCCGTGATTCACCTCGCGGCCGAATCGCACGTCGACCGTAGCATTACCGACCCGATGGCGTTTGTGAAAACCAACGTTATCGGCACGGTGAACCTGCTGAACGCGGCCCGCAACCTGTGGCAGCCCGGCGGCTACGATGGCCACGTATTCTACCACGTGAGCACCGATGAGGTGTACGGCTCGCTGGACTTCGGCCCCGAGATGTTCACGGAGGAAACTTCTTACGACCCCCGCTCGCCCTATTCGGCTTCGAAAGCCAGCTCCGACCACTTTGTGCGCGCCTGGCACCACACCTACGGCCTGCCCATCAAGCTCAGCAACTGCTCGAACAACTACGGCCCCAACCACTTCCCCGAGAAGCTGATTCCGTTGGCTATTCACCGCCTGCGCACCGGCCAGCCGGTGCCGGTGTATGGCAAAGGCGAAAACGTGCGCGACTGGCTCTTCGTGAAAGACCACGCCACGGCCATCGACGCGGTGTTCCACAACGGCAAAAATGGCGAAACCTACAATATCGGTGGCGTGAACGAGTGGCAGAACCTCAAGCTCATCGAACTGCTCTGCGACGTGGTAGACGAGAAAACCGGCCAGGCGCAGGGCACTTCGCGCAAGCTCATCAAGTTCGTGACCGACCGCGCCGGCCACGACATGCGCTACGCCATCGACTCCAGCAAAATTATGAACGAGCTGGGTTGGAAGCCGTCCGTGACCTTCGAGCAGGGCCTCGCCCAGACCGTGGACTGGTACCTCGCCAACGAAGAGTGGCTCAACAGCGTAACGAGCGGCGCGTACCAGGACTACAACCAGAAGCAGTACGCGGGGCGCTAGCGCTCAGTTAAGAGTTATGAGTTAAAAGTTAGGAGTTGATACAACAGCAGCTCTGGCTACCAAGACTCAACTCTTACCTTTTAACTCTAGGACTTACGCAGTTGAAACACTAACAAACTGAAAAACAGCAATATAACAAATATGCGTCTTGAATCCAAGTCGTTCATTTTCAGGTTACATAGCTTTTGAAGTGCGTAAGTCCTAAACTCATAACTCATAACTAAACGAAGTGTACGAAAACCCCTTCCATGAGCAGCCGCTCGACAAGCTGACCTTTCTCGTTACCGGCGGCGCGGGCTTCATCGGCTCCAACATCGTGGAGTATCTGCTGAAATACGGCGTGAAGAAAGTGCGGACGCTGGACAACTATTCCAACGGCTTTCACAAAAATCTGGCGCTGTTTTCAGATGATAACCGCTTGGAAATCATCGAAGGCGATATCCGCGACGCGGCTACCTGCGCCGCTGCCTGCGCAGGCGTGGACGTGGTGCTGCACGAAGCCGCGCTTGGCTCGGTGCCGCGCTCCATTAAGGACCCGGTGCTGACGAATGATGTGAATGTGGGCGGCTTCGTGCAGATGCTGACCGCCGCCAAAGACGCGGGCGTGAAGCGCTTCGTGTACGCGGCCTCGTCGTCGACCTACGGTGACCACCCCGGCCTGCCCAAAGTGGAAGACCGCATCGGCAAGCCGCTCTCGCCCTACGCGGTGACAAAATATGCCAACGAGCTGTATGCTGATGTGTTTGCGAAAACCTACGGCATGGAAATCGTTGGCCTGCGCTACTTTAATATCTTCGGCCCGCGCCAGGACCCCGGCGGAGCCTACGCGGCGGTAATTCCGCTGTTTATCGACGCTATTCTGCAAAATACGCCACCCACGCTGAACGGCGACGGCGGCCAGACTCGCGATTTCACCTTCGTGGAGAACTGCGTGGAGGCCAACATCCGCGCCGCTCTGGTAACGAACCCCGAGGCCCTGGGCCAGGTGTACAACATTGCCGTGGGCGACCGGACTTCGCTGGTGCAGATGTACGACATCCTGCGCGAGGAAGCGGGCTCGGATTTGGCTCCGGTTTTTGGGCCGGACCGCGCCGGGGATATCCGCGACTCTTTGGCCGATATCTCGAAGGCCAACCGGTTGCTGGGCTACCAGCCGCAGGTGCGCATCCGCGAGGGTTTGAAGCAGACGCTGGCGTGGTTCAAGGCCAATCAGGCGTTCATTCAGGAACGTAATTAATTTGTAGCCTGGACTCCGTGAGTCCGGGCGTTAGTCCAGATTCTCCAATACCCGGACTCGCAGAGTCCAGGCTACAATTCTTACCTATGAAAGGAATTATCCTCGCCGGCGGCTCCGGCACCCGCCTGCATCCGCTCACGCTGGCGGTCTCGAAGCAGTTGATGCCCGTGTACGACAAGCCGATGATTTATTATCCACTGTCGATTCTGCTGTCGGCTGGTATTCGGGAAGTGCTGATTATCACCACGCCCCACGACCAGGAGCAGTTTAAAAAGCTTTTGGGCGACGGCAAAAACCTAGGCTGCGATTTCCAGTACGTAGTGCAGGAAGTGCCCAACGGCCTGGCCCAGGCCTTCGTGCTGGGTGCCGATTTCATTGGCAAAGACAAGGTAGCCCTGGTACTTGGCGACAATATTTTCTATGGCGCGGGCCTGGAGGAATTGCTGAAGTCGAACAACGACCCCCAGGGCGGCGTGGTGTTCGCCTACCACGTGCACGACCCCGAGCGCTACGGCGTGGTGGAATTCGATGCCGACAAAAATGCCCTCAGCATCGAAGAGAAGCCGGAGAAGCCTAAGAGCAACTATGCCGTTCCCGGCCTTTATTTCTACGACAACGACGTGGTGGAAATCGCCAAAAACCTCGAAATGAGCCCGCGCGGCGAATACGAAATCACAGACGTGAACCGCGAGTACCTCAAGCGCGGCACGCTGAAAGTGGGCATCCTGGGCCGGGGCACGGCCTGGCTCGATACCGGCACGTTTGAAAGCCTGATGCAGGCGGGCGAATTCGTGAAAGTAATTGAGCAGCGCCAGGGCCTGAAAGTAGGTTCCATTGAGGAAGCCGCTTACCGCCAGGGTTTTATTGATGCCGACCAGCTCCGCGCCATTGCCGCCCCGTTGCGCAAAAGCGGCTACGGCGACTACCTGATGAACCTGCCCGACCAGCTGATGCTACAATAGTAAAATGGTAAATGAGTAAAGTTGACGTTCTGTCTGCACATTTTCAGGCAGTTGAACGTCAACTTTACTCATTTACTCATTTACTCATTTACTCATTTACTCATTTACTCATTTACTCATTTGCCATTTTACCTACTCGTCTAAGTACTGGTGCACGAATTTGATGGCCATGCTGCCCTCGCCCACGGCCGAGGCCACGCGGGCCATGGCCCCGGCACGGCTGTCGCCAGCGGCGAAGATGCCGGGCACGCATGTTTCTAAAAGATACGGCTCCCGGTCTTTTTTCCAGACTTCGGCGTAGCGCGGGTCTGTCACGAGGTCGCGGCCGGTGAGGAGGAAGCCTTTGCCGTCGCACAGCACCTGGTCGCACACCCATTCGGTGCTGGGCTTGGCCCCGATGAAGACAAATAGCGCGCGGGCCGGCCGCTTTTCGACGGTGCCATTCACGTCCACCATCACGGCTTCGAGGTAGTCTTGGCCGCATACTTCCTTGATTTGGGAGTATGGCAGCAGCTTGATATTGGGCGTAGTGCGAATCTGCTCAATGAGATACGTCGACATGCTGGCTGCAAGGTCGGCTCCGCGAATGACGATGAACACCCGGCGGGCGTAGGTGGCCAGGTACATGGCCGCCTGCCCGGCCGAGTTGCCGCCGCCCACGATGTACACGTCCTGCTCATCGCAGCTGCGGGCTTCGGTGCGGGCCGCGCCGTAGTACACGCCCGCGCCGCTCAGGCGCTCCATGCCCGGTACGTCGAGGGTGCGGTAGCTCACGCCGGTGGTGAGGACTACGGCTTTGGTGCTGATTTCACGCCCATCGCTCAGGGTCAGGACTTTGTAGCCGTCCTGAATGCAGAGTTCGGCCACTTCCTGCGGGGCCAGGAACTCGGCCCCGAGGCGCACGGCCTGGGTCCAGGCACGAAAGGCCAGGTCGGCCCCGCTCAGGCCGGTGGGGAAGCCCAGGTAGTTTTCGATGCGCGAGCTGGTGCCAGCCTGCCCGCCGGGCGTCTGGCGCTCGATGATGAGGGTTTTGAGGCCTTCGCTGGCGCCGTACACGGCGGCGGCCAGCCCCGACGGCCCGGCGCCCACTACCACCACGTCGTACAGGTCCTGCAAAGGTTGGTTGGCGATGTTCAAATGCTCGGCCAGGGCGGCTTTGGTAGGATTGGCCACGGCCTGGCCATCGGCGCAGATAACCAGCGGTAAGTCGGTGGACGTGAAGCCCCGTGCTTTCACCAAGGCTTTGGCTTCGGGGCTGGTTTCGTAGTCGAGCCACTGGTAGCCCACCATGTAGCCGCTCAGAAAATCCTTGAGCTCGTGCGAGAGCGGCGACCATTGAAAACCAATGAGCCGGATGCCCCCAAACTTAGGCCTGTAGGCGGCCTGCCAGGCCGTGAGCAAATCGTGCAGAATCGGATAAAGCAGATTTTCGGGCGGGTCCCAGGGCTTCATCAGATAATGGTCAAGCCGGGCCGAGTTGATGGCGCGCACGGCGGCCTCGGTATCGGCGTAGGCGGTGAGCAGCACGCGCTTGGCATCCGGGAAAAATTCGCGCGAGGCCGTGAGCAGCTCCACGCCTTCCAGCTCGGGCATGCGCTGGTCGGCCACGATGAGGGCCAGCGGTTCCTCCTTCTCATAAAGCTCCTTGATGGTGGCCAGCGCCTCGGGGCCGGAATTCACGCGCAGAATGCGGTACTCGGCGCTAAACTCCTGGCGCAGGTCGCGGGCAATGGCGGCCAGTACCTGCGGGTCGTCGTCAACGGCGAGGATGATGGGTTTTTTGTCAGGCATAATACAGATGCTGAATTAATTAGCTATTGGCAGCCAGGCGCAGAATTCGGTGTAGTCGGGTGCCGACTCAACCTCCAGCCGCCCATCGTGCTGCCGGATAATCTGCTGCGCAATGTCGAGGCCGAGCCCCGAGCCGTCGCCGGCTTGCTTGGTAGTATAGAAAGGCTCGAAGATGTGCGGCAGCACGTCGGCCGGAATGCCGGTGCCGTTGTCAATCAAAAATACGCGCACAAAGCCGCCTTCCAGCGCGGTGCGCAGCGTGATTTCGCCGCCCTGCGCGGGCAGTGCATCAATGGCATTATCAAGCAGGTTGGTCCACACCTGGTTGAGGCTACTTACCTGCCCGCGAATAGCAGGAAGGCCGGCCGCATAATCGCGGACAACCCGCACATTCTTTTGCCGCAGCTGGAAGCCGAGCATATTGAGAGTGCTTTCCAGGCCAACCGTTACGTCGATGGGTTCGAAGACGCCGGCGCGGTCCATGTGCGAGTACGTTTTCACATCGGCCACCAGCTTGCTGATGCGGCCGCCGGCCTCCTGCACGTCGCGTACCAGCTGCATGGTGGTGAGCTGGCCTTCGAGCCAGGCAAAAGCCGCCGGGCGGGCGGCGGGCGGCAGCAGTTCGGCCACGGCGGCCAGAGCGGCGGGCAAGAGGCCGGCTTCGAGCAGGGCGGGGGCGAGGTGGTAGCCGTTGGGCACGCCGTGGGTGGCGAGCCAGTCGGCCAGCTCGTCTTCGCGGTCGGCGCGGGCCAGGGCACTTTGTGGGGGCTGGGCTTCGGCGGTGGGCACGGCTAAGGCGGTGAGGGCCAGCATGGCGGCGGGTGAGGGGCAATGGCTCACCAGCTCCACAAACAGGGCGGGCTTGGCCCCCACGCGGTTGGCCAGGGCCTGGGCGGCGCGGGCAATGGCGGCGGCGGGGTTGTTCAGCTCGTGGGCCAGGCCGGCCGAGAGCTTGCCCAGGGCGCGCAGCTTGTCATCGCGCTCCTGGCTGCGCACCTGGTCGCGGCTGCGGTCGTTCATAATGCCCACGAGGCGCTGCACCAGCTCGGGGCTGACTTGCTCCAGGGCCGGAAAATGGTCGCGGTGCAGCAGGTAAAGCACCGTTTCGCCGGTGGCGGTGCCCTGGTTTTTTACTTCGCGCAGCCGGGAATAAGGCAGCACGCCCGATACCTGGCCGGTTCCGACGCGGAACACCGGCGTGGACGGTCCGCCCTGCCCAGCGTAGAACTGAATGCCGCCGCGCACTACGGCCATCATAAAGTCGGCGGCCGCGCCTGCTTCGATAATGACTTCATTGGGTGCGTAGCGGTTGGCCTCGCCGTGGGCCAGCAGCCACGTTAGCGTGTCGGGCGCCAGGCCAGCGAAGGCGATGATGGGGGCGAAGTCGGCGGCGGTGAGGACGAGGGGTTCAGGCATGGCAAAGCAACCCCGCGAAGGGAAGAAGGTTAAGTGGGCATGGGCCGGGGCTGGCCGTACCTTGCACGGGCAATTATAGACGGATAGCCGCCTATAATGCTTCCGTTAGCAGGCAACTTTTTTGCTGCCGTCGGTCTTATAAATATTCACTCAATTTAGCAAAAAACACCCTTTCATGGCCAAAGCCAGAACCGTCTATTTCTGCCAATCCTGCGGTGCTCAATCATCGAAATGGATAGGCCGCTGCCCCGTGTGTGGCGAGTGGAATACTTACGTTGAAGAAGTTATCCAGAAGGAAACCGTGGCCACCACCACCGGCCAGTGGAAGCCCGCCAGCACCGTGCCCGGCGGCAACACCAAGAAAGCCGCCAAGTCCGTCCCGCTCGGTGATATTCTGGCTGAAGACGAGCCCCGCATCATCACGCCCGATGGCGAGCTGAACCGCGTGCTCGGCGGCGGCATCGTGCCGGGCTCCATCATCCTCATCGGCGGCGAGCCGGGCATTGGCAAGAGTACGCTCATGCTGCAAATTGCCCTGAGCCTGCGCCAGATGAAGGTGCTGTACGTGAGCGGCGAAGAAAGCGAAGCCCAGATAAAAATGCGCGCCGAGCGCATGGCCGACGGCCAGCACCCCGGCTGCTACATCCTGACAGAGACAAATACCCAGAACATTTTCCGGCAGATTGACCAGGTGCAGCCTAATATCCTCGTCATCGACTCCATCCAGACCATGCACTCCACGCTGGTGGAGAGTGGCGCGGGCAGCGTGAGCCAGGTGCGCGAATGCACCGCCGAATTCCTGAAATTTGCTAAGGAAACCAGCACGCCGGTCATGCTCATCGGCCACATCACGAAAGATGGCAGCATTGCCGGCCCCAAAATCCTGGAGCACATGGTGGACACCGTGCTGCAGTTCGAGGGCGACCGGCACATGAGCTACCGCATCCTGCGCACCACCAAAAATCGCTTCGGCAGCACTTCAGAATTAGGGATTTACGAAATGCAGGGCGACGGCCTGCGGCAGGTGAGCAACCCCTCCGAAATTCTGCTCTCGCAGCGCGGCGAAAGCCTGAGCGGCATGGCCATCGGGGCTACGCTGGAGGGCAACCGCCCGCTGCTGGTGGAAGTGCAGGCCCTGGTATCGCCCACGTCCTACGGCACGCCGCAGCGCAGCAGCACCGGCTTCGACGCCAAGCGCCTGCAAATGCTGCTGGCCGTGCTGGAGAAGCGCGCCGGCCTGCGCCTGGGCCAGCACGACGTGTTTCTGAACATTGCCGGCGGTCTGCGCCTCGACGACCCTGCCCTGGACATGGCCGTGTGCGCCGCCGTGGTTTCCTCGCTCAATGATGTGCCCATTCCCGGCCACGTTTGCCTGGCCGCCGAGGTGGGCCTGAGCGGCGAAATACGCGCTGTCTCGCGCCTCGACCAGCGCCTGGCCGAAGCCGAAAAACTGGGTTTTCAGGAAATGTACGTATCCCGGTTTAATGGCAAGGGATTGGACTTAGCTAGGTTTGGCTTGAAAGTGCACGCGGTGAGCCGGCTCGACGAAGTGCTGGACGGATTATTCGGTTGAGGAAAACCTGCTTGATTATCAGGCATCAGCCGCAGGGGTTTGCGGCTGGTGGAAGCCGAAGTGCCGGGCAAGCCGTGAAAAGCCAGAATTTTGATTTGGATTTTATAAATCAAAAAGCCTTATCTTCGGAGTACTGATAGGCTTTTGCCGCGAATGGCCTGGTAAACTCCGTTGGTTCTATCCATTGTCTAGGTAGCTGCTGAGGTTGTTAATAACTGCTCGGAGCTGGTTCTTATTGTCATGATATCATCTTTCGTCACTTGTACGCGCCGGCTGGTCGGAGCAGTTTTGGTTCTGGTCCCGTTGCTGGGCCACACCCAGGGCCGGACTACCACGGTAGTGGGTGCTGCCGCCAAAGCGGTTCCGGCTGCGGCTGCTGCCTCGGCGGGCATGGCCACCCTCACCGGGCGGGTGAGTGGTCCTACCACTGACTCCGTTGCGATTTCGCTGCGCGAAAACCCGCTTGACCCCAAGGAAAAGCTGTTTCGGGTGCCGCTCAGCGACAAGGGCGATTTTAAGGTGGTGGTGCCCGTGAGCGGTGCCACCAAGGCCGACCTGGTGTATGGCGACGACGTGGCCCCGCTCTTTCTGGACCCCGGCACCGACATGGACGTGCGCTTTAAGGGCAGCGACATGTCGGGCACGCTGAAATTTAAGCCCAATGACGTGCCCTCCGGCTTCGCCACCAAGCTGCGCAACCGTGCCAACCTGACCGACGAGCAGCGCCATCGCCAACAAGCCGCCAACGCCAACAACTACCTGGTGGAAGCCGATGCCCAGTTTGTGGAAAATGATGGTTTTCAGGTGCTGCCCGATAATATTCAGCTTTACGAAGCGCCGTTTCTGTCCTTCCTGGAGTACCGCCGCAAGCACGAATACGAGTTTCTGGAAGACCATGCGGCCAAGCAGTCGTTCACGCAGGAGTTTTATAACTATGCCCATGCCGAAGTGGTGTATGCCTACGCCAATGATAAGCTGACCTTTCAGGACCTGCGCGAGCAGGTGGTGAACACCGAGGGCCGCCTGAAAATGGCTCCTGACTACTACAACTTTCTGCGCGAGCCCGGCCTGCTCAACGAGCCCAACGCCGTGCAGAGCGAGCTGTACCACGAGTTCCTGCTCAACTACGTGCACTTCACCGTGAGCCAGGACCACCACCAGCGCTCCGACCCCGACTTTTACCCGGCCTGCTACGCGCTGGCCAGCAAGAAGCTCACCGGTCCGTCGCGGGCTGTTATTCTGGGCCGCGTGCTGCAGGAGTCGTTCCGCTTTGGGCACGTGAAGCAGTCGGCCGCCATGCTGGCCGATTTCCGCAACTACGACCCCAAAAATCAGTTCTATCTCACGCTGCAGGCCGATTTTAATCAGCATAAGGATTTCGCCATCGGCGCCCCGGCTCCCGATTTTAAGCTGCCCACTGCCAACGGCGACACCGTGCACCTGCACGATTTCGCCGGCAAGCTGGTTTACCTCAACTTCTGGAAAAGCACCAACGGCCTGTGTCTGCGTGACCTGGCCTACGCACAGGAGCTGATGCGCAAGTTTGAAGGCAAGAACATCACCTTCATCAACATTGCCTTGGACGAGAACGAGCAAGCCTGGCGTTCGCTCGTGACCGTGAAAAAACTGCCCGGCGTGCAGGTACGCATTCCTGGCGGCGGGCTGCGCTCGGTGGTAGCCAAGGAGTATGCCTTGCAGGAAGTGCCCACCTACATGCTGGTAGGCGAGGATGGTACCTTCCTCAACACCAAGCCCAAGCGCCTGAGCAGCCGTGCTGCCGTGGACGAAATCAACCAGTCGTTTGGCAAGGCCAGCACCTATACCAGCGCCATCGATTTCCCGGCCACTAAGAAATAAGCGTTCGACTGAATGCAACCGAAGTAGCGCGAACTTTGTAGTTCGCGTCCCCGCGCCATCGAACTCCCTAACGGCGCGGGGACGCGAACTACAAAGTTCGCGCTACTGCTTTTAGCCCCTTTCTATGTCCGTGCTCACAGATAGCCTCAATGTTTTGTCTAAAGCCACCCCGCTGCGGGTCTGGAACGCGACGCAGATTGTGGGCTCCTATATCCTGAGCAAGATTACCGGCAAGGCCCGCCTGCGCGGCCTGCCCATGGCGCTCAGCTTCGAGCCCACCACCAGCTGCAACCTGCGCTGCCCGGAGTGCCCCAGTGGCCTGCGCTCGTTCACGCGGCCCACGGGGATGCTGCCGGCCGATTTGTTCAAGCGAACCATTGATGAAGTGGCCAGCCGGCTGTGGTATCTGATTTTTTACTTCCAGGGCGAGCCCTACCTGCACCCGCAGTTCCTGGAGCTGGTGAAGTACGCGGCGGATAAGGGCATTTACACCGCCACCAGCACCAACGCCCACTACCTGAACGACCAGAACGCCCGCAAAACGGTGGAAAGCGGCCTCGACCGCCTCATCATCTCCCTCGATGGCACCACGCAGGAAGTGTATCAGCAATACCGCGTGGGCGGCAAGCTGGAAAAGGTATTGGAGGGCACCCGTAATATCGTGAAATGGCGCAAGGAGCTGAAATCGAGCACGCCCCGCATCATTTTCCAGTTCCTGGTGGTGCGGCCCAATGAGCACCAGATTGACGATGCCCGGCAACTGGCCGACGCCATGGGCGTGGACGACGTGTGGTTCAAAACGGCCCAGATTTACGACCACGCGCAGGGCTCGCCGCTCATCCCCACCATCGACTATTACTCGCGCTACCAGAACAACGGCGATGGCAACTGGAGCCTGAAAAACAAGCTGGTAGACCACTGCTGGAAAATGTGGCATTCCTGCGTCATCACCTGGGATGGGCTGGTCGTGCCCTGCTGCTTCGACAAAGACGCCGAATACCGCCAGGGCGACCTCAAAACCGAAACCTTCCGCCAGCTCTGGCGCGGTCCCAAGTACCAGCAGTTTCGCGGCAGCCTCCTCAAAGGCCGCGACCAGATTGACATGTGCCGCAACTGCTCGGAAGGCACCAAGGTGTGGGGATAAGGTTAATTATAAATTTTGGATTATAAATTATGAATTTGCCGAATGGCCATTCATAATTTATAATCCAAAATTTATAATTAACTCCCTATTTGTCCTTCTTCGTCAGGTCTTTGCCGAGGTCTTCGACCTGCTTGAGGAAGTCGTCGGTGTCGGAGTCGGCGTAGGTGCCGTAGGCGTTTGAGATGGTGCCTTTTACGCCGTCGTGGGCCTCAATGGCGTAGAGGACGGACATGTCGTCGGGGTTGCTTTCGCCCTCGAAGCGGTAGAAATCCACGATGGTTACTTCGTCAGCAGCATAGCTCTTGTTTGAGTCGCTACCAATGGTATGCAGGCGGCCATCCATGACGTTGAAATCCTGGGTGAAACCGTCCTTGTTCAGTTTGTTCTCAACGTTGACAAGCGACCGTTCTTCTTCTTTGTCCTGCATGGCGGTGGGGTGTTTGGGTAAGGATGATGCGGTGCGGGGGGCGCAAAAGCCGCTCCCGCCCCGGCTATACGCAGCCGGGGCGGGGACGGGTTATCCCAAAGCCATAGAAAAATGCAGAAGCACTATTTATCAGCGCCTCTCGCTATTTGGTCGCCGCACGCGCCTCAATGGTGCGCTGCAGGTTATCGATATCCAATTGCCCGCAGGCCCCGCCGCAGCCCTTGGCGCAGCCGGCCGCTGTTTTGCTGAAAAACGCACGGTAGAAAATGCGCCCGACGTAAAACGCCGCCGCGATGAACAGCACGCCAATCAGCAGGTACTGAATTTCGACGGAGGTGATGGCAAGCAGGAGCATGACTGGTAAACTATGGATGAAAAAGAATAGTTTGCGCTACTGCCAGAACTCGCCGATGGCGGCCTGCATCTCGGCGTGAATAAGCCCATTGCTGGCTACCAGCTCACGGCCGAACAGCGGGTCGCCATCGGTCAGGAATTGGGTGACGTGGCCGCCCGCCTCGCGCACCAGCAGAATGCCGGCCGCCACATCATAGGAGTTCAGGTTGAACTCGAAGAAGCCTTCGCAGCGGCCGGCGGCCACGTAGGCCAGGTCGGCGGCGGCCGAGCCGAGGCGGCGCACGCCGTGGCTGCGGGTGAAAAACGAGCCGAGGATTTTCAGGAAATCATTCATCTTGCCGAAATCCTTGTAGGGGAATCCGGTGGCGATGAGCGAGTTATTTAATTCGGCTACGTCGGTGACGCGGATGGGCTGGTCGTTGCAGAATGCGCCGCCGCCGCGCACGGCCCGGAAGCTTTCGTCGCGGCCCACCTCGTGCACCACGCCCACTGCCAGCTCCCGGTGCTGCACCAGCGCCACGCTGATGCAGTACACCGGCAGACCGTGCACGAAATTGGTGGTGCCGTCGAGCGGGTCGATTATCCAGATAAATTCCTCAGTGTGCGCGTCGGGGCCGGCGGTGCCTTCTTCGGTGATGAAGCCGGCTTCGGGCAGCAGCAGGCGCAGGCCGGCCACAAGGCGGCGCTCGGTTTCCTGGTCCACGTAGCTCACGAGGTCGTGCACGCCCTTGTGCTCAATCTTGGCGCGGTTAAACGTGGTGGCTTCCTCGCGGATGAACTTGGCCGTGGTGCGGCACAGGGCGGCGAGGTCGTGGGAGAGTTGGGTGAAATCGAGGGACATTGAAAGCATCGTAGAAGGAAATACTCCCCTCCTTCTTTAAGGAGGGGATGTGAGCGCCGAAGAGGCGCGAACGGGGGTGGTTGCGGCGTTGGACGAGGTGAGAACGAACGGCTGGCTAGGGTTTTAATCGATTTTTAGCGAATGCAGCTAAGCGTTAATTAGTTGCCGTTCAACGCCGCAACCACCCCCGTTCGCGCCTCTTCGGCGCTCACATCCCCTCCTTAAAGAAGGAGGGGAGCTTTTTTCTTTCTCGTCCAGCCTACCACAATGGCAAACCCGAGCAGCAGCACTGCCAGCACCTGCGCGCCCCGCCCAATCAGCTCCCCGAAGCGCACATAGAAAGTCATTTCATCATTGAGGTGCACGGTGGCGCGGCTGGCGGTGGCAATCCAGGCCGGCTCGCGCTGGATGATTTCGCCCCGCTGGTTGATGAAACCGGTGAAGCCGGTGTTGGCCGCCCGGGCCAGGTCGCGGCGGGTTTCAATGCAGCGCAGCTGGCCGTAGCTCAGCAGCTGGCGGTAGCCGGGCGAGTCGTGCCACCAGGCATCGTTGGTGACGAGGCCCAGCAGGGTGGCCCCGTTGGCCATGTACTCGCCGATAAAGTCGCCGTAGATGGATTCGTAGCAGATGACCGGGGCCACGCGCAGGGCCGGCGCATTGGCCGGCGCCGGATACACAGTGCGCTCGGCCTGGCTGCCCACGCTGCCTACGGTGCCGCCCAGGTCGATGTGCGCGATGAGCGAGGCCAGCACGGGCGGAATCTTCTCCACGCCGGGCACGAGGCGCGACTTATGGTAGAAGACCACCGGTGCGGTGGCACTGGCGAAGTACGCGCCGGTGTTGAAGAAATCGTAGTAGCCGAGGTCGTCGCGGTAGCGGGCCGTTTCGCTGGCTGCCTCCTTGCTCGGGTAGGAGCTGAGCGTGGTGATGCCCGTGAGCAAGGCTACGCCGGGGTGCCGCCCCAGCCACTCGCGCACACGGCGGATTTTGGGGTTGTTTTCGATGGTATTCTCCCAATAGGGTTCCTCCAGCGCCGTTTCGGGCCAGAGCACGAGGCGCGTGGCGGGCGTGAGGTGCTGTTCGGAAAGTGCCAGCAGGCGCGTGAGCTGCTCGTCGTAGGGAATGAATTTGGGGCCGCCCTCGAACTTCTCCACGTAGGGGTCGAAGTTGGGCTGCACCACTACGACTTCGGCCGTGGGGCCTTTTTCCTGGTACTTGCTGCTTATTAGGTAAGACAGCGCCAGGGGCAGCAGGATGAGAAAGAGGGGCGTATTGAATGATGGCTGCCACTCAAAAGCTGACTTTCGCCCGGTTTCGATGCTGGTTGCTTCAGCCGCCCCGGTAGCTGCGGGCTGGAATGCCAACCCCGGCAAGTGCTTCAGTAGGGCCTGGAAAAACAGCAGATTCACCACCCACACCCACACCGAGCCGCCCAGAAAACCGGTGTACTCGTACCACTGCACCCACTGTGGCGCGGCCGCGAAGCCGTTGCCCAGCGTGAGCCAGGGCCAGGTAATGTCCCAATGCAAATGCAGCTGCTCGAACGCAATCCAGTAGATGGGCAGCGACAGGTAGCCCCAGCGGTTGCCCAGCCGCTTCTTGGTCTGGCGGAAGGCCATGAGCGGCAGGCACATGAGCAGCGCATTGAGTACCACGGCGGCAATGCCGGCGGGCAGGTCGGCGTAGCTTACCCACCAGGTAGTGAGGGCGTTCCAGCCCACCAGCATGAGGTAGGTGCTGGCAAACACGCGGCCCTTGCGGGCTCCCGTGAGCGTGAGCTGCCGCTCCATGAGCAGGTACGGCACCCAGCCGATGAACAGCAGCGGCACCAGCCAGGCCGTGGGCCACGGGGCCCAGCCACCGCTTAGGAGCAAGGCCCCCAGCACGGCCAGTACCAGCGGCTGCTGCAGCAGGGGTTTAGTCTTCGTAGGCGGTGTCGTCGTCGTCGTCGTCGGCAGCGCGGCGGTATCGGTCTTCGCGGCCGGGGCGGGGCTCGCGGGGGGGCGGGATGAGGTTTCCTTCGACGACAACGACAATTTCTCCTTTAATAGCGGGCCGGGCCGCGAAGTCAGCCTCCAGGCTGGCCAGCGTGCCGGTCACGGTTTCTTCAAATAATTTAGTCAATTCGCGGCTGACGGAGGCCGGCCGCGTCGGGCCCAGCACCTCGGCCAACTGGCCCAGTGTCTTCACAATGCGGTGCGGCGACTCATAAAAAATCATGGTCCGGGTTTCCGAGGCCAGCTGTTGCAGGCGTGTCTGCCGGCCCTTTTTTGCCGGCAAAAATCCTTCAAACGTAAACCGCTCAGCCCCGAAGCCCGATTTCAATAGCGCCGGCACAAAGGCCGTGGCGCCCGGCAGGCACTCCACGCCCAGGCCCCGCGCCAGGCACTCGCGCACCAACAGAAACCCGGGGTCGGAGATTCCCGGTGTGCCGGCATCGGAAATCAGGGCCATTATTTCGCCCTTCTCCAGGCGCTCCAGCAGGCGCGGCACCTGCTGGTGCTCGTTGTGCAGGTGGTAGGAGAGGAGGGGCTTCTTGATGCCTAGGTGCTGCATGAGGCGGCCGCTGGTGCGGGTGTCCTCGCAGAGCACGGTACCCACTTCCCCCAGAATGCGGATGGCCCGCAGGGTAATATCTTCCAGATTGCCAATAGGCGTGGGCACGAGGTATAGAACCGTGTTGGGCATAGCGACAAAGGTAGAGTAGGTTGAACATCAAACTCCCCTCCTTACCAAGGAGGTGATGCCAGCGCGTAGCGCTGGCTGGGGTGGTGGCACCGCAGGGTGGCGTTGCGCAATATGTGTCCGATTCGTTCTATTCTCGTCCAACGCCACCCTGCGGTGCCACCACCCCGTTTTTCGTTGGCGCGAAAACATCCCCTCCTTGGTAAGGAGGGGAGTCGGTTACTTACTGCACCTCATATCGCGCCGCCACCGCATCAATGGCCGCCGCCAGGCGATGGTCGCGGGCCGTCACGGCATTGCTGGCATCGTGGGTGCGGAGGCGGAATTCCACCACGTTGTACTCGTTGCTGAACCACGGGTGGTGGTCGAGGCGCTCGGCCTCGGCGGCTACTTCGGTGAGGAAGGCAAAGGCCGTTTTAAAGTCACTGAACCGGAAGCTGCGGCGGAGGCTATTGTCGACGTTATTCCACATGATTTGTTCTATATTTAAGAAATGAGGAAGGAGGTGTGAGCAGGGCGTTAGACAACCCAAATGCTTAAACCAAAGTACACCTTTTCTACACGCACTATCACGCAATCACTTTCAATTCCCATGGCCATCGACCCCAATAACCGCCCCATTCGCGTCATCAACGACGATACGACTAACGAAGAAATGGAGGCCGGCCATCACATTCCCAACGCCGACCCGCCCAAGAACGAAGCGGCCCGTGGTGGTTTCGGCAACCGCGACGGCAAGGAAGGCTTCGGTTCCGACACCTCCGGCGGCTCGACGGCCGTGGGCGTGAACGAAAATGCCGACGACATGGTCCCGCCCCGCGACAACATGCGCTCGGAGGACGAAGGCCGGCCCGACCGCCCCAACCAGGACATGCCCGCCCTCGACGACTACACCGATACCATTGTGCCCAGCGGCCGTCCCATCGATGAGCTCGACGCGCACGACCACCGCCCCGGCGTTGATGAAATGCTGAACCCCAACTCCCGCGTGGGCATGGGCCAGATGGAGCCAAAGCCCATCAAGCCCATCACCGGCACCGATACCAATGCCGAGCTTAACGACCCTGATGCCGCCGATACTGCTATCAGCCAATAGGTTGAGGTAAAAGTGCCTGGCTATCTTCTCACTATTTTTCCCCTCCAATCATGTTCAATACGAAATCCAACCAGCAATCCAGCGAAAACAAGGGTGCCCCCACCCAGTCCGAGCAGCCCAAGGGTGCCGGCGGTGCCCGTATCGGGCATGGATGAGGAAACCCGCAAGCGCCTGGAGCAGGAAGCCCTCGACGCCGGCATCCAGGACCCCAACCGCAACCTCGACAAACCCGAGCTGGACAAGCCGGCCTACGGCGGCGGCCACTAACTGCCGCTAAGCCGTGCCATTGGTCCGGTTATAAAGAACGTGTCGAATTAAAAAGCACGTCATGCGGTGTATGGCGTGCTTTTCTTGTTGTAATTGCCTGCCATGAGCCGCTACGCCACTACCGACCTGCACGGCTGCCTGCACACCTTCCGCCACTTGGTTGAAGTAGCGCTCAAGCTCAGCCGGAAAGATGAGCTTTACCTGCTGGGCGACTACGTGAACAAAGGCCCCGACAGCCGTGGCGTGCTCGACTACCTGATGTATCTGCAAGCGGCTGGCTACCAGGTGCACTGCCTGCGTGGCAACCACGACCAGGCCCTGCTCGACGCCGCCCGCCACCGTTGGCGCTGGGACTGGCTGGGGCCGCGCGGCCGCTTGCCCACGCTGCGCAGCTTCGGCGTGTCGCGCCTCTCCGACATTCCCGCGCCCTACCTCGACTGGCTGGCCAGCTTGCCTTATGAGATTGAGCTGCCCGATTTCATGCTCGTGCACGCCGGCTACAATTTCGCCCTGCCCCCCGCCGAAATGCGTCAGGACTACACGACCATGATGAACACCAAGAGCTACGTGTACGACCCCGGGCGGCTGGGAGGCCGCCGCCTGCTGCACGGCCACGTACCCACGCCCACCGCCCAGGTGCGCGCCAAAGCCGCCACCCACCCCGGCGCGCTGGGCCTCGATACCGGCTGCGTGTACCGCCACAACCCCGAGCTGGCCCACCTCGCCGCCCTCAACCTCGATACCTGGAAGCTGACCCTGGTGCCTAACTGCGAGCCCGCCTACACCATCGGCAAGCGGTAGCGGCACCGTATCTTCATCATTCCGGGCAGGAGTTAAACTGCGCTACTGCCCGTCGAGCACGCCGGCCGCTACTACCCGCCGGGCCGAGGCGCGGTAGGGGCTGAGCGAGTCGGCGGCCACGGCGCACAGGGTAACGAAGGCGGGAGCCAGCTCCTGGGCCTGCCAGTAAGCCATGCCGAGGTGGTAGCGGGCACGGCGGGCCAGGGCACTGGAAGCGGCGCTGTCGTCGCTCACGCGGCGCAGGTAGAGCTGGGCGGCATTGCCCTGGCCCTGGCGCAGCAGCATCATGCCGCGCAGGTAGAGCAGGGTGTCGGCCCCCACGCTTGTGGCGCTCACGCGGCCCAGCGAGTGCAGGGCGGCCGGGTAGTGGCCCGACTGATATTGGTCGAGGGCTTCGGCCAGCAGGGGGCGGGTATGCAGCAGGCCGGTGGTCACGGCGGGGCCGGGGTCGGGCTGGTAGTAGGCTTCCCAGTTGCGGGCGGGCCGGGCCTGGGTGGGGCGGGCCAGGTACCAGGTGGCTACGCCGGCGGCCAGCAGCAGCACCGCGCCCAGGGTGCCCCACACGGCCCAACGTCGCTGGCGACGCTGGGTGAGGTGGTGGGCGCGGGCCAGGGCGGTGCCGCGCTCGTTCATGCGGTCGTCGAGGGCTTGCAGGCGCAGGCGCAGGGCGTCGTGCCCTGCCGCCCAGCGCAGGTCGGCGGTCAGCTGCTCGTAGGCGGCGTGGGCGTCGGCCAGGGCCTCGTCCTGCTCCAGCCGCAGCTCGAAGGCATCCTGCTCGGCCGGGCTCATCTGGCCATCGGCGAAGCGTTCGAGCTCATCGAAGTAAGGGCGGAGGTCCATGGGCACAGGGCGAAGGGTAGTTTGATAAAGGGCCGTCATGCTGAGCGCAGCAAAGCATCTTTACCGCAATAGTAATTCAATCAAAAGGATTAGTGGCGCGGTAGAGATGCTTCAACTGCGCTCAGCATGACGGCCTTTTCATCAACGTTCCGCTTATTAACGTTCAGCTACCCTTACGCCCCGCCGCTGTTCATCGGCTCATACCCGCCGCGCACCAAGTCGTAGAGCTTGCGCAGGCAGGTGCTTTTCTGGCGGCGGGCCACGGTGGCGTTGGGGAAGCCCATTTTGCCGCCCATCTTCTCGAAGTGGTAGCCCCGAAAATAAAAGTAGGTGAGCACCTGCTGGCAGTCGGTGCTGAGTTGGCTGAACTGGGCGAGCAGGCGCTGGCGGCGGCTGGCCTCGGCGGCGGGTAGGGGCTGGTGGGCGGGCACCTGGGCCGCAATGCGCTCCTGGGCCATGCCGTAGAGGTAGGCGCGCAAGTCCTCGGGCATGCGGGTGATGCGGCCGTCGGCTACGTGGTCGTAAAAATCGAGCAACGTGTCCTGCAGCAGGCCGTGGGCCTTGTCGGCGGGCAGCTGGTGCTTGCGCTGCGCCCAGCGGGCAAATAGGTGCCGGCTGCGCTGGTAAAAGTCAACCAGAGATTTCTGATTGCCGATGCGCAGCTGGGTAATGGTTTCGGCAAGGGGCGTGGACATAGCAGAAAGTAAAGGCTCTAGCAAGTAACGACGGAAATAGGGAATAGGGGGATAAGGGATAGGGAAAAAGGGATAGTGAAGAAGGGATAGGGAAAAAGGGATAGGGAATACAAAGGGAAAAGGTCGTCATGCCGAGTGCAGTCGCGGCATCTCGCGTGCAGCAGTAATCAATACGATTGCAACGATGCGAGCGAGATGCCGCGGCTGCGCTCGGCCTGCCGGCCCTTCTATTTCCTTGCAGGTTGAACGCATATAAATTTTGAGGACTGAATCCAGCCTACCAGGGTACTTTTTTGTTTTGGACCTGACGCTTTTTTAAAACCTAAAATGCCCTGTGAGACAATGGAGGCCCATGACTCCATTTATATGCGTTCAACCTGATTTCCTTGCCACCCATTCGTATCCCTTATTCCCTATCCCTTATCCCCTATTACCTTTACGCCCATGCAAACAGCCGCCCCCGCCCGCCTCCTCGATACCGCCGTTTTCGACCTCATTGCGCAGGAGAAAACCCGCCAAACCCACGGTCTGGAACTCATTGCCTCCGAAAACTATGCTTCGGAACAGGTGATGGCCGCCCAGGGCTCCGTGCTCACCAATAAGTACGCCGAAGGCCTGCCTGGCAAGCGCTACTACGGCGGCTGCGAAATAGTAGACCAGGTGGAGCAATTAGCCATTGACCGCGTGAAGGAGCTGTTTGGTGTGCAGTGGGCCAACGTGCAGCCCCACTCCGGGGCCCAGGCCAACGCCGCCGTGTTTCTGGCCTGCCTCAAGCCCGGCGACAAAATCCTGGGGTTTGACCTAAGCCACGGCGGCCACCTCACCCATGGCTCACCGGTCAATTTTTCGGGTAAATATTTCGTGCCCAGCTTTTATGGCGTGGAGCGCGAAACCGGCCTCATCGACTGGAGTAAAATCAAGGATATTGCCCGCCGCGAGCGCCCCAAGATGATTATCTGCGGGGCCTCGGCCTACTCCCGCGACTGGAACTACGCCGCCCTGCGCGAAGCCGCCGACGAAGTGGGCGCCCTGCTGCTGGCCGACATCTCGCATCCTTCGGGCCTCATTGCTACGGGCTTGCTGAACTCGCCGTTCGACCACTGCCACATCGTGACTACCACGACCCACAAAACCCTGCGCGGCCCCCGCGGCGGCCTCATCATGCTGGGCAAAGATTTCGATAATCCCTTCGGCCTGAAAACCCCAAAGGGCGAAATCCGCCCCATGTCGGCGCTGCTCGACTCCGGCGTATTCCCCGGCACCCAGGGCGGGCCGCTGGAGCACGTCATCGCGGCCAAGGCCGTGGCCTTCGGCGAGGCGCTCACCGACGACTTCAAAACCTACACCCAGCAAGTGGCGCGCAATGCCCAGGCACTGGCAGCCAGCTTCGTTGGCCTGGGCTACGATATCATCTCGGGCGGCACCGACAACCACCTCATGCTGATTGACCTGCGCTCGAAGGGCCTCAGCGGCAAGCTGGCCGAAAACACGCTGGTGCGGGCCGATATCACCATCAATAAAAACATGGTGCCTTTCGACGACAAGTCGCCTTTCGTGACCAGCGGCATCCGCATTGGCTCGGCCGCCGTAACTACCCGTGGCTTGGGCGAGTCCGACATGGTCCGCATCGTGGAGCTGATTGACGAAACGCTGATGAACCACGACAACGACACCCGCATCGGGCAGGTGCGCCAGCAGGTGAATGCCTGGTTGCAGGACTACCCGCTGTTTGCGTAATTTTTTACGTATGTAGGGCTGAATAGTCAGAACGTCATGTCGAGCGCAGCCGAGACATCTCGCGTGCAGCAGTAATCCAAAGCTGTTGCAACGAAGCGAGCGAGATGTCTCGGCTGCGCTCGACATGACGTTTTAGTTTCCGCTCTCTCCAAAATTTAATCCCCTATTCCCCTCCGTGCAACCTCAACCGCAACAACCAAAACCGCTGGGCGAACAGCACGAAATGTCCTTCATCGACCACCTGGAGGCGCTGCGCTGGCACATCATCCGGGCAGCTATTTCGGTGGTGGTGTTCGCCACTGGGGCGTTTTTCGCCAAAGACTTCCTGTTTCACGACCTGATTCTGGGCCCCTCGCGGCCCGATTTCTGGACGTACCGCATGTTCTGCAAGTTCGGCGAGTGGGTGCACGCGCCGGATTTGTGCATCGATAAAATCGGCTTCGTCATTCAGAACCGTGAGATGAGCGGGCAGCTCACCATGCACATCAGCACGTCGTTTATCGTGGGTATCCTGCTGGCGTTTCCGTATTTGTTCTGGGAAATCTGGCGCTTTGTGAAGCCCGGCCTCTACCCGCACGAGCGGCAGAACTCGCAGGGAGCCGTGTTTTTCGTGTCCATCCTCTTTATTATGGGTCTGATGTTCGGCTACTACATTGCCGCGCCGCTCAGCATCAACTTCCTGGCCGGCTACGTGGTCGATGCCAGCATCGAAAACCAGATTGATATGCAGAGCTACCTGAGCACGCTCACCACCATGAGCGTGTCGTGCGCCTTCGTGTTTGAGCTGCCCATGATTGTGTTCTTCCTGGCCAAGGCGGGGCTGGTGTCGGCCGAAATCATGCAGGTCTACCGCAAGCATGCTATTGTGGTCATTCTCATCATCGCGGCCGTCATTACCCCGCCCGACATCTCGGCCCAGATTATCGTTACCATCCCCATCATGCTGCTCTACGAGCTCAGCATTCACATTGCCCGCGTGGTGCGGCGCGGCGACGCCGCCCGCCTCAATACCAAGCTGGCCCGGCAGGCCGAACGCAACGCCGCTCAGCAATAAATACCCCTGAACTAGGCTGGCGGGCCAGTCCGGCCAGTTTGGCTCAGGGCAATTAGGTGCCGTATAGAAATTGTATCGCCATAACCTGAATCTGATTTTGGTAATGGGCAGCATCTGCCTTAATCGGGTAAAATCAGGAGTTATTCTGCATTTATACTATTTTTTGACGGGTTTCAGTTCCAGAATGAGAATTTGCGACGTTTTAAAAATAGCATTAAAGCGTGAAGGTTAACCGGGTGTTGCTTATCTTTGGCTAGCACTATGCAGCCATTTATGACGCGGCCCGGTTTTTTGCTGAGATGGCTGATAGCCTTGGGGTTGCTGGTGCCGCAGGTGCCCGCCGGGGCATCCGTGCCGGTCAATCCCGAGGTGCTCCGCCAGCGGCTGGCCACCCGCCTGCCCGATACCACTCGGCTGCGCCTGCTCACGGCCCTGTGCTACCGGCTGCACGACGAGCAGCCCGCCCGCGCCCTGCCCTACGGCGAGGCCGCCGTGGCGCTGGCCCGCACCCTGCCCGCCGATGAGCAAGCCCCCGGCCTGCTGCGCAGCCTGCTGAGTCTGGCCAGCTGCTACGCCAATCTCTCCAACGGCCCGGAAGCCCTGAACCTGCTGAGCGAAGCGCAGGAGCTGGCCCGCGCCCAACACGATACCGACGCGCTGGTGCGCACCTACACGGCGCAGGGCAGCATCTACCACGAGCGCGGCGACTCTACTACGGCCTGGCGCCAGTACCAGCGGGCGCTGCAGCTGCATACGCGGCCGGGCGTCACGGCGCATTCCCGCATGGAGTTGCTGGGCAACGTGGGCAGCCTGTTCTTCTACCGGCGGCAGGTGTCGCAGGCCCTGCACTACGATTCGCTGGCCCTGGCCCTGGCACGCCGCCAAAGCGACTCCACCGCCGAGTCGACCTACCTCTCCAGCCTGGCTACCTACCAGATGCAGCTGGGCCGCCTGCCCCGGGTGAAACGGCTGCTCACGCAGGCGCTGGCCATCAGCCGCCGCCAGCACGCGATGCGCAACCAGGCCGAGCAGCTGATTTTGTTTGCGATGTACTACATCCAGACCGACCAGCCTGACCGCGTCGACGCCGCCGTGCGCGAAGCCCTGAGCATCGCGCGCCAAAGCGGCTACCTGGAGCGGGTGCTTGATGCCTACAGTATTCTGGCGGCCGAAGCGGCAGAGTACGACCACTACCGCGAAGCCTATGAGTGGAACAAGCGCTACGTGGACCTGAACGATACCCTGAACAACCGCCAGACCATGCAAACCCTGGCGGCCGCTCAGGTCAGCTACGAAACCCAGGAGCGGGTCCGGCGGCTGCGCCAGCTCACGGCCGAGCAGGCCGAGCAGGGCTGGCACAACCGCCTGCTGGGCGCGGCCGTGGCTGTTCTGGCTTTGGGCTTGCTGGTGGCCGTGTACCTGCACCGCAACCTGCGCCGCAGCCGCACCGCCCTGGCCGCCAACAACCGCGCCCTGGAAAAGGCCTCGGAGGAGCTGCGCACCGTGGCCGTGTTCAAAGACAAGCTCTACGCCATTGTGGCCCACGACCTGCGTGGCCCGGTCACGGCCTTTGCCGGCGTCACCAGCCTCATTGATTCCTACATTGCCCAGAATGACCAGGCCGGCCTGGCCCGCCTGCCCGCCCTGGTGCGCCAGGCCTCCGAAAGCCTCAACCACCTGCTCGACAACGTGTTGAATTGGGCCGTGAGCCAGACCGGCGAGCTGGAGTGCCGCCCCACGCCCCTGCTGGTAACGGACCTGTTTGCCGAGTGCCAGGCCCTGTACCAGACCACGGCGGCCGCCAGCTGGCAGCATATCACCATGGCTGCTTCCCCCAGCCTGCGCCTGCTGGCCGACCGCAACATGACCCGCACCATTCTGCGTAATCTGGTGGGCAACGCCCTGAAATTCATGCCCGCCGGCGGCCACGTCTACCTCGAAGCCGCCCCCGACCCCGACGACCCCCGCATGGTCCTGCTCAGCTGCACCGACACCGGGCCGGGCATGAGCGCCGCCACCGTTTCATCGCTCATGAGCGGCTCGGCGCTGCCCGAGCCGTCCCTCATGCCCCAATCCACCGGCCTGGGTTTGGGCCTGGCACTGTGCCGTGCCTTCGTGCACCGGCACGGCGGCACACTGGTGATTCAGAGCCGCCCCGGCGCGGGTACCAACGTGACGGTGAGCCTGCCGGCGGCGAAGTAGGCGCGATACCGAAAGGGCTAAAAAAAACGTTATGCTGAGCGTAGCCGAAGCATCTCGCGTGTGGTAGTAACTCAATCGAATGGGTTTACTATTGCACGCGAGATGCTTCGACCGCGCTCAGCATGACGTTCTTTTTACCGACCTATTCTACCCAGCTTACCAAATTATCACGCGCGTCGAATCGGGCCGGTAGAGTTTCTGGCCGGGCTTAATGCCGAACGCTTCGTAGAAGGCCGGCACGTCGGCCATCGGGCCGTTCACGCGGTATTGGGCGGGCGAGTGCACGTCGGTGAGCAGCTGCGACGCCAGGCTCTCGTCGCGCACATGCATCTGCCAGCCCAGGGCGTAGCCCAGGAAGTAGCGCTGCGTAGGCGTAAGGCCGTTGATTTTTTTGCCCTCTTTGTACTGTTTGGTCTTTTTGAAGGCATCGAGGCCAATGACGATTCCACCGAGGTCGGCGATGTTTTCGCCGGCCGTGGCCTTGCCGTTGATGTGCAGCGAATCGAGCAGCGTATAGTCGTTGAATTGCTTCACGATGCCATTCACACGCTCGTTGAAGCGCTTGCGGTCTTCTTTGCTCCACCACTCGTGTAGGTTGCCGTGGGCGTCGTACTGGCTGCCCTCATCGTCGAAACCATGGGTAAGCTCGTGGCCGATGGTGCTGGCGCCAGCGTAGCCGTACACCAGCGCGTCGTCGGCATCGGCATCGAGCAGGCCGGGGATGGCGAAGGCGGCGGCCGGCAACACAATCTCGTTGTTAGAGCCGTTGTAGTAGGCGTTGTAGGTCTGCGGCGTCATGCCCCATTCGGTGCGGTCCACGGGTTTGCCCAGCTTGTTCAGCTCGTAGTTGTGCTGCCACAGGTTGGCGTGCATTACATTGGCGGCCAATGAGCTGCGGTCAATGGTCAGGGCCGAGTAGTCTTTCCACTTATCGGGGTAGCCCACTTTGGGGGTGATTTTGTGGAGCTTATCCAGGGCCACTACTTTGGTGGGCGCGCTCATCCAGTCCACTTTCTGGATGTGGTCGGCGAAGGCGGATACCACGTTTTTCACCAGGGTGTCGTAGCGGGCTTTGGCTTCGGGCTTGAAGTATTCTTTCACGAAAAGCTGGCCCAGCGCATCGCCCAGGGCATTCTCCTGCATATCCAGCACCCGCTTCCAGCGCGGGCGGATGGCCGTGGCCCCGCGCAGCACCGTGCCGTAGAAATGGAAGTTCTCATCCACAAACGGGCCGCTGAGCGTGGGCGCATACTCGTGGGCTACGTGCCAGGCGAGGTAGGCTTTCCAGTCGTCGAGCGGCTTGGTTTTCAGCAACTGCCCTACCGTTTGGTAAAATTCGGGCTGGCCCACGATGACGGTGTCCACGCTGGTTCCGCCCATCTGGCCGAGCCAGGTTTTCCAGTCGATGCCGGGCGTGAGCTTGTCGAGCTGCGCGATGCTCATTTTGTGGTAGTTGGCATACGGGTCGCGCAGGGCTTCGAGCTTGCGCGAGGACTTGGCCAGCGTGGTTTCCAGGGCCATTACCCGGGCAGCGTTGGCCTGGGCCGTGGCGTCATCCTGGCCCAGCAGCCGGAAGGTGTTGGCAACGTGCTTCACGTACTCGGCGCGGATGTTTTTGGTGCGCGAGTCGGTGTTGAAGTAGTAGTCGCGGTTGGGCAGGCCCAGGCCCGCCTGACGCAGGTAGAGGGCCATTTTGTCGCTGTTCTTATCGTCCTGGCCCACGCGCGGGCCAATGAGCGCATTCACGCCCAGCGGTATTTCGTGGCCGATAACGCCCGGTACTTCGGCTACCGTTTTCATGGCCGCGATACGGTCCAGCTCCGGTTTCAGGGGCGTGGCCCCGAGTTTATCGGCCTTTACCGAATCCATGCCCACGGCCCAGAAATCGCCAATTTTCTGCGCGTTGCTGCCGGGCGTGGCATTTTGGGCCCCGGCCGCCTCAATGCTAGTCTGGCGCAGGCGGGCATACACCTCGTCCTGCACCTTTTTGCCGATGCCCATATTGCTCTCCGACGCCGGGATGGGGTTGTTCTTAATCCAGGTGCCGTTGGCGTAGGAGAAAAAGTCGTCGCCGGGAGCCACGGTCGTGTCCAGAGCCGCGTGTAGGATGTCGGGTTTATCGGCAGTGCTGGCCGTTTTCAGGGAGTTGGAGGGGCAGCCGGTGACGGCCGCAGCCAGCAGGGGCAGGAGAAGCAGAGATTTTTTCATGCAGGGAAACGGCAGGGCTTGATGATAATACGAATAGGAGAATTTGGCAAAGATGCAGGCAACGACAATTGTCAATCTATAAAAGATGCTTGCGCGGGTAGATTCTGCAGGGTAATAATTCCAAATATTTTTGATTTAAAACAATTCTAATATTGAATATTGATAAAATAATTTTACATATTTGATTTATGAAATATTATGCCCTATTCGCCTGCCTGCTGGTCGCGCTGAGCGCGCCTAGTTGCCAAACGTCTGGTTTGTTAGTGAGAAGGCTCGCGTCTACGGAGTATAGGTTTGCCAATGACGGTATTACTAGGGATGGCGCCCAGAAATACGCGGATGCCCATTCGGTAAAATTGCCCCCCCACAAGTGTCTCCAACGGTGACCAGGTTGAACGCATATAAATGGAGTCATGGGGACTGGTTGAGCCAGGACAATTTGTTGTTAGAGCGGTTTCCTGTTCCGTGTACAGATTTTCACCTATTTTTCGGTATGAAAGCCTATTCGATTGATTTGCGGGAGCGCGTGGTGGCCGCCTGTGCCCTGCCAGGGGTCCGCATTTATCAGGTGGCGGCCCAATTTAGGGTATCCATCTCCTTTGTGGACAAACTCTTGTGCCGGCAGCGCACCACGGGTTCGGTGGCGGCCTTGCCGCCCAGCGGCGGTCCTGCGCCACGGCTGGACCCGGCGGGCCGGGCGCAGTTGCTCGTCTGCCTGGGCCAGCAGCCCGACGCGACGCTCGACGAGGTGCGAGCGGCTCTGGCGGCGGCCGGCGGGCCGGCCCTGAGTCGCACGGCCGTGTGGCGGGCCGTGGAAAGCATGCGCTGGGGCCGCAAAAAAAAAGCGTTCACGCCGCCGAACGCGATACGGAGCGGGTCGTAGCCTTGCGCCGCTCGTTCGTGGAGGCCGTGCAAGCGGAAGACTGGACGCGCTTCGTGTTCGTGGACGAGACCAGCACCAACCTGACCTATTGCCGCCGCTACGGCCGCGCCGCGCAGGGCCGGCGCGTGGACCAGGCCGTGCCCTTGCACGGCGGCCCCAACGTGACGCTCATCGCCGCGCTCACGCCCAACGGACTCGGGGCCCTGTTAAGCGTGAACGGCGCCGTCAACGGGGACGTGTTTACGGCCTACCTCGACCAGGTGCTGGGTCCCACACTGCGGCCGGGCGACGTGGTGGTGCTCGATAACCTGTCCGTGCACAAGGTAGACGGGCTGGAGCAGGTGGTCCAAAAATACGGGGCGCGGCTGCTATATCTGCCCCCATATTCCCCCGATTTTAACCCGATTGAATTGGCTTTCAGCAAACTTAAAACCTGGTTGCGCAAGGCCCAGGCCCGCACCCGTGATGCGCTGGAAGAAGCCATTCGCACGGCGGCCGAATGGATAAGCGAGCACGATGCCAAAAACTGGTTTGACCATTGCGGCTATCATGTACACTGAATTGGAAACTGCTCTAAGCATGGTTGAACGCATATAAATGGAGTCATGGGCCTCCATTGTCTCACAGGGCATTTTAGGTTTTAAAAAAGCGTCAGGTCCAAAATAAAAAAAGTACCCTGGTAGGCTGGATTCAGTCCTCAAAATTTGAAGCTGTTTAGAAAGTCCCCGAACGGTGATGCAGAGCGCAGCGAAGCATCTTGCTCGCATCGTCAGGCCCGTTCAACGATGCGAGCAAGATGCTTCGCTGCGCTCTGCATCACCGTTTGAGTGCCTTTTGTGACTTTCTGTACTCTACCCTACTATTTTTCAGGTACAAAAACGGGGCAGCCCGACCTTTGGGGTTCCAACCACCAAAAACCCGTTCTGCCCCGTGAAGCAACACTTCGCTGCCAAAATTACGACGCTTTTGCAACAGGCCCCGTTTGTGGGCCACTTATCTCGCCAAAAGTTTGTGGGCCAGTTCATTCTTGGCCTGATAAAGAGCCGCAACGTGCAATTTGGCGAAGTGGCCCAGCACCTCAACGACGCCGCTAAGCCCGCCTCGAACGAAACGCGCATTCAGGACTTTTTCCGCGAAGTCGACCTCAATTACATGCTGGTGGCCAGGCTTTTGCTTAGTTTATTGCCTGCGCAGGGCAAGCTGCGTTTGTGCCTGGACCGCACGGAGTGGGACTTCGGCCAGTGCCAGGTCAACGTGCTGCTCGTCACCGTCGGCACGGGCGAGGTCCACGTGCCGCTCTACTGGCAGCTGCTCGACAACCGCAGCGGCAACTCCAACGCCGCCGACCGCATCGCGGTGCTCGAAAAGTGCGTGGCTTTGCTGGGGAAAGACCGCATCGGCCTGGTCGTAGGCGACCGGGAATTTGTCGGCCATGCGTGGTTCAAGTGGCTCAAAGACAACGGACTGAATTTTGTCATGCGCGTGCCCAAGCACCACTGCCTGACCCACGCCGACGGCCGGCGGCAGGCCGTGGCCGACCTGGGCCTGGTGCCGGGGCAGGTGCGCCGCTTCGCCCACGTACAGGTCGACGGGGTCTGGGGACAGGCCTGGGTCAAGGCCGTGGCGGCGGGCGAGTTCGTCTACCTGTTTGCCACGGCCGGTCTGAACCACCTCGCGCAACGCTACGCCAAGCGGTGGACGATTGAGCAGTGCTTCCAAAACCTGAAAGGCCGGGGTTTCAACCTGGAAGCCACCCACTTGCGCTGCTTGCAAAAGCTGCGCAAACTCGTGGCCCTCGTCAGCCTGGCCTACGCCTTCTGCCTGGGCGGGGGCGCAGCCGCCCACGGCGGCCGCCACCCCATTGCCCGCAAGAAGCACGGCTACCGGGCCGCGAGCCTGGCTCGTCACGGCCTCAACCTCCTCCGCCAACTCACCCGCCCGCTAACCCGGCCCGATGACCCGTTGGCCCGCCTGGTTGAAACGCTGCTAAACTGCACTACGAGACAACTTGCTCGAAATCAACTACTAAAAATAGTAGGGTAGAGTAGACTTTCTGAACAACTCCTACAACAATACCGCGCCTCCGAGCTTCAGCGTGCCAAATGACATTACGTTGACCCGGCAGTAGCACGCAGTGAGTTCAGTAACAAAAACGCCGGCCCGTGATTACGGGCCGGCGTTTTTTTATTAGCGGCGTGGCCAGATTTACAGAATAAACCGTGTGCTCAGAAAGCTGCTTTCCTGGCCGTCTACAAGCTCATTGAGCAGGTGCTTGTTCGCCTCCGTCTGCTTGGTGGCCACCACCGTGCGGATGCTGAAAGAGCGCAGGGCGTCGTTCACCGAGAGGGTGCCTTCGGTCGAGTCTTTGCGGCCGGTGAAGAGGAAGGTGTCGGGGCCGCGCTGGTACTGGGCGTTGATGTTCACGCGGCTGACCTGGTTCACGAGCTGGTCGATGAGGTCGGCCACTTCCTGCGATTCTGGGCCGAAGATGCTCACCTACTGGCCGTGGTCGGAATTGATGAGGTACTGAATGGCCTCTTGGGTGTGGGCGAAGCGGGCCACCGGCACCACCGGGCCGAACGGCTCCTCACGCTACACCTTCATGCCGGCCTGCACCGGGGTAAGCAGGGCCGGAAATACCAGCGGACCATTGGGCACGAAAACCACGCACCGTTCGCGGTGTTTACCGCGTTATTTACGGGAGCGTCTGCGCAGCACGCAAGCCCTCGAAAACTGTCATATCCCGACCAAAAATAAATTTTAATTTATGACGCTTCACCTGCTGCTGTTGCTCAATTTTGCCGTCGCGGCCTGCCTCACCGGCCTCATCTGGACGGTGCAGGTGGTGCACTACCCCAGCTTCGGGCTGGTGCCCACGGCGGCGTGGCCGGCCTTCCACGCGGCCCACACCCGCCGCATGAGCTACGTGGTGCTGGCCCCCATGGTGCTGGAACTGGGCCTGGCCGGCTGGCTGGCCTGGGCCGGCCGCACCGCCCTGCCCGGCGGGGCCGGCTGGTGGAATCTGGGGCTGGTAGTGCTGATTTGGTCGGCCACGTTCTTTATCTCAGTGCCCTTCCACAATCGCCTCGAACAGGGATTCGACTACGTAGCCATCGACGGCCTCACCCGCACCAACTGGCTGCGCACGCTGGCCTGGACGGTGCGGGCCGGCCTGCTGGGCTGGCTGCTGGTGTAATAAACGGATTAAACAAAAGCCCCGGCGGGGTGACACTTGGCTGACGAGTGTCGCCCCGCCGGGGCTAAGGAAGGTACAGAAAGTGTCCTATTTTCCCGGCCCACTCTTCTCCCGCGTGGCCTTGAATTCCGAGCCGTCCTTCCACTTCGGAAACGTCGTTTCGCCGGCCAGTTTCTGGCCCACGCGGAACATCAGGCGGGCATCCTCGGCCGCGCCGCGCAGGTCCCAGGTGGGGTCGTACTGGTCGGCGGGCTGGTGGTAGGCTTTCTCCTCGAAGTCCTTGCGCTGCTTTTCGGCGAAGGCTTTGCCGTGCAGGCGGCTCTCAAACTGCCCGCTGGCATAGAGGGCCGGAATGCCCACCTTGGCAAAGCTGAAATGGTCGGAGCGGTAGAAGCTGCCGGTTTCGGGGTGCTGAAAGGGGATGACGTAGCGGTTCTGCTCCTTGGCGGCGGCGCGGGCGTAGTCGTCCAGCTCCGACTGCCCGTAGCCTACCACGGTCACATCGCGCATCGGCCCGAAGGCCAGCAGCTCGTCCATGTTGATGTCGGCCACCGTGTTTTTCACCGGAAATAGCGGGTGCTGGGCGTAGTAGTCAGAACCCAGCAGGCCCTGCTCCTCGCCGGTTACGGCCAGGAATACGATGCTGCGCTGCGGCTTTTCCTGCGCCTGCTTAAAGGCTGTGGCAATGGCCAGCAGGCCGGCGCAGCCGCTGGCGTTGTCGAGCGCGCCGTTGTAAATTGAGTCGCCGGCAATGGCTTTGCCCATGCCCAGGTGGTCCCAGTGCGCCGAGTAAATGATGTATTCTTGCGGGCGGGTGGTGCCAGGCAGCACCGCTACCACGTTTTTCGAAGTTTTGCGGGTGACTTTGTTGCGGATGGTCGTGCTGAGGTTCAGCCCCAGGGCCTTGCCTTTAAAGCCGCGCTTATTGGCGGCGGCGTAAGCTTCGTCGTAGTTCTGGCCGGCGGCCGTGAAGAGGCGCTTGGCCGCGTCCAGCGTCATCCAGCCTTCCAGGGCCACTTTGCTGGCCCCGTGGTCGGGCGTCTGGGGGTGCAGCTTGGCACCGCCGTTGCTGCTTTGCACCACCGTCCAGGGGTAGGAGGCCGGCTTGGTGTCGTGAATGATGAGCAGGCCGGTAGCGCCGTGGCGGGCGGCCTCTTCGTACTTGTAGCCCCAGCGGCCGTAGTACGTCATGGCCTTGCCCTTGAACATCGTGGAGTCGTCGCCCGCATTGCCGGGGTCGTTGATGAGCACCACCACCGTCTTGCCCTTCACATCGAGGCCGGCGTAGTCGTCCCACTGGTATTCGGGGGCCGTCACGCCGTAGCCGGCAAACACCAGCGGCGAATTCTTAATGGTGACAACCGGCTTTTCCTGCTCGGTGAGGAACATAAAGTCGTCGCGGTATTTCAGGCTCAGGGTTTTGCCGTTTCCCGTCACCGTGGCAATCGAGTCGGGCTTGCCCGCGATTTCCACCAGCGGCACCGCCTGGAAATACGAGCCATTGGTCCCCGGCTGCAAGCCCAGCTTCTTGAATTCCGAAGCCAGATAAGCCGTGGCTTTCTCCTCGCCCGCCGTGAACGGCCGCCGGCCCTGGTACTCATCCGAAGCCAGCACCTTGATGTGCTGCGCGATGAGCGCCGGCGTGATGCCGTCGTTCGGGGCCGCCACGCTGGCCGTGTCGGTGGGGGCAGCTTCGGTCTCGGCCGTGGTCGTGGCCGTTTCCGAAGTTGAGGTTTTGCCCTGGCAGCCCGCCAACAGCAGGCCCGCAGCGGCCGGCACCAGCCAGCCGCTTAGTATTGATAAACGCATCGGTACAGAGAGTTAACCCCGGTCGCGACGCCAGGGCTGCCTACAGCCGGGCAAAATGCTCGGCCGCAATCCGCGCGCCGTCATCGGTGCAGATGCCCCGAATGTAATACAGGAAGATGCTGCGAAAAACCTCGCGCATGTTGTAGCGGTCGGGCGGGAACACCTGGGGGTTCAGCATCACGTTGAGCTGCTCAAGCAATATCTTGGTAACCAGTTGAATATTAATGTCGGAACGAAACAGCCGGCTACCAATTTCGTCGTTGAGCAGCTGTTAAAGCTGGGGGGGCGAGTAGGAATTCAGGTGCTCCATCACGGCATCCCAGGTGAGGGGAAAGCCGGTTTGCAGGTCGCCGTAGTACTGGTCCGGAACGGCTGCCAAGTCGCGCAGTCCCAACTGCAACAAACCATAAAGGCGCTCCACGGCCGACGAGTACTGTACATACAGGGCAACGTGCTCGCGCTTCTGGCACTCCATATCGGCCAGCACGGCTTGGTGTACCAGTAGCTCGCGGCTGGGAAACTGGGCCGCCAGGTCGGGCTCGGTGGTGTTCAGGGCCTTGGCCAGGGCCGCGTCGGACGCATCGCGCAGGCCGTAGCGGTAGAAAACCGAAATGGCGGCTTCCAATGAAGGTGTGGACAAGGTAAAATCACGCATCTGCAAAAAGAGACAGGTCTGTTCTCAAAAAGAAGAATGAGGGGCCGAGCTGGCTCCGCGCCGGGCATTGCCACGCTGCCTAGAGAGCTCCGAGCAGGAAGAAAAATAGCAGCTGCGTAATGTACACCAGCGGCACCAGCGGGTTGCGTTTGGGGAATGTGGTGCGGTTAAACAGCATCTGCAAGATACAGGCAAAGATGAACCAGTCGCGGAAATTCTGAAACGGAATGACGTTGGCCGACCAATGCCAGAAATCGAAACGCCCGGCCACCGGCTCCATGCAGGCATCGAGGCCCACCATGAGGGCCGCCGCCAGCAGAATGCGCGGCAGCTCGCCCAGCGGCAGGTAGCGCACCAGCATACCGCACAAGTACGTGGTCACCACCCAGTTGAGGGCAATCATCGGCGGCACGCCTTTAAAGGGTTGGGAATCAAAGAGCTTGAAGCCCAGGGTGTCGCCATACGTGTAGTGCCCAAAAAACCGGCCCGTGTTCACGCCCACAAACTCGGCCCCAAAGCCCAGCAGCGCCACCGTGAGGCAAAAGCCCCAGAAGCTGGCGTTGCGTCCCGGCTGAAACCAGAGCAGCAGCAGCGCCGTGAGCCCGAGCGTGAGCGGCGTAAAGCGCAGGTAGAAATCGGGGTTGTTGGAAAAAGCCAGTCCTACGAAACCAGTGAAATGAAACAGCAACACCAGGCCCTGGGCCACACGCAGCCGGCGGTTAGTCGCGGCCGGGAGCGGCTCGGTGTAATCAACCATGGAAGAAAAACGGAATAGGGAACAGGGGATAGGTCGGCAATGGAAAGCAGGACGGCGAGCAGCGGCGATAGCATTCGGTCGCCGTTCCTTGTCCCTTGTTCCCTATCCCTCATTAATTAACGACGAAACGATTTTGGCCGACAGCAGGCACAGCGGAATGCCGCCGCCCGGATGCACCGAACCACCACAAAAGTACAGCCCGTCGAGCCGCCCCGAAAAATTCGGGTGCCGCAAAAACGCCGCCAGCGGATTATTGCTGGAGCTGCCGTAGAGCGCACCGCCAAACGACGAGGTATCGGCCGCGATGCCGGGCGGTGTCCAGGTTTTTTCGGCCGCAATTAGCGGCTCGATATCCGTGCCAAGGGCCTGGCTCAGCTTGCGGAGCACGGTGGCGCGGGTTTTTTGGGTGAGGGCGTCCCAGTCCTGGCCCTGGTCGTGGGGCACGTTCACCATCACAAACCAGTTTTCGTGGCTGGGTGGGGCATCAGCGGGCGTTTTTTTGGAGGTGATGTTGACGTACACCGTCACGTCGTCGGCCACGGTTTTCTCCTCGAAAATGGCCTTGAACTCGGCCTGGTAATCGGCCGAGAAGAAGATGTTGTGCACATCCAGCTCCGGAAACGCGCGGGCAATGCCCCAGTAAAAAATCAGGGCCGAGGAGGAGCGGGGCTGCGCCAGCGTGCGCTCCGGCGCGGGCTGGTGCGGCAGCAGGCGGCGGTAGGTGGGCACCACGTCCATGTTGCTCACCACCCGGCCGAAGTCGTACACGTCCAGCGCCGTGCGCAGGCCCGTCACCTGCTTGTCGGCGATGATGATTTCCTCCACGGCTTCGTTGTAGCGGAATTTTACGCCGAACTCCGTGGCCAGTCGTTGCAGGCTTTCGGCAATGGCGTAGATGCCGCCCTCGGGATAAAAAGCGCCGATTCCGTGCTCCAGGTGCGGAATCATGCTCAGCGTGGCGGGCGCCTGGTAGGGGTCGGAGCCGTTGTAGGTGGCGTAGCGGTCGAAAAGCTGCACCAGCCGTGCATCTTGGCCAAAGGCCGTTTCGTGGCGCTGGTGCATGGTGCCCAGCAGGCCGAGCTGCGGCAGGGCGGCCACGGCTTTCAGGGTTTCGGGGCTGAAATAGGTGCCGGCCTTGTGCAGCGACTTGTGCAGAAACGTGCCCGCCGTGGCGTCATACGCCTTCCCAGCGCGGCTCAGAAACTGCGTTACCTCGGCTGCCGGTGTGCCAAGCTTGGCCTCCACTTCGGTCGCAAACTCCCCGGCATCGGCCCAGGCGGTGAGGCGGGTGCCATCGGCAAAAAAGTACTGGGTGATGGGGTCGAGGCGCTCGTAGCGGAAGTAGTCTTCGGGCCGGCGACCAGCCAGCCGGAAAATGTCATCCACCAGCTGCGGCAAGGTGAAGAGCGACGGCCCGGCATCGAACCGGTACCCGCCGGGCAGCGCAAACTGCTGCATCTTACCCCCGAATGTGGGCCCGGCCTCAAATACCGTGACCGGGTGGCCGGCCGCCGCCAGCCGCGCCGCCGTGGCAATGCCGGCAATGCCCGCGCCGATGATGGCCACGGACTGCTGTGAAGGCGTTATTTTGGTTGTCTTTTTAAACACTGAACTGCTAACCGCCGTAGCGGGGGGAGAAGTTTTGTCGAAGCTGCCAAAAATAAAGTGGCGCTCCGGCCCGGACGTTCTCTGTCCGGGCCGAAACGCCATTTTATTTTTCAGACAGGCTATTCTACCGCCAGCACCAGCCCCTTCAAATAAGCCCCCTCGGGGTGAAACAAGCTCACCGGATGGTCGGCCGGTTGGGTGAGGCGGTGCAGAATACGCGCCGGCCGCCCGGCCTCAATTGCCGCCGCCAGCACCGCGCCCTCAAACAGTTCGGGGCTCACCACTTGTGAGCAACTGAACGTGAACAGCAGCCCGCCCGGCGCGAGGTGCGCAATGCCAGCCGCGTTCAGGCGCTTATAGCCCATGAGGGCGGCGTGGCGCGCGCCCATATGTTTGGCGTAGGCGGGTGGGTCGAGCACCAGCAGGTCGTACTCGGCCGAGTGGTTTTTGAGGAAGCCCAGCACGTCATCGGCATAGGCGGCGTGGCGGTCGGCGTGGTTCGAAAGCTCCGCGTTGCGCTCGGTGAGGGCAATGGCTTTTTTGCTCGAATCGACGGAGTGCACCAGCTCGGCCCCGGCTTCCAGCGCATAAACAGAGAAGCCGCCGGTGTAGCAGAACGTGTTGAGCACCTTGCGACCGGGCGAGTAGCGGGCCAGTAGGGCGCGGTTGTCGCGCTGGTCGATGAAGAAGCCGGTTTTCTGGCCCGTTTCCCAATCCACGGCAAACTGGTGGCCGTTTTCCATCACCAAATGCTCGGTGCCGGTGCTCTCACCAAAGAGGTAGCCGTTTTGGGCATCGGGCACGGCGTTGCCGGGCACGGTTTCGGCGCTCTTGTCGTAAATGGCGCGCAGCTTGTGGCCGAATACCACTTGCAGGGCCGCCGCAATTTCGGGGCGGGCACGATACATGCCCACGCTGTGGGCCTGCACCACGGCCACGTCGCCATACACATCAATGATGAGGCCCGGCAGGCCGTCGCCCTCGGCGTGGATGAGGCGAAATACGTTGGTATCGGCCGTGCCCGTCAGGGCCAGGCGCTGGCGCAGGGCGTAGGCATTGCCTAGCTTGGCCTCCCAGAATGCGGGCGTGGGCAATTGGGCGTCCTGGCCAAAGTCCAGCATGCGCACGGCAATGGAGCCGCCGCCCGAGAAATGGCCCACCCCCAGCAGCTCGCCATCAATGGCTTCCACGCGCACGGGGTCGCCCTCCAGGGTTTCGCCCTGCACGCGGGCAATGGCCCCCGAGAACACCCAGGGGTGGCGGCGGCGTAGGCTGTGGTCTTTTCCGTTTTTGAGGACGATGGTGGCGGGATTTAGCATAGGCCCGCAAAGGTACGGCCCCGCGCCGGGCCACCCCGCCTACCGGAACCAGCGCCGGTAAATAGGCCGCCGCCAGGCAAACTGCGCCCACATGGCCGGATAAATCAGCGCATCGAGCAGGCGCGAGGCCGTGCGGTACTCCAGGGCATCCACAATCACGCTGCCGCCCTTGGGACCAGGCTGAATAAGATGCCGGTGCCGCCAGAATCGCAGCGGTGGCGGTAGTATCTGGCCCTCATCTACAAAAAAATGGGTGCCGTCGGGCTGCACACCATCGTCCACAATCAGCGAGGTCCAGGATAGTCGCTTCACTAGCGTATCAAGCTCGATTTCAACCCGGTCGCCGGTGTGGCAGCCGTCGAAGCGGAGCAGCCGCAGCCGGGGAAAGGGCGGGGCCAGGGCCACAAATAATTCGCGGGTGAAACCGGCCATCACCACGGCCGGGGACTGCGAAACGGCGGTGCGGAGCGTAACGTGCATGGTTTGCTAACTCCGGCCGGCGGTAATTGTTGGCCCGACGCTATTTGTAATCGGGCAAAAAGGCGTTGGTGAACAGGCGGGTGCGGTTCCTGCCGTCGAGGTCAGCTGTCCATACTTCGGGCGGTGCAACTTCGTCGGTAGTCCGATTCACGAAAATCAAGTGAAATCCATCGGGAGCGAAGCGCGGGGTCAGGTCATTGGTGCCCAAGGTTTTGCCGCTGTTATTGGTGCCCGATGATAGGTCCACAGGCGTTCCGGTTCCATCGGTGCGGCGGCTGAAAATGCGCGCGTCCTGCTGCCGGCCAGCGGCAGAGTTGAAGCCTGCTACGTCCCGCGTGTACACAACCGTCAGTCCGTCGATGCTGAAGCTGGGCGAATCGACCCGGCCCGGCAGGTTGCCCACCAGCAGCCGGGAGTTGGTGCCATCGGTATTGTAGATGTAGAGTTCGGAGTCGAAGATATCCGCGCCCACGGTTTGCACCACCAGGTGGCCGCCGTCTTCGGCCGTCCAGTCGCACTCGCGGAAGTTGCGGCCGGTGGGCGCGGTGGCCAGTTCTACCCGCCCGGTGCCGTCGCGGTTGATGCGGTAGAGCTTGTCGTTGTGCGCGTAGATGAAATATGCGCCATCCGGCGACCAGCGGTAGCCCACGCCCCGGTTGTTGTATCCATCCACATCCAGCGTGGTAATCTGGCGTGGGTTCGAGCCGTCGCGATTCATCGTGTACAGCTGGTATAGGCCCGTAGCATTGGACGTGTACGCAATCAGGTCGCGGGTGGGGCTGAGCTGCGGGGCCGTTTCCACGGTGCTCCCAAAGGTGAGCTGCACCGGCATAGCAGTACCATCTGCCGAGTAAATGTCGGTGTTGCCCACTACGGTTCGGGCAAACAGGTAGCGGTTAGTAGGAAAGGCAACGGTCTGAAAACTCCACACCGGACCCCAGGTGCGCCCGCTGGCGCTGCGAAGCCACTGAGTCGGCTCGGAGCAGGAGGCGCAGTGCCTCCTCCATTTTCTGGGGCGACAGCTGGTTTGGGGCCGAAGCTGGTGCTACGGGCTTGGTTTGGGGCTCCGGCTGGGTGGTTTGGGCATGGCCCGCCGTGGTAGCCAGCAGCAGGCAAACCAAGCCGCACCATTTCCGCCTAGTGGTTTTCCAACGCGGATGCAGTGCAGAAACAGGAGCCATATATTCAGCGCTGGCCTAAGAGAAGAAACCCTGAGAGAAGAAAATGGAAAAGCGAATGGCTTTTTTTACGGAAAAAGCCGGGCAAAAATATGCTTAAAAGTAAATTGAAAACGGGAATGATTAAATAAAATCTGCTCACTTACCCCAGCAGTTCCTCAATATCCTCCCGCGTGAGGTGCTTAATCACGGTCTCGTCGGTAGCGATGAGCTCGCTCACCAGGGCCAGCTTGCGGCGTTGCAGGGCCAGGATTTTTTCCTCAACCGTGCCCTGCGTGATGAACTTGTAGGTGAACACCGGGCGCTGCTGGCCAATGCGGTGGGCGCGGTCCACGGCTTGGGCTTCCACGGCCGGGTTCCACCACGGGTCTAGAATGAAGACGTAGTCGGCGGCGGTAAGGTTGAGACCCACGCCGCCGGCTTTTAGGCTGATGAGGAAGATTTTCAACTCTTCCGTTTCCTGAAAACGGGCTACTTCGGCGGGCCGGTCGCGGGTCGCGCCGTCGAGGTAAGCGTAGGGCATCTGCCGTTCATCGAGCGCGGCACGTACTAGGGATAAATGCTGTACGAATTGGCTGAATACCAATACCTTGTGCCCTTCGGCCACTACGTTGCGAAGCATGCGCAGCACTTCGCGCAGCTTGCCCGACTCGTGGACGTAGTTTTCGTCGGCCAAGCGCGGGTGATTGGCAATTTGCCGCAGCCGGGTTAAGCCCTGCAATAGCAGAAACTGGGTGCTGGCCGGACCGTGCTCATCGAGGTTGCGCAGGATTTTGTTGCGGTAGAAGCTCTTGGTTTCCTCGTAGGCGTGGGCCTGCTCTTCCGTCATCTGACAGTAGCTGAGCTGCTCCGTTTTGGCAGGCAATTCTTTAGCCACCTGGGCTTTGTGCCGCCGTAGGATAAACGGCTTAATGAGCGCGTGCAGGCGGCGCGTGCGGCCTTCGTCCTGGTCTTTCTCGATGGGCTTGAGGAATTCCTTGCGGAAAAATGCCTGCGTGCCCAGCAAGCCCGGGTTGATGAAGGACATCTGCGACCACAAATCCATCGTGCTGTTTTCCACGGGCGTACCCGTGAGAATGAGCCGGTGCTTGGAGTGCAGCTGCCGCACGGCCTGCGAGGTGGTACTCGACGGGTTTTTGATGGCCTGCGACTCGTCCAGAATCACGTAGTCGAACTTGTAGCCGGCCAGCAGCTCCGTATCCAGTCGCACGATGCCGTAGCTGGTCAGCACTACATCATAATCGGCGAAGCGGTCAGGGTTTTTGTCGCGGTAGGTGCCGGTGTAGGCCAGCACGCGTAGCTCGGGGGTGAACTTCTGGGCTTCGTTCAGCCAGTTGAAAACCAGGGAGGTAGGTAGTACCAGTAGCGACGCAGCTCCTTGAGCCTCGCCACTTTCGCGGCGGTGCTGGAGCATGGCCAGCGTTTGGATGGTTTTGCCAAGCCCCATATCGTCGGCCAGGCAGCCGCCGAAATGGTAGTCCTGCACGAAGCGCAGCCAGTTGTAGCCGGCTTTCTGGTAGGGGCGCAGCTCGCCGAGGAAGCCTACAGGCAGCGGGTGGTCCTCCACTTCGGCAAAGTCGCGGAGCTTTTCCAGCTTGCGGCCCATGCGCACGGTGGCCAGTTCATTGCTTTGCAGGTCGGCCACCAGGGCTAGGTGGTGGCGGCGCAGATTAAGGCCGTCCTCGGTTTCTTCGCCGAAGGCAAACAGCTCCAGGTAGTCCGTAAACCACTCGTCGGGGATGATGGCAATCTGGCCATTGGGCAGCTTGAACTCGCGCCGGCGTTGCAGAATGTGCCCCCGCAGCCGGATAAACGGCACTTCGATGTCACCAAAGCGCACCGTGCCGCGCACGTCAAACCAGTCGCCGGCTTCCTGAATGCCCACCTGCACGCTGGTCGGGCCGATGAAGTAATTCTTGGTGGCCGTAGCGGCGGCTTCCACCGTGTAGCCCAGCTCGGCAAGGGCGGGGGAGTTGTCGTGCAGCCATTTAAAGGCCTCGGCCTTGGGCAGTGAGCCGTGGCCATTGGCCACGGTGAGCCGGCGCGTCTGCAGCTCATCTACGGTGGCCTGTTCTTGCTCGGGGCTGCGCAGCAGGCGGTGGAACACGTAGCTGTCGGCCGTCTTTTCGAGGTGCACGCTCACGGGCTTGCTGGCACCCAGCGGCATGAGGTGTGGGCCGTAGCGGAAGCTCAGCTCGAAATGAATCTGTTCGGTTTCGGCTCCGGTGAGCAGGGGCGCAACGGGTTTGGGCAGCGGGATGCGGCCCCGGCGCGGCGGGCCAGGTGGGCGCACTGGTGCTTCGGGCGCGGGCAAAGCCGGCTGCGCATCGCTGAACGTGAGCCGGGGCCGCGCTACGTAGCGCTCCGACCGAATGTCGAAGCCCCGGGCGTGCACCTCAAACGACTCCATGAGCGGGGCCACGAATTTCTGGAAATAGCTTTCCTCCACCTGCCGGGGCACCACGATGAATTTTTTCTTCAAAAACGGCAGGAGCTTGCGGCCGTCCACCTCGGTGCGGAAGGAGTAGAGCAGGTCGTTGAGCAGCAGCCAGGCCGGCTGCAGGCAGACTAGTACCGCGTCTTTGTGCTGAAAATCAAGCTTCTGGCCCTGGTACTGGATGGTGGGGAAGTAGTGGGTGCCTTCCTCGTTGCGGCGAAAGTGAAACAGGATGGATGCCTTGGCCGGGGCGAGGGCAATTTCCTTCCACGTTGGCTCGCCATCGCGGCCCATAATGAAGACCTGCTTGCCCGCCAGGCGCGCCAGAATACCGGCCATGCGCGTTTGCACGTGCTTGGAAATGAGCTCCTGAAGTGGTTTGTCGCCCTTTTCGGCGTTGTAAGTCTTGAGGAAAAACTCGGCCGTGGCAATTTTGCGGGGCCAGAATTCCTTCACCACGGCTTCCTGCTGAATGTGGTCGCAGAGTTCGACCAGCTCAAAGTCAGTGGCATCGAGACCGGCGGCAAACTCGTGGGCATTTTTCCCCGAAACGGTTTGGTGCTGAAGGGTTAGCTGGCCGCGGGGGCCTAGCTGGACCACGTAGGCCGCAAACAGGTGGCCCAGGAACTCATGTTCGAAGAGCGAGTAGACGATTTGAAACGGTTCTGCGGTAGATACTTTCATAGCTGGGCACGCGGAAGGCGCAAGGTAGGGCAGAAAGCGTAAAATTGGTATAGTAGCGCTTTTCTGCCAGGAGCGAATGCCATGTTCTTACGCCAGAAAATCACCGGAGATGACCAAAAGTCGATAAACGCTATAAATTATCTCGCAAGTCCAACTTGCTTGCATTCAGGGCCGGGCGTATGCTCACGGCCAAGGTGATGACGATAATGGACACGCACGTAAAAATCAGGTCCGAGGCCTGCATTTTTACCGGGTAAGCGTCTACCACGCTCGTGGCCATGCCCATGCTCACGAAGCCAAACTGCTGTTGCAGCCAGCACAGCGTGACGCCCAGAATGAGCCCGGTGGCCGCGCCCACCAGCGCCACAATGGCCCCCACGTACAGGAAGGTGCGCCGAACCGTTTTCTGGCTCGCACCCATGGCCAGCAGCACCGAGATATCCTTTTTCTTGTCGATTACCAGCATCGAGAGCGAGAAAAAGATATTGAGCGAGGCGATGAGCAGGATGAGCGTGAAGGTGATGAACACAAACAGCTTCTCCACTTTAATGGCCTTGAACAGGCTGACGTGCTGCTCGTCGGAATCCTGCACTTTGAAATCGGGCCCCAGCAGCTTGCGCACCTGCTTTTTCACCTTTTCGATTTCGAAGCTCTGGCCCACCTTCACGTAGAGGGCCGTGCGGCGGGTGCCGTAGCCCAGCAGGCGCTGGGCAAAAGTGAGGGGCACAAAAATGTAGCTGTCGTCGATGTGCTGCTCGATGAGGAAAACGCCACCGGCCGTCAGGTTTTGCTCGTTGAAGGCGTTTTCGGGGTTGAAGTCGAGGGTTTTTTTGCCGGGCGTGTTGCGCGGGTACAGCAGGCGCATGGGCGCCAGGCGGTTATTCAGGGTAATGCTGAGCTCGTGCTGCACGCCGGCCCCCACCAGGGCCAGCTCCAGGCTGTCGCGGCGCAGGCGGTGGTCGCCCTCGCGGATGTTGGCATCAATCTGGCTCTGACCGAAGTAGTTATCACTCAGGCCGCGCATTTTCACCACCATCTGGCGGTCGTGGTATTGCAGCAGGGCATTGTCTTCGATTACCTCCGTGAGCAGGGCCACGCCGGGGGTGTTTTCCAGCTTCATCAGGAAGGTGCGGTCCACGTCGAAGGCTTTGCCCTTGGTGGCGGAGATGACGAGGTTGGGGTCGGACTTGCCGTAGAGCGTGCGCACCAAATCCTCCAGCCCATTGAACACCGAGAGCACGATAATCAGCGCCATGGTGCCCACCGCCACCCCAATCATCGAAATGTTGGAGATGATGGTGATGATGTTGCGCTTATTCTTGGACCGAAAGTAGCGCCGGGCAATGAGGATGGGGACGTTCATAAATCACGGACTCGTCGGGTAGGTCACGGATTATCCGGATGGGGCAGACGGCTCCTGCGTGGGTTTTATCGGGGCGCTTTACGGGGTTAGCGTTCGGAAAGCTAAGGCAAAATGCGGGTTAAACGGTAACGAGCACAAATTCAGGTGGTTTGCCCGCTTGTGTTACGGCTTACTTCCAGGCTTTCACGATGAGGCCGGTGCCGGAGTCGTGCACCGTGCGGGCATCGAGCCAGTTCAGCAGCAGGCAGAACGGGAACGTGATGAGGTAGTAGAACGGCAGCACGATGAAAAACAGGCGCGACTTGCCCAGCATCAGAATGGGGTATTTCATGCTGAGGCGCCACGAAATCTGGCCCGGCTCACCGTAAGCATAGCGGGCCTCGATGCGCTCGAAACCGGCGGTGCGCAGCTTCTGCTGAATCTCGCGAATGTTGTAGCCGTCGCGCACGTGCTCTTCGATGAAGCTGGTTTCGCCGTCGTCGTGCACGTCGGAGCCGCCCTGGTCGCTGGGGGTCGAAATCAGTAGCATGCCGCCGTCCTTCAGCGAAGCGTGAATATTGCGGAACACCTCCACATCTTCCAGAATATGCTCCATCACATCGACGGACAGGGCCAGGTCAAAAGAGTTGGGCTCCTGATAGAGCACCAAATCCTGCACGGCAAACTGCACGTTCTTGCGGCCAATCTGCTGGAAAAAACGGTTAGAATCGGCTACCTGGTCGTCCTTCACGTCCACGGCCAGGATGTTCCATTTCGCGCTCAGCCCGCTCAGCCAGTACGTGTACTGCCCGTAACCGGAGCCGGCATCGAGGATGTTCAGCGGCTCCTGGGTGCGGCCCTTGGCCCAGCGGCGCAGCTCGCGGTGCACGTGCCAGGTACGCAGCAGCAGTAAATCGAGCAGGTGGTAGAACAGCCGGCGCAGCCACGGCGTGCGGTTGAATACCTGGCCGAGCGTCTTCTTAATCGGGTCGTAGTACAAAGTGGTGAACTAGTGAAATAGTGAAATAGTGAGTAGTGAGTTGGCGAGGTTGATGTGCTGACCGAGTGCAGGCACTTCAACCTCACCAACTCACCATTTCACTACTCGCCTTTGAATAAACGCGGGCGGGTGGGCTTTTCCTCATCGTTCGTAGCGTCGTCCTTCGGCGCGGCTGGAATGTCGAGCGTGCCCAGTACCTCGTCCATGTGGGCGGCGTAGGCGGCGCTATCGTCGTGGAAAAAGATGAGCTCGGGCACCACGCGAGCCGTTTTGCGAATGCGCTTGGCCAGGGCATGGCGGATTTCCTTGGCGTTGTCACGCACTATTTCGATGCGCTCGTTGGCATCGTTGCCCAGCAGCAGGCTCAGGTACACGCGGGCCTGGCCCAGGTCGGGCGTCACCTTCACCATGCTGATGCTGGGGGCCATTCCGCCCCCGAACAGGTGCGGCAGGTCGCGCTGCAATACGGCTGCCAGCTCCTGCTGGAGCAGGCTGGCCATTTTTTGTTGTCTTTTGCTATCCATAATGACTGGCAAAGGTACGAGGTGTTTTTAGGGTGTGAGGGTGTGAGGGTAGGAGGGTAGGGGGGATGGGGGCCGGAAGGCATAAAAAGAATAGCTGTCAGCGTTGGGGTCGCACAATACCTTTGCGCCACCCTCGCATCCTTATACCCTCCTACCCCCACACCTTCTTACCCTCATACCCTAACGAGTGCTTCGCTTTTTCAAAAGCTCGTTGCCTACGCAGCTGCTGGCCTTGGTGCTGCTGGTGCTGGCCCTGCGCCTGCCGCTGCTCTGGGCCGGCCTGCCCCTGACGGCGGCCGAGCTCCGGGCCCTGCTGGTGGGCGAGCGGCTGCACGGCGGCGCCATGCCCTACCGCGACCTCTACGACGGCACCGCGCCGCTGGCCGCCGCCACGTTTGCCGCCCTCGATGCCGTGCTGGCGCGCCCCGTGTGGCTTTATCGCATGATGGCGCTGGGGCTGCTGTTCATGCAGGGCCTGCGCCTGAACCTGGTGTTCAACCGCTACGATGTGCATCCCGAGCGCGGCTACGTCGCCGCTCTCACCTACCTGCTGGTGGGCAGCGTGAGCACCGATTTGGATGCCCTCTCGCCGCTGCTGCTGGGCAATACTTTCATCGTATTTGCGCTGAGCGCGCTGCTGCCCACCTCCCGCGAAGGCTACGACAACCGCCGCCTCTTCCGGGCCGGCTTCCTGATTGGGCTGGGGGCGCTGTGCTACCTGCCGCTGAGCCTGTTTGTGATAGTGGGACTATTCGCAGTGGTTATTTTCGCGGCCAATTCCTTTCGGAGCTCCTTACTGCTGCTGTGCGGGTTTTTCTTTCCGTATGCGTTGGTAGCCACGTTTTTCTTCTACACCGGAGCATTGCCGGGGTTCACGCAGTTCCACCTCCAGCCGGGCCTCACCGACCTCATTGCCAGTGGCCTGCCCGCCGGCCTGCAATTGCGCCTGCTCATTGTGCCCATGCTGGTGCTGGGACTAGCGCTGCTGCGGTCGCTGGGCACGTCGCTGGGGCTGGTATTCCAGATAAAATTCCGCCAGATGATGCTGGTCTGGCTGGTGGTGGCCGGCGTGGCTGCCGCCGTAGAGCGCGGTGCGGCTCCCGGCGCGCTGGTGCTGCTGCTGCCGCCGCTGGCCTATTTCAGCCTGTTTCTGTGGCAGCGCTACCGCCAGAGCTGGCTGCTGGAATTGCTGCTGCTGCTGCTCATCAACTCCGTATTGGTGCTGCGCTACCGCGCTCAGGTGCCGCGCCTCGAAAGCCTGCTGCACATGCCCGCCGAAAGCCGCTTCGGCCTGGAGCCCGACCCGCGCTACGCCGCCCTGCGCGGCCAAACCCTGCTCATTCTCGGCCCCGACGACCGGGCCTATTTCAATAACCACCCCGCCACGCCCTACCTCGACTGGGCACTGTCGCAGGTCGATTTCGGCCACCTCAATGAGTATGCCGCCGTTGTGCGCGTAGCTCAGAAAATGGCCCCCAATCCGCCCACCTACCTGCTCGACCAGAGCCGCATAGTGCCCCGCCTGAAACAGCTGCTCCCCGGCATCTTCAGCGCCTACGAGCCCACGGAAACGCCCGGCCTGTACCGCAGGAAGTAGGGCCTGAAAGCCCATCATGCTGAGCGGAGCCGAAGCATGATGGGCTCATATAGCCAGCTCCGCTACACCCAGCACCAGGCTTTAATGCGCCGGTCCGTTGGCAGGCTGCGCAGGAATACCGCCAGCGGCTCCAGCTCCGTGAGCAGCGAGGTGAGGGTAATGCTGCGGCCATCGTGCAGGTGCAGCGTCAGGTAGTCATATTTTGCCCAGAAGGTGCGGCGGGCGCTGCACGTCACGTGCTCCACGCAGGCCAGGTCGCGCCGCTCGAATGGCAGCCGCTGGCCCGCCGCATACACTTCAAACCGATTATCAACGGGCTGAAAAACCAGCACCGTATCGTGGTTCAGCACCCAGTAGCGCAGATGCAGCAGCAGCGCCGGTCCGCTCAGCCCCAGCGTGAAGGCCATAAAGCCCAGCGTCAGGGCCCACTCGAACCCGCTCACCGGCGTGCTGCCCATGGCCACGGCCGGCAGCACGCTCAAGCCCGCGCCCAGCGCCAGCAGCGGCCAGAATAGCAGCCGCATTTGCCGCGCCGCCGTGGTCTGGTACACCTGGGTACGCTTTGCGAACAGGCCCGTCACCCAGCGTGCCGCCCCCAGCACCACAAACAGCACGATGGCCGCTTCGAGCAACGGGCGGAAGAAAGTCGATTTCATGCCGAAAAAACTGCCCGGCGCTACGCCTGCACCTGCACCTGCACCCAGGCCTCGCCGTCGGTGTGCGCGCGCAGGTGGCCAAAGCTTTCCAGCGCCAGCCCAAACCGGGCAAATACTTCTTCCACGGCCGCACGCCCGGCTGGGTCCACGCACACCAGCAGCCCGCCCGAAGTCTGCGGGTCACAAAGCCACGCCCGCTGCTCGTCCGTCACCGCACCTATTTTGTGGCCGTAGCTGGCCCAGTTGCGGCCTGTGCCGCCGGGCACGCTGCCCTGCTTCAGGTAGTCTTCGGCTGCCGCGATGCGCGGTACTTTATTGAAGTCGATTTCAGCCGTCAGGTGGCTGCCTTCGCACACCTCGGCCAGGTGGCCAAGCAGGCCAAAGCCCGTCACATCCGTCAGGGCCGTCACGGCGGTTAGCTTGCTCAGGTCCGCGCCAATCTTGTTCAGCTGCATCATCTGAGCCGGCGCGATATCGGCGTCCTCATCCCGCAGAATACCTTTTTTCTGAGCCGTCGTCATGATGCCCACGCCCAACGGCTTGGTCAGAAACAATTCTGAGCCAGCCGTAGCCGTATCATTCTGCTTCAGGTCTTTAACATCAACCATGCCCGTCACGGCCAAACCAAAAATAGGCTCCGGTGAGTCGATGCTGTGCCCGCCCGCCAGCGGAATGCCCGCCTCGGCGCAGATGCTACGCGCCCCTTCCAGCACGCGGCGCGCTACCTCGGGCGGCAGCTTATCCACGGGCCAGCCCAGCACGGCAATGGCCAGCAGCGGCCGGCCGCCCATCGCATACACATCCGAAATAGCGTTGGCCGACGCAATGCGCCCGAAATCATAGGCATCATCCACGATGGGCATAAAAAAGTCGGTAGTCGAAATCACCGCCTGGCCGCCGCCAATGTCGTACACGGCCGCGTCGTCGCGGCTGGCGTTGCCCACCAGCAGGTTGGGGTGCTGGGGCTGGGCAATGCTGGTGTGCAGCATCTGGTCGAGCACGGCCGGCGCGATTTTGCAGCCGCAGCCCGCACCGTGGCTGTATTGAGTGAGCTTGTATTCCATGGGTTGCTAAAGTCGAGCGAAAGCATAAAAGTAAGCGGGCGGCCCACCATGGGCCGCCCGCTTACTTTCCATTCAGTAAATAGCGGCTATTTGATGGCCACGGGCAATTCTACGTTCTCCCAGCGCAGCACCAGGGCCTTGGGCGTCACCTCATAGGCCAGCCGCTCGGTGAGGGCCGTTTTGCGGGGCGTCACCATCACGCGCAGCGCATCCTGCTTCTCATCGTACTTGAAAGCGCCCCACTGGTTGGATACCTTATTAAAGATGACCGTCCACGCTCCTGCGGTCGGAATCACGAAGAAGCCATACTTGCCGGCGGGCAGGGCTTTGCCTCCCACCGTCACGGCTTTGCTGAATTCCACCGTGGTGGCCTCGTTGGCCCCGGCGCGCCATACTTTGCCATACGGCTCCAGCCCGCCGAAAATCTTGCGGCCTTTCACGCCCGGGCTGCTGTATTTCACGGTCACATCGGCCGCGCCAATCTTGCCGGTTGTGGTGGCCGCCGGGCTGGGCTTGGCTGCGTCCTTAGCGGGAGCCGACATGGTGGCGGGCATCGTTTGGGCGTGGGCACCGGCACCGGCCAGCACCAGCGTCAGGCCGAAAGCAGCGGTGCGAAGAATCGGGAAAGCTTTCATGAAAAAGAGATTTGAAAATGAGGGTGAACGAGGCCGTGAAGGTTGGCCGGCGACTCGCAAACCCCACATCAGCCGCCGAGGTTTACCAACGCCAGCGATTGCCGCTGGCGTTGCCGCAATCATTTCCTTACGCCCGGCACTTTGGCCGTTCGCCCCGCGGGAGCAGGGGAGGGGCCGCCGCACGGCTCCATCTTGCTTTCGGCGGCCAATTGTCGTACCTTTGCCCCGAAGTTGGTATTCAATCTGATAAAGAGGGGACGCGCAGTCCCCTCTTTTTTTGCCCGCTTGTTTCAGAACCCTATGCACTTCGACCGCAACCTGCTGCTGGAAATGCTCCACGACGCCATCGGCGAAGAAGAGCTGTTCATCGTGAGCCTCACCTTGTCCGATTCGGTGCTGCCCAAGGTCACCGTCACCCTCGACGGCCCCAACGGCCTCGCCATTCAGGCCTGCGCTACCATTAGCCGCCGTCTGGCCCGTCGCATCGACGAGCACTACGGCGAAGAATCCGCCTATTCCCTGGAAGTCACCAGCCCCGGTGCCGACCAGCCCCTCACCGACCCGCGCCAGTACCCGCGCCATATCGGCCGCTCGCTGGCCCTCAAGCTGGCCGACGGTACCGAGAAAACCGGCACCCTCACCGCCGCCACCGCCGAGGGCGTGGAAATCGAAGAAGTTATCAAACAGAAAACCAAGAAAACGACCCTGCCCGCCGCCTTTTTCCCTTTCGGGGACATTCAGGAGGCCAAGGTTGTTATTTCCTTCAAGTAATAATCACTGATTTTTCGGATTTTAGCGGATTTCACGGATTTTGTAGACACCGCCCCCAGCGCTCTATACATGTCCTAAAGCAGAGTACCTCTGCAACGAAATCGACTACAAAATCCGTGAAATCCGTGAAAAATCCGTGAAATCAGTGATTTATGAACAGCCACGAACTCATTGAATCCTTCGGCGAATTCGCCCGGAGCAAGAACATTGACCGGCCCACGATGATGAGCATCCTGGACGACGTGTTTCGTACCATGATTCGGAAGAAATACGACCAGGACGAAAACTTCGACGTTATCATCAACCCTGATAACGGTGACCTCGAAATCTGGCGCAACCGCGAAATCGTGGACGATAACTCGGAGGATATCTGGGACCACGATAAAATTCCACTGGCCGAGGCGCAGAAAATCGAGCCCGACTTTGAAGTAGGCGAGTCCGTGGCCGAAGGCGTGAAGCTGGAGGATTTCGGCCGCCGCGCCGTGCTCATGGCCCGTCAAACGCTGATTCAGCGCGTGAAAGACCTCGAGCGCGACAACCTGTACCAGAAGTACAAGGACCAGGTAGGCGAAATTGTGACCGGTGAAGTGTACCAGGTGTGGAGCCGTGAGGCTCTCATCATGGACAAGGACGACAACGAGCTGGTGATGCCGAAAGGTGAGCAAATCCCCAAGGACCGTTTCCGCAAGGGCGATACCGTACGGGCTGTAGTACACCGCGTGGAAGTGATTAACGGCACGCCGAAAATCATCCTCTCCCGTGCCGCACCCGCTTTCCTCGAGCGCTTGTTCGAGCTGGAAGTGCCCGAGATTTACGATGGCCTCATCGTTATCAAAAACGTAGTGCGCGAGCCCGGCGAACGCGCCAAAGTAGCCGTAGAAAGCTACGACGAGCGCATTGACCCCGTGGGTGCCTGCGTGGGCATGAAGGGCAGCCGCATTCACCCGGTGGTGCGCGAGCTGGAAAATGAAAATATCGATATTATCAATTATACTGATAACTTAGAGCTTTATATTGCGCGGGCACTATCGCCGGCCAAAGTAGGTTCTATGAAGATAAACCAGGAGAACGGCCGGGTTTCCGTATTCATGAAGCCCGACCAGGTGAGCCTGGCCATCGGCCGTGGCGGTGCCAACATTAAGTTGGCCAGCCGGTTGGTGGGCATGGAAATCGACGTGTTCCGCGAAGCCATCGACTACGAGGAAGATATTTCGCTGGACGAGTTCCAGGACGAAATCGAGCCTTGGGTACTGGCCGAGCTGAAAAAAATCGGTTTGGATACTGGCCGTGCCGTACTGGCGGTGAAGAAAGACGACATCGTGCGCCGCACGGAGTTGGAGGAAGAAATGGTGGACGATGTGTACCGCATTATCCGTCAGGAATTTGCCGACGACGAAGACCTCGACGAAAACTCGTTGGAATCGGCTAAAAACCGCGTTGCTACCGGCAAAACGGTTGAAGTGGCCGAGGAAGAAGCTGCGGTCACGCACGCTTCGGAAACCGACACAACCCCCGAGCATACCCCTCTGGTGACTGAAATGACCAACGAAAACCAACCAACGATTGAGGAAGCGGGCGCGAGCTCTCCCGCCGAGCCAGCCCAATGACGGCCGCGCGGCCGGTACGGCAAGGGTAACAAATCGAGCCAGTAGGCACGGTTTGCACCCTGCTGGCAAGATTTAATGTAATACCTTTGTACCTAGAAGCGTATCGTTACGCGAGAAAAGATAAATGGCGGAAGCAACCCCGAAACGGCTACAACAGGCAGCCAAAGACCTGAATATTGGAATGGACAGGGTGGTAGAAGCCCTGGCCAAGAAAGGTATACAAGTAGAGAACAAGCCGACTACGAAACTCACCGGTGAGCAAGTGGCCTCGCTGGAGAAGGAATTCGCGGCCTCTGCCCACGACCGTCAAGAAGCCCAGAAAGTCATTCAGGCCAAGCGCCAGAGCGACCTCGACGCCGCGCCTAAGCCCCCCGCGCCGGCCCCCCGGCCTGCGCCCGTGGCTGTGCACGCCCCGGCTCCTAAGCCCGCCGCGCCCGTGGCAGCTCCGGTAGCTGCCGCTCCGGCGGTGGCTCCGGTTGCCCCCGCGCCAGCATCGGCTCCGGCCGCGCCTGCTGCTCCGGTAGTGGCCGCGCCAGCCCCTGCTCCCAGCGTACTCGGCCTTAAAGTGCTGGGTAAAATTGAGCTGGACAGCAAAGGCCGTGTGGTTCCGCCCCGGGCCGCTGCCCCGGCTCCCGTGGCTGCCGCTCCGGCTGCTGCGGCACTCGCTCCCGCTCCCGTAGCTCCGAAAGTGGAGGCTCCGGCTGCTTCCGCGCCGAAAGCAGAAGCTCCGGCTGCCCCGGCACCGGTTGCTGCTCCGGCACCCGTGGCCCAGCACGTAGCCAAAGCTGAGCCGGTGGCTCCGGCTCAGGTTGCCGCTGCGCCGGTAGTTGCCGCTACTCCGGTTGCTGCTCCTGTCGCTGCTGCACCAGCCGCTCCGGCCGCCGTAGCACCTGCTGCTGTGCCTCCGGTTGTGCCAGCCGAACCCGCTGCTGCGCCCGAAGATACCAGCACCATCGTAGCGAAGTCGGACACGCTGAAAGGCCTGACCGTTCTCGGTAAAATCGACCTGTCGTCTATCAACAATGACCGGCGTGGGCCGGGTGGCCGTGGCCCCCGTCCCATTGCTTCGTCTGATGTGAGCAAGCGCGGTCTGCCCGCTGGCCCCGGCCAGAAGAAGCGCACCCGCTTGCCCGGCCCTCCCGGCAGCACCACCAGCCCGCCCAGCCCCGGCTATCAGGGCAACCGCCCTGCAGGTGGTGGCACGGGTGGTGGCTATCAGGGCAACCGGCCCAATAATGGTCCCGGCGGTAACCGTCCCAGTGGTCCCGGCCAGCGCCCCGGCCAGTCGGCTCCCAAGCCTAACGCTCCCGCACTCACCCCTGAGCAGGCTGAAAAGCAGATTCAGGAGCAGATTAAGGCCACGCTGGCCAAGCTCGGTGGCAACAAGGGCGGCAACAATCAGAACCGCGCCAAGTACCGCCGCGACAAGCGCAGCATGCTGGCAGAGGACCGCGAGGCCCTGCGCGCACAGAACGAGCTCGACGCCAAGACCCTCAAGCTCACCGAATTCATCTCGGCCAATGACTTGGCCTCGCTGATGGACGTGAACGTGAACGAGGTAATCAAGGTGTGTCTGGGCATGGGTATGTTCGTGTCCATCAACCAGCGTCTAGATGCCGAAGCCATTACCGTGATTGCCGATGAATTTGGCTTTGACGTGGAGTTCCTGTCGGCTGAGGAAGAGGAAATTGATGTTGACGCCGGCGATGCCGAGGAAGACCTCAAGCCCCGTGCCCCCATCGTGACCATCATGGGCCACGTCGACCACGGCAAAACTTCGCTGCTTGACTACATCCGCGATGCGAGTGTGGCCAAAGGCGAAGCCGGTGGTATTACGCAGCACATTGGTGCCTACGAAGTGCGCACCAAAACGGGCCAAGCCATTACTTTCCTTGATACGCCTGGTCACGAAGCCTTTACGGCCATGCGTGCCCGTGGTGCCAAGGTGACGGATATTGCTATCATCGTGGTAGCCGCCGACGACTCGGTGATGCCGCAGACTAAGGAAGCCATCAACCACGCGCAGGCTGCCGGGGTGCCGATTATCATCGCCCTCAACAAGATTGACAAGCAGTCGGCCAACCCCGAGAAAATCCGTGAGGAGCTTTCCCAGATTAACATTCTGGTGGAAGAGTGGGGTGGTAAATACCAGAGCCAGGAGGTTTCGGCCAAATCGGGCATTGGTATTGAGGAGCTACTGGAGAAGGTGCTGCTGGAGGCCGAATTGCTCGACCTGAAAGCGAATCCTGACCGCGGTGCCATCGGTACCGTGATTGAAGCCTCGCTTGACAAAGGCCGTGGCTACGTAACCACCGTGCTGGTGCAAACCGGTACGCTGAACGTGGGCGACATTATCCTCGCCGGCCCGCACTTTGGCCGCGTGAAGGCCATGACCGACCATCGCGGCAAGAAAATGAAGACTGCGCCGCCCGCTACGCCGGTGCAGGTGCTCGGCTTGACCGGAGCCCCGCAGGCTGGCGACCGTATCCAGGTAATGGAAACGGAGCGCGAAGCCCGCGAAATGGCTACTCAGCGCCTCCAGTTGGCCCGCGAGCAAACCATCCGGACCAAGAAGCATATCACGCTGGACGAAATTGGTCGCCGTTTGGCTATCGGTTCGTTCAAGGAACTCAACATCCTGGTGAAGGGCGACGTGGATGGCTCGGTGGAAGCACTTTCCGACTCGCTGCTGAAACTAAGCACGCCGGAAGTGAAGGTGAACATCCTCTCGAAAGGGGTGGGTGCCATCTCGGAAAGCGACGTGCTGCTGGCTTCGGCCTCCGACGCCATCATCATCGGCTTCCAGGTGCGGCCCTCGCAGAGTGCACGCAAGCTGGCTGAGAACGAGCAGATTGACATCCGTTTGTACTCCATCATTTACAACGCCATCAATGAGGTGAAGGATGCCATGGAAGGCATGCTGGCCCCAACGGTGCAGGAAGTGGTGACTGCCAATGCCGAAGTACGCATGGTGTTCAACATCACCAAAGTGGGCACCATTGCCGGCTGTATGATGACGGAAGGCACCCTGACCCGCAAAACCAAGGTGCGCGTGGTTCGCAACGGCATCGTGATGTACACCGGCGATATCCAGGACCTCAAGCGTTTCAAAGACGATGTGAGTGAAGTACGCCAGGGCTACGAATGTGGTATCTCCATCAAAGGCTTCAACGAGCTTATTGAAGGTGACAACATCGAAGGCTTCGAAGAAAAGGAAATCAAGCGCACACTCTAGACCACGGATTAGCGCGGATTTTAACGGATTTCGTGGATGACGTAGAAAAGCAAAAAGGCTTGCCACACGGCAAGCCTTTTTGCTTTTCTATACTCAATTAATCCTCACTTAAAAGCAAAAAAGGCTGCCCTGTAGGGCAGCCTTTGTGATGTTTACAATCGTCCACAAAATCCGTGAAATCCGTTAAAATCCGCGTTAATCCGTGGTCTAGAAGAATAGAAGCTTGTGTTTGCTTTTGTGCTTGTGTACCAATGGCTTGCCAGTCGGATTGGAGCTGCCAGCGGTGTGGCCCATGCCGCGCTTACTCACGTAGCCGGGCTTGCCGGGCTGGGTCTTGAACTTGCGAACCATGAAGCCGTTGCCGCTACGGTTGGAGTCGAACTGGCGATCGGGGCCGCGGGCACCGAAACTGGTGTTGCCGGTGCGGGCTTCGAGCAGCTCAAGCTGCTGGTCGCGCTTCACTTCATCGGGCGACATGGCGGCGCGGCGCTGGTTGCGGGCCAGCTCCTGGGCATTGTTGGCCGTGGTGACGCGGGCATCTTCTTCGCTGGATGCTTTGCCGGGCATGGGGAAAGCGGGGCCGGTCTGGGCGTGAGCTACCGAGGAAGCTCCGAAACTCAAGCCGCCGAAAAGTGCGGCAACAAACAATACTTTCATGGGGCGCAATGGGAGTGAGGGGAGCAGGATAGCGGCCTAACGATTGAGACAATGGGGTGGTTCAATACGGCTACCTAAAAGGACGGCCCGGGGCGTTAGGTGGCCCCTAAGTTGGCAACTTATTTTGAATCGACCAATTAACTGCCTTGAATAAAACGAATGGTTGAAGCAAAAAAGGCGAAAACCGTGGCCTGCCACTCGGCAAACCACGGTTTTTTCCGGTTGAACGGAATGGGCAACTTAGGCGCGGCCGGCGCGCAGCGAGTCGCGGATTTCCATGAGCAGCTGCTGGTCGGTGGTGGGCGGCGGGGACGCGGGCGCGGCTACTATCTCAAGCGGTTTCTTCTTGATGCTGTTGGCACCCTTCACGATAAAGAAGATGATGAGCGCCAGGATGAGGAAACCCACAACGGCATTCATGAATAAACCGATTTTGACGGGGCCGACGTTAATCGCCGAAAAATCGGGCTTGCCACCAATCAAGCCCACAATTGGCATGATGACATCGTCGGTGAGCGAGGATACGATTTTGCCAAATGCGCCGCCGATGATAACGCCGACCGCTAGGTCGAGCACATTGCCTTTGGAGATAAATTCTTTAAATTCGGAAACAAAGCCCATAGTAGTTAAGGAGTTGGGAGTGAAAAAGGGGTAGGTCTGGCGCCAAACTAAGTATTTAAATTCAAATACTTACTTCTGTTTACTGTTGCAAAGGTGGGTTGTTTCGGAAAGTGTTGGGGCCGGTTTTGGTTGAAATGGATGCGCCAGGCGTTGAGCCGGGTAATTATCCCGACCGGCATGGGCCGGTGCGTGTCCTATCTTTGGCGCTGCCAACCGCATTTCGGGGCCTCTTTATTTCGCTGCTATGTCTGCTTCTTTCGAAAACCTGCTCTACGACCTGGATGCTGCCAGCGGCATCCTCACCATCACCATCAATCGCCCCACCAAGCTCAATGCCCTGAACGCAGCCACCATAGCCGATATCGACGCAGCCGTGCAGCAGGCGCTGGCCGAGCCGCAGGTGCGCGGCATTATCCTGACGGGCAGCGGCGAGAAGGCGTTTGTGGCCGGGGCCGATATTGCAGAGCTGGCCGCCCTCACGCCCGACCGGGCCGGTCGGGCTTCTTTAGCGGGGCAGGAGGCGTTTGCCCGCATCGAGGCCAGCACTAAGCCTGTGGTGGCAGCCGTGAACGGCTTTGCACTGGGCGGCGGCTGCGAGCTGGCTATGGCCTGCCACATGCGCGTGGCGTCGGACAATGCCCGGTTTGGGCAGCCTGAAGTGAACCTGGGCTTACCTCCCGGCTACGGCGGCACCCAGCGCCTGCCCCAGCTCATCGGTAAAGGCAAGGCCATTGAGCTGCTGCTGACGGCCGACATGGTGAAGGCCGACGAGGCCCTGCGCCTGGGCCTGGTGAACCACGTAGTGCCCCAAGCCGAGCTGCTGCCTTTCTGTACGCAGCTGCTGACCAAAATTCTGGGCAAGGCCCCGCTGGCCGTGGGCCTGGTGCTGGACTGCGTGAACGCGCACTACGCCAAGGATGCCGATGGCTACGAAACCGAAGCCCAGGCGTTTGAGCGGGCCTTCGAGAGCGAGGATTTCAAGGAAGGCACCACGGCCTTTGTGGAGAAGCGCCCGGCGGTGTTCACGGGGAAGTGAAATTAAAAATGAATAATTAAAAATTAAAAATGAGCAGCAGAACTGCCAAGTGCCCACCATTTGAGCCAATTTTTAATTTTTAATTCGCAATTTTTAATTTGTTTCGAATGAGTGTAGCTAAAAAATTAGCCTCCCAGACGGCGGTGTACGGCGTGAGCAGCATTGTGGGCCGGGTGTTTTCCTACCTGCTGACGCCGCTGTACACGGGGGTATTTGCGGCGGCGGAGTTCGGCATCGTGACGGGGATATTTGCCTATGTGTCATTCCTGAACGTGGTATTCACCTACGGGATGGAAACGACGTATTTCCGCTTTGCCAACCGGCCGGGGACAGACCGCCGGGAGCTGTACGACCGGGTGCTGAGTCTGCTGCTGGTGAGCACCGCCGGGCTCACGGCGGTGCTGCTACTGCTGTCGAAACCGCTGCTGGCGCTGCTGAGCATTCCGCCCGGCAACGAGCGGTATGGCGTGTGGATGGCGCTGATTCTGGGCCTGGATGCGCTGTCGGCCATTCCCTTTGCCCGGCTGCGGCTGGAGAACAAGGCCCGCAAGTTTGCCGCCATTAAGCTGGCTAACATTCTGGCCACGGTGGCGCTCAACGTGTTCTTCCTGCTGCTGTGCCCCGCCGTGGCTGGTGGCAAGCTGCTGCCCGGCCTGCAGCCGCTGGTGGCAAAGCTCTACGACCCCACTTTGGGAGTGGGCTACGTGTTTATCTCAACTTTGGTGGCGAGCGGCTTCACGCTGCTGCTGCTGTGGCGCGAGCTGCTGGACTTCCGTTTCCGCCTGAATCTGGAGCCGCTGCGGCCGTTGCTGAAGTATGCCTACCCGCTTATGTTTATGGGGCTGGCGGGCATGGTGAACGAAACGCTGGACCGGATTCTGCTGCCCATCTGGTTGCCCAAAGACTTTTACCCCGGCCAGAGCAGCCTGACGGCGGTGGGTATTTACGGGGCGTGCTACAAGCTCAGTATTTTCATGTCGCTGGTCATTCAGGCGTTTCGGTACGCGGCCGAGCCATTCTTCTTTTCTCAGAGTACCGAGAAGAATTCGCCGGCCACGTTTGCCATGATTCTGAAGTGGTTCACGCTGTGCTGCGCCGTGATTTTCGTGGGCATCAGCCTGAACGTGGAAGACTTTGGGCAGGTGTTTCTGCAGCGGCCGGAGTACCTGCAGGGACTGGTGGTAGTGCCCATTCTGCTGCTGGCCAATCTGTTTCTGGGCGTGTACTACAACCTGTCGGTGTGGTTCAAGCTCACGGACAAAACCTATTACGGCACCTATATCGGGGTGGGCGGCGCGGTGCTCACCATTGCCCTCAACTTCCTGCTGATACCCGTGCTGGGCTACCTGGGCTGCGCCATTGCCACGCTGGCGGTCTATTTCATGATGGCGGTGCTATGCTGGCAGCTGGGCGAGCGGCACTTTCCGGTGCCGTATCCGGCGTTGCGGCTGGGACTGTGGCTGGTGTTTGCCTCGGGGCTGGTGGCACTGGGCTGGTGGGTGCAGCCAGCGGGCTGGTGGCTGCGCCACGCCTGGCACGCGGGCCTGACGGTGGCCTTCCTGCTGGCGCTGTACGGGGTGGAGCGGCCCCGGCCGGCAATGCGTGTTGCCGAGGCATAGACAGGTTAGGATAGTATAGGCATGGGACTATCTTTGCCCGTTCCCTTATCACTGCTCATGCAAATTCCCGTTATCAATAACTCGGGCCACCCGCTGCCCGAATACCAAACGCCCCACGCTGCCGGCCTCGACCTGCGCGCTCATCTCACAGCTGGCCCCGTCACGCTCGGGCCGCTGGAGCGCCAGCTTATTCCTACCGGCCTGAGCCTGGAAATTCCGGTGGGCTATGAGGCTCAGGTGCGCCCCCGCAGCGGCCTGGCCGTGAAGCACGGCATTGGCATCGTGAACAGTCCGGGAACAATTGATGCCGACTACCGGGGCGAAATCCGGGTGCTGCTCGTGAATTTATCCAACGAGCCTTTCGTGGTAAATGACGGCGAACGCATTGCCCAGCTGATAGTTGCCAAACACGAAACCATTGCCTGGCAGCCCGTTGAGGAACTGAGTGTAACCCAACGCGGCGCGGGCGGGTATGGAAGTACGGGCGTGTAGTGCGAAGCGGTGCTTTGCGGCTTCTTGCTGCTTAATTAGTCAGAGCCGTTGGTATTTGCGAAGCACCGCTTCGCACTACACTTGCTTTGCACCCATAACTATTAACCAACTCTCTTTAAAATAAATATGAAAATCATCGTTCCGATGGCCGGCATGGGCAAACGCATGCGCCCCCACACCCTCACCGTTCCCAAGCCCCTCATTCCCATTGCGGGCAAGCCCATTGTGCAGCGCCTCGTGGAGGATATTGCCAAGGTGTGCGGCGAGCCGGTGGACGAGGTGGCCTTCATTATTGGCCGCTTTGGGGCCGAGGTGGAGAAGAGCCTGGTGAAAATTGCGGAATCGGTGGGGGCCAAGGGCACCATCGTGTACCAGGACGAGCCGCTGGGCACGGCCCACGCCATTCTGTGCGCCAAGGATTCCTTGACCGGCCCGCTGGTGGTGGCTTTTGCCGATACGCTGTTTAAGGCCGATTTCACGCTGGATTCCAGCGTGCCCGGTACCATCTGGGTGCAGCAGGTGGCCGACCCCAAGCCCTTCGGCGTGGTGAAACTGGATGCCCAGGGCCGCATCACCGATTTCGTGGAGAAGCCCCAGACATTTGTGTCGGACTTGGCCATCATCGGCATCTACTATTTCCAGGACGGCGAGTACCTGCGTACCGAGCTGCAATACCTGCTCGACAATGACATCAAGGACAAGGGCGAGTACCAGCTCACCAATGCCCTGGAAAATATGAAGAACAAAGGCACCGTCTTCGTACCCGGCCGCGTGACCGAGTGGCTCGACTGCGGCAACAAGGACGCCACGGTCTTCACCAACCAGCGCTACCTGGAGTACCTGAAGGAGCGCGGCGAGTCGCTGGTGCACGAGTCGGCCAAAATCACCAATTCGGTGCTGCTGGAGCCAGTGTACATCGGCGAGGGCGCTATCATTACCGATTCGGTGGTGGGGCCGCACGTTTCGTTGGGTGCGCACTCCAACGTGCGCGACTCGCGCCTGTCGAACTCCATTGTGCAGCAGTCGGCCTCGGTGCTGAACGCGGTTATCAGCAATTCGATGATTGGCAACTTCGCCACCGTGACCGGCACGCCCGATGACCTGAGCCTTGGCGATTATAACCAGCTGCGGGTGTGATGGCCAGCGGCGGGCAGTGAGAAGCGGGAAGTGGGGTGAAATTAATTGGTAGCTTATCCCGTTATCGGTGAGAGCGGCAATTACCACGCCTCACTTCCCGCTTCCCGCTGCCATTACTATTCCCCGTAATTTCGTGGGCCGGACCTCAGGCCCGGCTTTCTTGTATATGCGTCAAGTTGTTCTGAGTCTGCTGTTTTGGGTGGGGCTGACGGCCCCGGGGTACGCGCAGGCCCCATCGGGGACCCTTGGGCCGCCCGCCAAGCTGAGCCGTAAGGAGCAGCGGGTGCTGGAAAAAGAGCAGCGCGAGCTGGAAAAGAAAGTAGCCGAGCTACGGGCGAAGCGCGCCACCGCACCCGCCCTGTCGGAGCGGGAGAAGGAGCAGAGCGAGGCGTTGTTTGTGGAAGGCGTGAAGTACGTGCTGCTGGAAGACTACGCCAAAGGCCTCGAAAACCTGCTGAAAGCCCATGCGTTGAGTCCCGACAACGCGGCTGTTAATTACAAGATTGCCGAAGCCAGCCTGCTGAGCGGCAACCTGCGCGACGCCACCAATTACGCCGAAGCAGCCACCCGCCTCGACCCGAAAAACGCCTATTACTACTTGCTGCTGGCCCAGGCGCAGGCCAGCCAGAAGCAGTACGAGGCGGCCACCAAAACCTACGCCGCGCTCATCAAGCAAGTGCCTAACTCGGGCAGCTACCTGTTCAATCTGGCCGACCTGTACCTGGCCCAGAACCGCCTGCCCGAAGCCCTCACCACCCTGGACCAGGCCGAAAAGGAATTTGGCCAGGTTGATGAGATTTCCTTTAAGAAGCAGCAGATTTACCTCAAGCAAAATAAGCTGGACTTGGCCCTGGGCGAGGGCGAAAAGCTCATCAAGGCCAACCCCACTGAGCCCCGCTATGTGCTGGCCCAGGCTGAGATGTACGCCAGCAACAATCGCCTGCCCGACGCCGTGCGCGTGACCCAGCAGGCCCTGCGCCTCGACCCCGACAACCCCCAGGCCCACCTGATACTCTCGGAAGTATACCGCCAGCAGAAGCAGGACGAAGAGGCCGACCAGCAGTTGCGCCAGGCCTTCGCCAGTCCCGCGCTGGATATTGACGCCCGAGTGCGGATTCTGGTGGGCTACATCAAGCAGCTGCCCAGCCCCAAGGAGCCGCTGAACCAGCTGGTGCGCGACCTGGCCGCGGCCACCGTCAAAGTTTATCCGAAGGATGCGAAATCCTACGCCGTGGCCGGCGATGTGCAAACCCTGACCGACCATAAGAAGGAAGCCCGCGATACCTACCTGCAAGCCCTGCGCTACGATAATTCCAAGTTCCAGGTATGGCAGCAGGTGGTACTCATTGATGCCGAGCTGACCCAGACCGATTCGCTGCTCGCGCATTCGGGCCGGGCGCTGGAGCTGTTTCCCAACCAGGCGTCGCTGTGGTTCTACAACGGCGTGGCCCACCTGCTGAAAAAGCAGCCCCAGAAAGGCGTGAAAGCCCTGGAGCACGGCCGCCGGTTGGTGGTGAATAACGCGCCGCTGCTGGGCCAGTTCGATGCCCAGCTCGGCGATGCCTACCACGAGCTACACGAATACGAAAAGTCGGATGCGGCCTACGAGTCGGCCTTGGTGAGCGACCCGGACAATGTGCAGGTGCTGAATAATTACAGCTATTTTCTGTCGTTACGGGGCGAAAAGCTGGACAAGGCCAAGCAGATGTCTGGCAAAGTTGTGAAACAATTTCCCGACAATGATACCTATCTGGATACGTATGCCTGGGTGCTCTACAAGCAAAAGGATTATAGCGGGGCCAAAAATGCCCTGGAAAAGGCGCTGCAAACCACCAAGGACGGCTCCATTATCGAGCACTACGGCGACGTGTTATTCCAGCTCGGTGACAAGGATAAAGCTGCTGTGGAATGGCAGCGGGCTCACAAAATCGGAGGAACTTCCGACCTGTTGGAGCGAAAATTGAAAGACCATAAATTGTATGAATAAAGTTACGCTACTGCTGGCCCTGGGGCTGCTGGGCAGCTGCGCCCGCAAGGCCGTGCCCACCACTGCCTCGGCAGCCGGGCCGGGCACCTCCACCCCCATAATGGAGCCCACCCTGCCCTCGGTACAGGCCATCAATACTACCTTCATCTTTCTCAATGCCAAGGGGAAGGCCCAGATTAATATGAAGGGCAATAAGCAGGGGGCTAACCTGGCGCTGCGCATGCGCCGCGACAGCATCATCTGGGTGTCGGCGGGCCTGGCGGGTATTGAGGGCGTGCGCGCCGTGCTCACCCACGATTCGGTGCGGGTGATGAACCGGCTGGACAAAACCTATTTCTCGGGCGGCTACGACTACCTGAGCAAGCTGCTGAACGTGCCCGTGAGCTTTGCCCAGATGCAGGCCCTACTACTCGGCGACTACCTGCCCGCCCCTACCGGTACCAAGCCCACCGTGGCTGCCGAAGAGGCTGGCCGCCAGCGCGTGAGCTACCCCCTGGCCGATGTGCTGGTGGAGCGCCTGATGCAAACCGCCACTGGCCGCGTGCAGCAGCTGAAGATGAGCGACGAAGCCACCAAGCGCAACCTCACCGTCGATTATGCCGACTTCCAGCCGCTGGATGAGCCGACGGGCCTGCCTTTCGCATACTCCACTGTTATTCAGGCACAGCAGTCGTCGGCGGGCGTGGTCACGGCCGACATCAACTACAACAAAGTGAATACCGGCCGGGAGCGGCTGAGCTTCCCTTTTGCCGTGCCCAAGAGCTTCCGGCGCATCAGGTAGCCGGTCTGGAAGTGGGGGGTGAGTGGTTGTTGGTTGTTATTAACAATCAACAACCACTCACCCGATTACCTTTGCCCTGCCATATAAGTGGTGGGTTTTGAATGGTACACGTTGAATAAGCAGGTAGTACAGGCTGAGAAGGCACTTATTTCAGAGGTGAAAGCTGGCGCGATGGCTATTCGCGGCCGGTGGTGGCTATTCGCCCTGCTGGGGCTGCTGCTGGCCGGGCCCGTAGGCGCGCAGAACCGCAAGCCCAGGAAACTGGCTAAGCCGGCCCGGCAGCCCGCTAAGTCAGCCCGTAGCACTAAGCCGACCACCCGCACCCGCCCAAAGGCTGCCGCCAGCCCCCGGCCGGCCCGCGCCAAAAGCAAGGAGCAGCTGGAGCGCGAGCGCCAGACCAACCTCCGCCAGATTCAGAAAACCAGCCAGGCCCTGAACCAGACCCAGGAAAAGAAAAAGGTGAGCCTGGGCCAGCTCCACGTCATCACCGAGAAGCTGACGGTGAAAAAGCAGGTTATTCAGGGGATTTCGACGCAATTGCAGGGCATCGAAACCAACGTGCACCAGACGGCTAAGCAGGTTATTCAAACCCAGCAAACGCTGGCCCAGCTCAAGGCCGAATATTCACGGCTGCTTTACACGGCTTCAAAAACGGCCAACGGCTTCAACCGGCTTATGTTTTTGTTTGCCTCGGAGTCATTCAACCAGTTTGCGCTGCGGCTGCGCTACATCCGGCAGTACACCGAGGAGCGGCAGCGGCAGGCGGCTCGCATCATGGGCACGCAGTACCGGCTGCACCAGGAGCTGTCGGGCCTGACGAAGCAGCAACAGCGTAAAAGCAGCCTGCTCAACAGCCAGCTGAGCGAGAACAATAACCTGCTCAGCCTCAAGTCGAAAGAAGACGACATGGTGCAGCAGCTCAGCCAGCAGGAGCAGGGCCTGCGCCAAGAGCTGGAAGAGCGCCGCCAGGCCGTGAACCGCCTCGATAACCTGATTGCCGAGCGGGTGCGCGAGGAAATAGCCCGCGCCGCCCGGGCCGCCCGCCTGGCTGCTCGCCGCGAAGCCGCTCTGGCTGCCGCCCGCGATGCCCGCCGCGCTGCCGCCGCCCGCAATAGCGCCGGCGTGGCCCGCACCCGCCGCGACCCGGAAACCGCCAGCAGCTCCGATACCGACAACGCCACGGCCGCTCCCGAAAGCGACGCGTCCGAAACGGCCGCCGAAGCCGCCGCCGACCGCCGCGCCGTTCGCATTGCCCTCACGCCCGAAGCGGCGGGCCTGTCGTCTTCCTTTGCCGGCAACCGGGGGCGGCTGCCCTGGCCCGTGAGCCGGGGCTTCATCAGCCAGCGCTTTGGTCGGCACCCGCACCCGGTGCTGAAAAATGTGACGGTAGAAAACCGGGGCGTCGACATCCAGACCGGAGCCGATGAGGCCGTGCGGTCGTGCTTCGATGGCAAGGTGCTCACCATTGCCAACATCGCGGGCATGAACACCATCGTCATGATTCAGCACGGCGACTTTTTCACGGTGTATGCCAAGCTGCGCTCCGTGAGCGTGCACGAGGGCCAGCACGTAAGCGCCAAGGAGGTCATCGGCACGGTGGCCACCGATGCCGAGGGCACGTCCGAAGTGCAGTTTCAGGTGTGGCACAACTCGTCTAACCTGAACCCCGAAAGCTGGCTGGGCCACCGGTAGCCGGGCCGTTGGGCCATCGTAGGCTCCACCCGCTTTCTCAGGCCAAACCGGGCTGAAATAAAAAAACCCGCTCCAAAGGTGCGGGTCTTTCTGAGCTATGAAAACAAACTTAGCTGTCGGCCGCAGGGGCTATTAGCCTGCCGCAACCGATAACCATAGCAAAGATGGTGGGCTGAGCGGCCTGTTACCCGGGTAACTCGGTGAAAGGAGCCATTGACGCGGCGAACGTCAGCTTTGTCGGGTCTGGAGCAATTGCAGCAGCTGGCCGGGCCTAAACCAGCGTGAGCCGATTGAGCAGCCCGGCTTTGTAGGAGCTGCCAATGGGTACGCGCATGGGCGTGCGGACAGGGCCGTTGGCCGAGCTGCCGTCGAGCAGCGCCGCATCGGCCTCGATGGCCACAATACGGTCGAGCCGCACAATGTATTTGCGGTGAATGCGGGCGAAATCACGGCCGGGCAGCTTGGCTTCGAAATCCTTCATGGTGCCGTACACCGTGAGCCGCTCGCGGGTGGTGTGCAGGTTCACGTAGTCGCCAAGGGCCTCCACGTACTGCAACTCGGCGGTGGTCACGCGCACCAGGCGCTGGTCCTGCTTCACAAAGATTTCGGCGCGGCCGTTGCTGAACAGCGAATCGCCGGTGCTGTTGGCCATGCGCAGCATGCCGTCCAGCTTCTGGCGCTCGTCTTCGAGCTGGGCGCGCACGCGACGCAGCTCCAGGTGGGCCATTACCTGGCGGGCCAGCACGCGCAGGGCCTCGCGCTGGTCGGCGGTGAGCTGGCGGGGTACGGTATCGAGGGCGCACAGCGTGCCCAGGGGCTGGCCATCGGGCGAGAGCAGGGGCGCGCCGGCGTAGAAGCGGATTTTGGGATTGCCCGTCACCAGCGGGTTGTCGGCAAACCGGGGGTCGAGGGCCGCATCGGCTACTTCGTACACACCGGGGGCCCGCATGGCATACTGGCAAAAGGCATGCTCGCGGGGCGTTTGCTGCATGTCGAGACCCACGCGGGCTTTAAACCATTGCCGCTCGGTATCAATCAAAGAAACCAGCGACATGGGCGTGCCGCAGATAAACGCCGATAGCTGCGCCAAATCATTAAAAACCTGCTCCGGGTCGGTATCGAGAATGTTATAGCTATGCAGCGTTTCCAGACGCTCGGGCTCGTTGACCTGCCGCAACGGAACAGCAGCAAAATTCGTGGTCTTGGATGATTTCACAACGGATTGGGTTAAGGAAGCACAGCCTAACTCCTTCGCAATGAGAAAGACTGGTTTATGGAATAACAAAGCTAGTTGGCGATGACAAGTTAGATGCTGTGATGTCGGCCAACCGTAATTATAGCCCGTTCAACCCCGGCAAATCCTCCGCCGAAGGTGTCCTTCGTCATCTAAACAGCTCTATTGGGTATCTTTGATACTCCAAAAGGCGTTCGGCTGCGTATATCTTCTTTTCTCACCCTTTACTGGGCCCAAGTGCCCCCCTTTTCTATGCTTCATTCCTTGTTTCTGATTGGTAGCTTCGGGACCACCGAAATGCTCCTTATTCTATTCGTTGTTATTCTGTTATTTGGTGCCAAGCGTATTCCGGAGCTGTTCAAAGGCATGGGCCAGGGCGTGCGCGAGTTCAAGGACGCCAGCACCAAGCCCGAAGACCAGCAGCCGCAGTACCGCGACCAGCCGGCTCCTCCCTACCAGCAGCAATACCCCCAACAGGGCCCTCCCGCTCAGGGCTACCCGCAGCAGGGCTACCCCCAGCAGGCACCTCCCGCTCAGGGCTACCCCCAGCAAGGCTACCCCCAGCAGCCGCAGCACAACACGTATGCGCAGCCGGGCCAGCCGGGCTACCAGCAGCCCGCCCCGCCGGCCTACAACCCCAATGACCCCAACCAGCAGCTCGGCTAAGCCACTGCTCGTTTCTATATTTATCTAGTTTAACACGTAGTTAAAAATCATGCAAACCCCCCTCATTCTATTTCTAGGCGATATCGGCGGCTCGGAGCTGATGCTGATAATGGTTGTTATCCTCATTTTCTTTGGGGCCAATAAGATTCCGGAGCTGGCCCGGGGCCTGGGCAAGGGCATCCGCGAGTTCAAGGACGCCAGCACGGAAATCCGCCGCGAATTTGAGCAGGCCGGCCAGCCCGGTCAGCCCAACTACAACCAGCAGCCCAACCCCAACTACCCCCCTCAGCAGCAGTACCCCACGCCGCTGCCGCAGGCCCCGGCCCCGGTGGCGGAAGCCGGCTCCGGCTTCGATCCTTGGGCTACGCCTGCTGCGGCAGCCGTTACCACCGCTCACCCCGAGCCCACCAGCTACCCCACGGCCGATGCGCCCTACGTAGCCCCCGCGCTGCCGCCCAACATGGCCCCCGAAGGCACCCAGCCCCGGCAGCCCTACATCCCCGCCAACCCCGACGCTTAATTCCTGAATCGGTCACCTAAAATCTGCAAATAGTTTGAAGCGTTTTCAGTCTTTATCCGAAGTTCGTAGCGAGCTGACGGCGGGCACTATGTCCTGCCGCCAGCTCGTTGAGTATTACCTGGGCAACATCGAGCGCCAGAACCCCACCCTCAACGCCTTCCTGGAAGTGTGGCCCGACGAGGCCCGCGCCCAGGCCGATGCCGTGGATGCCAGGTTAGCTGCCGGCACAGCCGGGCCATTGGCCGGTATGGTCCTCGGCATCAAGGACGTGCTGGCCTATGCCGGCCACTCGCTGCAAAGCAGCAGCCTGATGCTGGACGGCTTCAAGTCGCTGTTTACCGGCACGGCCGTACAGCGCTTGCTCGATGCCGATGCCATCATCATCGGCCGCCAGAACTGCGACGAGTTTGCCATGGGCGGCTCGAACGAAACCTCGTACTTCGGCCCGGTCCGTAATGCCTTGGACCCCAGCCGGGTGCCCGGTGGCTCGTCGGGCGGCTCGGCTGTGGCGGTGCAGGCTGATATGTGCCTGGCCTCGATTGGCTCCGATACGGGCGGCTCGGTGCGCCAGCCGGCTGCGTTCTGCGGCGTGGTGGGTTTTAAGCCCACTTATTCGCGCATTTCGCGCTACGGCCTGGTGGCCTTTGCGTCGTCGTTCGACCAGATTGGGCCCATCACCCGCTCGGTGGCTGATGCCGCGCTGCTGACCGAAGTAATGGCCGGAGCCGATGGCATGGACAGCACCGCCAGCCAGCGCGAGGTGCCCGCTTACAGCCAGCAGCTCACGCCCGCCGCGCACTACCGCATCGGCTACATCGCCGATGCCGTGAACAGCCCGGGCCTGAACCCCGAAATAAAGGCGGCGATGGAAACCCAGCTGGACCTGCTGCGCGGCCAGGGCCACGTAGTAGAGGCGGTGGATTTCCCCTACCTCGATTTCATGATTCCGACCTACTACATCCTCACCACCGCCGAAGCCAGCTCCAACCTGGGCCGCTTCGATGGCGTGAGGTACGGCTACCGCGCCCCGGATGCCACGGACCTGGAATCGCTCTATAAAAAGAGCCGCGCCCAGGGCTTCGGGGCCGAAGTGCAGCGCCGCATCCTGCTCGGCACATTCGTGCTCAGCGCTAACTACTACGACGCTTACTACACAAAGGCTCAGCGTGTTCGTCGCCTCATTAAGGACAAAACCGACGAGCTGCTACGCCAGTACGATTTCCTGGTGCTTCCCACCACGCCCACCACGGCCTTCAAAATCGGCGAGAAGCTGGACCCGGTTTCGATGTACTTGGCCGATATTTTCACGGTGCAGGCCTCGCTGGCCGGTGTGCCCGCCATTTCGGTGCCGGTAGGGGAGGACGCCGCCGGCCTGCCCATTGGCCTGCAGGTAATGGCCGGCTCCTTCCGCGAGGCCGAGCTGCTGGCTTTTGCCGGCACCCTCACCGAGGAAGTGGTAGCTTAACGCTTGTTATTCAGTAGTCAGTCGGCGTATTGCCCGCTGGCCCCCACGAATGCCCCGGCCTGCTGGCCGGGGCATTTTTGTTGAAAGGTCATCCCCGAAGGGCCTGGCTACGTATCAGGATTTTTTTGTTGGCATCTCTACAAGTTCTTTACCTATGGCCTATCTTAGTGCTATGAAGCAAGGGATTAAGCACGTAAAAACCTCCCGTTCCCGCCCCCTTTGGCTGGGACTGGCGCTGCCTTTTCTGTTGTTGCAGGGTACGGTTGCCAAAGCCCAACGGGGGACGCAGCGCGATTCGACGGGCCGGGTAATTTCCACAATGCCAGCCCTGTTGGATGATACCATGCGGGTGCGCCTGGAATTGCAGCCCGACTCGTTGGTGGCCGTGCCGGTACCGCCCGTCGACTCGGCCCGGCTGGAGTGGCTGCGCACCCCGCCCACCGTGCGCGACTTGGTGGGCGACCGGGTGGGCTGCATTGAAACCGATGCCCCGCACCAGTTCAATAATGCGGTGATGGCCTACGTCACGCTCTTCACGGCCCGCAACCGCAGCTACATGCAGCGCGTGCTGGAGCGCGAAAACCTCTACTTTCCACTTTTCGAGAAATACCTGGCGCAGTATAACCTGCCCCTCGACCTGAAATACCTGGCCGTGGTGGAATCGGCCCTGATACCTACGGCAAAGTCGCCGGTGGGCGCTACTGGTCTTTGGCAGTTTATGGGGCCCACGGCCGGCGACCTGCGCCTAAAGCGCGACGAGTGGATTGACGAGCGCATGGCCCCTGAGAAGGCCACGGAGGCTGCCTGCAAGCACCTGCGCTACCTCTACGGTGTGTTTCACGACTGGGAGTTGGTGCTGGCCGCCTACAACTGGGGGGCGGGCAGCGTGCAGCGCGTGATGCGCCGCACCGGTAAAAAGACCTTCTGGGACCTGTACCCCTACATGCCGGCCGAAACGCGCAACTACGTGCCCACCTTCACGGCCATCATGTATAGCATGAAGTACGCCGAGGCCCACGGCCTGCGCACGCCCACGCTGCGCTACCAGTATGCCGAGCCGATGGACACGCTCAGCCTGCGCGGCCGCGCCTTCGACCTGCGCCGCCTGAGCCAGGCCTGCGGCTACGATGACTCGCTGTACCTCACGCGCTTCAACCCGGAGCTGCGGCGGGCGGCGCTGCCGGCCGGCTACCGGTCCTACGTGGTGCGGTTTCCGGCGGCGGCGGCGGTGCATTTTGGCGAAGCCGACCGCAATACGTTGCTCGATTACTGCCAGCCGGCTACCGAGCTGCCCCGGCCGCTGGCCTTTCTACCACCCCGCCTCGAAGGCGTGGAGTCGTGGGGGAATCGCTCGCTGCTGGCCGCCACCACCGGCCCCCGGGCCGATGACGCGGAAGCCGCGCCCCGCTTCCGGCGGGTGCCGCACAAAGTACGGCGCGGCGAAACTCTGGCCAGCCTGGCCGAGCGGTTTGATGTGAGCCAAAGCCAGCTGCGCCGCTGGAATGAGCTGCCCAAAGGTCGTTCGCTGAAGCCCGGCCGTGAGCTGGTGGTATTCGTGCCGATTCCCGTTGCGGCCCCCGGCAAGTCCGCAGAATCCATCGCGGCCGTGCCGGTAGCAATGCCGGTTCCTGCCGTGCGCGTGCGCCCAGCCGTGTCTGATGAGGAAGCGGTGGCCCGCCATGAGCAGGCCGAGGCCAATGCCCGCGAAGTAGCGCGGCTGCAGGAAGTAATCCGGCGGGAAAAAATGCAGGAAGTACACTTAGCCGCCATCAGGCAGCGGCAGGCCGTGCAGCAGGCGGCTGCCGAGGCGCAGGCCCGGATTGCGGCCCGCCGACAGGCGCAGGTTGCCAGTCTCGCTGCCAGTGCCAAACGTGCCGAAGCCAAATCCGTGGTGCCCGTGGCCGAAACGGATACGGAAGCTCCGGTGCAGACTGCTTCGGCCGCTGCGCCCAAAGAAATCAGGGAAAATTTCGGTCCTTACCTCGTGCGCAAGGGCGACAATCTCACCAAGCTGGCCCGCGAGCATAACCTGACCCTGGCGCAGCTAATGGCCTGGAACGAGTTGGAGAGCGAAACCGTAACACTTGGCCAGCGGCTGGTATTTCAGGCTCCGGCCGAGGATGCACCCGCACCGCGCAAGGCGCTGAAAAATGCCTCAGCCCCCGCTAAGAGTGCCGTAGCGGCCGCGCCGCGCCCGGCCGTAGAGAAGCGGCTGCCGGCCTCGCAGGTGCATCTGGTGCAGCCGGGCGATACGCTGTTCAACATCTCGCGCCGCTTTGGTGTGAGCGTGCAGGTGTTGCGCGAGCTCAACCACCTGGCTTCCGATGAGGTGAAGCTGGGCCAGAAGCTGCTCGTGCCGCAGAGCTAAAGGGGTTGTATAACAGGTGTTAAGAAAGTAAACCCAGCCTTGCCGCGCTTTTCGCGCTAATTTCGCCTTAGACGGCCGCGCTGCCCGCGTGGCCGTTTTCATGTTTGAAGAATTCCCGATGCTGAAAATAAACAAGCAAGACGCCCTCAATTACCACTCGCAGGAGCCCGCCGGCAAGCTCGAAGTGGTGCCCACCAAACCCATGAGCACCCAGCTCGACCTGGCCCTGGCCTACTCGCCCGGCGTGGCCGAGCCCTGCAAAGCCATTGCCGAAAACCCCGACGACGTGTACAAATACACCGCCAAGGGCAACCTGGTGGCCGTGATTTCGAACGGCACGGCGGTGCTGGGCCTAGGCAACATTGGCCCGGCGGCCAGCAAGCCGGTGATGGAAGGCAAGGGCGTGTTGTTCAAGAAGTTTGCGGGCATCGACTGCTTTGATATTGAGATTGATGCCACCGACCCCGACGAGTTTATTCGCATCGTGAAGTCGCTGGAGCCCACGTTTGGCGGCATCAACCTGGAGGACATTAAGGCGCCGGAATGCTTCCGTATTGAAACCGAATTGCGGGAGAAGATGAACATCCCGCTGATGCACGACGACCAGCACGGCACGGCCATCATTACCTCGGCCGCGCTGCTGAACGCGCTCGAAATCGTGGGCAAGAAAATCGACGAAGTGAAGCTCGTGGTGAGCGGGGCAGGGGCGGCGGCCGTGTCGTGCCTGCGCCTATATCTGGCGCTGGGTCTGAACAAAGACAACGTGGTGGTATTCGACAAGGACGGCGTCATCAACGCCCAGCGCACTAATCTGGACCCCATTCAGATGCAGTTTGCCACCAGCCGCGCCGTGACCACGCTGGAGGAAGCCATGACCGGGGCCGACGTATTCCTCGGCCTTTCGGCGGCCAACGTGCTGCCGGCCGGCCTGTTGCTGCTGATGGCCGACAATCCCATCGTGTTTGCCCTGGCCAACCCCGACCCCGAGGTGAGCTACCAGCTGGCCATGGCCACCCGCGACGACCTCGTGATGGCTACCGGCCGCTCCGACCACCCCAACCAGGTGAACAACGTGCTGGGCTTTCCCTACATTTTCCGGGGCGCGCTCGACGTGCGCGCTACCGAAATCAACGAGGCCATGAAGCTGGCCGCCGTGCGTGCCCTAGCCGAGCTGAGCAAGGAGCCCGTGCCCGAAATCGTGAACAAAGCCTACGGCGACAATACGCTGGCCTTTGGCCGTAATTACCTTATTCCCAAGCCACTCGACCCGCGCCTGATTACCAGCATCAGCCCGGCCGTGGCCAAAGCCGCCATGGAAAGCGGCGTAGCCCGCCTGCCCATCGAGAACTGGCTGGCGTATGAGGACCAGCTCCGCGCCCGCCTCGGCGTGAACCAGAAGCTGATGAACCGCATCACCTCGGCGGCCCGTGCCAACCCCAAGCGCGTGGTATTTGCCGAAGCCGACAACTACAAAATCCTGAAAGCCGCGCAGATTCTGCTCGATGAGGGCATCTGCAAACCCATTCTTCTGGGGCCGCAGGAAAAAATCGAAGCCATTGCCCGCGAAAGCAGCCTCGACCTCGAAGGGTGTGAAATCATCAACATTCTGAAGCAGGACGTCAAGCGCGACGAGTATGCGAGCATTCTGTACCAGAAGCGCCAGCGCCGGGGCATGACGCTCTACGAAGGCCGCCGCCTGATGCGTGAGCGCAACTACTACGCCGCCATGATGGTGGAAACCGGCGAGGCTGACGCCTGCATCACCGGCCTCACCAAGGACTACGGCAAGAGCATTATTCCCTCGTTGCAAGTCATTGGGACCGAGCAAGGCGTGAAGCGCGTGTCGTCGATGTACATCATTCAGCACAAGAAAGGCCCGTATTTCTTTGCCGATACCACGGTAAACATCAACCCCACGGCCGAGGAAATGGTCGAGATTATTGGCCTCACGGCCCGCGCCGTGCGCTTCTTCGACGCGGTGCCGCGCGTGGCGGTTATCAGCTATTCCAACTTCGGCTCGAACGCCGGGCCGCTGCCCGAAAAGACTCGCCGTGCTACCGAGCTGGCCAAGCAGCGCTTCCCCGATCTGCTCATCGACGGCGAGATGCAGGCCAACGTGGCCCTGAGCCCCGCCCTGCTGCAGGAGCATTACGGCTTCTCGCCGCTGGCCGAAAAAGGCGCTAATACCCTGATTTTTCCCAACGTAGAGTCGGGCAACATTGCCTACAAGGTGTTGCAGGAAATCAGTGGTACGGAGGTAATCGGACCGGTGCTGATGGGCATGCGCAAGCCGGTGCACATTATGCAGCTCGGGGCCAGCGTGCGCGACATCGTGAACATGGCCGCCATTGCGGTAGTGGATGCCCAGACGGGTAGCAAAGCGCTGTAAAAGCCGCAGCCAAATCCAGCTCGAACGTCATGCTGAGCGCAGCCGAGGCATCTCGCGTGTGGTAGTAACTCAATCGCTGGATTTAGTACTGCACGCGAGATGCCTCGGCTGCGCTCGGCATGACCGTTTTATGGGCTCTCGATTTGGATGCTCACACCTTCTTCATTTGACCCAAAATTTTTGGCTGAAAAGCCAGTAAATTTGGGAGATAAAAACCGGAAACTGGTGTTGCCATAGCAACACTTGTGTCTCTCTCTTCTCTTCCTTTCGCCGGCTTATGATTGCCTACCTCGACGGTAAACTCGCTTACAAAGACGCCACCCTTGCCATTGTCGACATTCTCGGCGTGGGCTACGAAGTTCGGATTTCGCTGGCCACCTACTCCAAGCTGCCGGCTGAGGGCGCGGCCACCAAAATATACACCTACCAGCACATCAAGGAAGACGGGCAGACGCTCTATGGCTTCCTCGACCCCAGCGAAAAGGTGCTGTTCATGCTCCTGATTTCGGTGTCGGGCATCGGGCCGGGCACGGGCATCGTGATGGTGAGCAGCATGAGCGTGGGCGAAATCCGCGAAGCCATTGTGAGCGAAAATGTACGGGCCATCCAGAGCATCAAGGGCGTGGGGCCGAAAACGGCCCAGCGCGTGATTCTGGAGCTAAAAGACAAGCTGCGCAAAGACGAGCTGCTGGCCAAAGCCGGCGTGGACACCGTGCCGCTGGCCCGCCAACACAATACGCGCCGTGCCGAAGCGTTGCAGGCCCTGGTAACCCTGGGCTTTGCGCGGGCCGCTGCCGAGAAACAGCTGGACCAGATTCAGCACAAACACGGTGGGGAGCTAAGCGTGGAGGAATTGATTAAATTTGCTTTGAAGTCGCACTGAGTCAGGATGGTTTTTAGCTGTTAGCGCATAGCTTTTAGCTGCTAGCTCTTACCTCGCTATTGGGGCGACTATGGGCTGACTCAATTTCGATTCGTTTCCGAAGGATTACCGACTATCGCCGATTCTAACCGGCTACCAGCTAACAGCTAGGGGCTAACAGCTCCAATAGCTACATCCACCTATCCTGCTTGAAATCCGGACAGAAATTACTCCCCGCGTCGGTTGTTATGGTTGCGTCGTTGCTGGCGTGGTGGGCTCAGGCTGCCCCCATTGCCGGCCCGCGCGCGACCAGCCTGTGGCTGCGCGCCAACCGGGTCCTGGCTGCCGATACTCCCCGGCCTGCCGGGGCGGTGGTGGATACCACGGGGCCCTATAAGCCGAGCCGCCGGCCCCGGGTGCGGGTGCACGACCGCCCGGGCAGCCCCTTCGGGCCGCACCGCCGCGAGTCGCCGCTGATTCTGCCCCTGCCCAAAACCGTGAAGCTTAATGTGGCCGTCGACGACAGCCTGACGCAGTTTGAGGTGCAGGAAAAAGTGGGCAAGGAGGTGGACTACCGCGACCCCAGCGTGCTGAGCTACAAGCAGTACACGGAATTTCAGCGGCGGCAGGCCATTAGCGACTACTACCGGCAAAAGGCCAAGGGCGGCATTACGGGGCCGGCCGCCGCCGCCGGCTCGGCCCAGGCGCAGCGCCTGATTCCGAAGATTTACCTCGGGCCGATTGCCAACCGCATTTTCGGGGGCAATTACGTCGACATCCGGCCGGCGGGCTCGGTCACACTCAAGTTTGGGGCGCGCTTCAACCGCAACGAAAACCCGGCCCTGACTTTGCGCCAGCAGAGCGTGGGCGATTTTTTGTTTGAGCAGAACATCAACGTCAACCTGTCGGGGGCCATTGGCACCAAGCTCAAGCTGGTGTTCAACTACGACACCAAGGCCGCGTTCGACTTCGACAACCAGATGAAGTTCGACTACGCGGGTGAGGAAACGGA